>NZ_AXVU01000154.1:0-1050 GCF_000482585.1 Streptomyces sp. CNQ329 | reverse complement strand
CCCTGGCGACCGCCGACGCCTCCGCTCGCGTCACGCTGCCGCTCGTCGGCGCCCACCAGGCGCTGAACGCGTCCGCCGCCGCCGCGGCGGGGCTGGCGGCCGGGCTTCCCCTGGAAGCCGCCGCGTCGGCGCTGGCCACCGCATCGCTGTCGAAGTGGCGCCTGGAGCTGCGTGCCCTCGCCGGTGGCGCGACCCTGCTCGACGACTCGTACAACGCCAACCCCGACTCCACCCGCGCCGCCCTGGACGCGCTGGCGGCGATCGGGGCCCGGCGCCGCATCGCCGTCCTCGGCGAGATGCTGGAGCTGGGTGAGGAGAGCGAAGCCGAACACCGCGCCGTCGGCGCGTACGCCGCCTCCCGGGCCGACCTGGTACTTGCGGTCGGCGAGGCCGCACGGCCCCTCGCCGAAGGCTTCGGAGAGCGGGCCGTGGCGCTGGCCGACAACACCGCCGCCGTCGACTGGCTGCGCGGCAACCTCGTGGCGGGCGACGTGGTCCTGGTCAAGGCTTCCCGCGGCGCCCGCCTCGACGAGGTCGCCGCCGCGCTCACGTAGCCGGGCGGGGCGGGCGGGGCGCGCCGGGCCGTCCGCCGCGCCGGGCCGTCGTCTCACTTCCGCCCGCGCCGCCTCGCGGACTCGCGCCGCCTCAGATAGAGGTCGAATGCCCGGTAGATCACCGGCCGCAGCGGCAGATCCCACTCGCCGACGTACCGCACGGCCTGACCGCCGGTGCCCGCCTTGAACTGGATCAGCCCGACGTGCGGGTCCCCGGCATCCAGGGTGGGGGTGATGCCGCGCAGGTCGTAGACATCGCAGCCGGCGGCCAGCGAGTCTCGGATCATCGCCCACTGGCAGGCGTTGGAGCCGCGCACCTCGCGCTTGACTGTGGAGGAGGCGCCGTAGGCGTACACCGCGTGCGTGCCTACGCGGACCAGGATGGCGGCGGCGACCAGGTCGCCCCGGTGGCGGGCCAGATAGAGCCTGATACGTGCGGGGTCCTCGGCGCTCAGCGCCGCGGACATCGTCACGAAGTAGCGCAGCGGCCGGGGGG
>NZ_AXVU01000153.1:0-1286 GCF_000482585.1 Streptomyces sp. CNQ329 | reverse complement strand
GAGGAGGCGGAGCAGCGCTCTGGGCGCCGGGGCGGGGGCGCGGGCGGAGCGGGGGGCCAGGCGGTACGTGCCGTGCAGGGTGCGTGAGCCGGGGCCCGCCAGGTAGCCGCCTGTCCCGCGGATGTCGACCCCGGGCGCCAGGCGGCCCGCGGAGTTGGGCACCGTGTGGTCGGGGTGGCCGGTGAGCCAGATGTGACGGCCGCCGCCGGGCGTGAGGATCACCACCGTCGGCGGCAGCACGATCCCGTGTGTGGCGAGGAGCGACTCGAACACCCTCGGCGCGTCCGTCCCGGATTTCACGTCGAGGTCCAGCCCGATCAGGTGATGCGGTGGCCGGCCGCAGGCGATCCCGTAGCCCGTCGCCCAGGGGGCGGCGGCGAAGAGGGTGTGGATCGCGTCGGTGTCGGTGGTCGCGTCGTACACGCCGTGGCCGATGCGCCCGCACTCCCCGCGGCAGGGCACCCGCGGCCAGTCCGCGTGGTGCGGGGAGCGGACCGCGGGCTGCTTCGCACGGGACAGCGGGAAGACGGGCAGGCCGCGGCGGGCGGCGGCCAGCGCGGCGGTGAGGGCATGGCTGTGTACGGAGCTGTCCATCCCCCTAGTCTCGTACAAGTGTTCGATACGCGAAAGTGTCCGACTGTGCGGGTTTAGCCGCCGCCGATCATGCCTGCGGGGGAAATGGGCGCCGGTCCGCGATTGCCCGGGAGCGCGTGGGAAACGATGCTCTCGCGACGTCGCAAACCGCCGGAGAGGTGGCCGGAGCCCCCGGCCGGCCTCCGGTCACGGAACCGTCTTCCGTTCATAGGAGGAAGCAGATGGCACGCACTCGCACGGCCCGCATCTTGGCCGCGGCAGCTTCACTGCCGCTCGCTGTCGCGCTCTTCGGAGGGGTGGCGCACGCGGACAACGGGGCCGGGGCGTTCGCCAACGACGACTCCAACTCCGCGATCGTCGGCCAGCTCGGCGGCGTCGGTGACGACAACTTCGGCAACAACGCCCAGACCCAGCAGGTCAACAACGGCGGCGGCTTCAACGAGTCCAACACCGCCAACGTCCAGGGCTTCGGCAACGTCGTCGACCAGTCCGACACCGTGGTCGTCTTCTCCAACCTCTGGTAAGGCTCACACGGTTCGGGGTGCTCATGGGGATGGCCGCGCGGCCGCACCGTCACGGTGCGGTCGCGCGGTCGCGTGCGCACGGGTCATCCCGCGGCCGGGTCCCCGGTGAACGGGCCCTCGCCCGGCCCCGCCCTCGCCGTGTTTGCAGGTGCACTCGGCGGCTGCCCC
>NZ_AXVU01000152.1:0-1311 GCF_000482585.1 Streptomyces sp. CNQ329 | reverse complement strand
CCCTCGTCGACGACCCGGCCGGGCAGCTTTGGCCCGAGGCCAACCAGACGCTGCGCCACCTCTCCGCCGGGTACGGGCGGATGACCGCGCTCGTCGACAGCGTCCTCGACTTCCAGCGGCTGGACTCCGGCAGGGAGCGGCTGGCGGTCGGGCCGGTGAACCTGGAGGACGTGGTGCACGCCGCGACCGAGGGCGCGGACGAGCTGATCGGACCCGGGCGGGCGCAGTTCGTGGTGCACGCGCCGCAGTTGGAGATCGAGGCGGACGGGCGGTGGCTGGCGCTGGCGCTGGCGCACCTGATCGCGGAGGTCGCGGGCGTCGACGCCACGGGGCAGCGGACGGCGGGGGCCTCCGACGCGCCGGTGGTGGTGGCGGCGGCCCGGCGCGGGGACGTGGTGCGGATAGAGGTGCAGGGACCGCGGGGCGCCGCCGGTGCGGCCCCGGCCGGTTCCGGTTCCCGCGGGGCGGGGGCGTCGGGCGATGCGGGCTCGGTGCACGAGCCGCTGGCGAGGGGCGTCGCGCTGCTGCACGGCGGAATCCTGCAGACGCACGAGGTGCCGGGGCAGAGCGGCAGTGCGTATCTGCTTGAGGTGCCGGTGCAGGCCGCCGGGCCGGCGGCGCGGGCCGCGCGGGGACGGGAGACGTCGGGGCGCGGGCGGGAGACGGGCAACGAGACGACGGTGATGCCGGGCGCGGAGCCGCCGGAGCGGGCCGGGTCGGGCCGCGGGGCGGCCGGGGAACCGGGCGGCCGGACGGGCGGGCTGCCGGCCGATGCGGGCGAGCCGGGCGAGCTGGCCGGGCCGGGCGGGATCGACGGCCCGGGCGGGTCTGCGGGATCTGCCGGTGCTGCCGGAGCGGTGGAGTCCGGTGGCGGTACGGCCGGGGGCGGGGCTTCCGGCGGTGGACGTACGGGCGGCGGGCGGCGGCGACGCGCCGCTCCCGCGGCGGAGTCCGGTGGCGCGGCGGGGACGCCCGCGCACGGTACGGGTGTCGGCGGTACGGGCACGGGCCGGCGGCGGCGCGGAGCGACACCGGCCGCGGGGGTGCCGGCGGGAGCCGGGGCGGCCGGGGCCGCGGGGCCCGCGGAGGACGTTGCGGCGGCGGCCGGGGTGCCGCCGGGGCACGGTGCGGACGGCGGCGCGGGGCACGGTGCGCCGCACGGTGCGTCGGCGCCCGAGGCGGTCGGTGGCGTCGCCGGGCAGGCGGCCCCCGGTGGCCCGGCGCCGGCCCACGAGACGAACGGGGCCGGTGGACGCCGGCGCCGGGGGGCGCCGGATGACGGGCAGGGCGCCTATGACGGCGCGCGCGGGG
>NZ_AXVU01000151.1:0-1263 GCF_000482585.1 Streptomyces sp. CNQ329 | reverse complement strand
CCCGCCGCACCCCCGTCGACTACGCCACCTACCTCCACCTCCACGACCACACCCTCCCCACCGACGGCACCACCCACCACACCCCCACACAAACCACCGGCCCCTTCCGGCTGTCAGGAATCAGCGGCCACAAACGCCTCTACGAAACCCGCTGACCCCCACCCACCCCCCACACACGACCCGGCCCGCCCCACCCCACCCACCGGCACCCCGGAAAACCCACCCCATCCCCACACACCAGCGAAAACCCCCATGCCCACACATGAAAACCCCGCCCCACGGATGGAAAACCCCGCCCACGTACGCCAGGAGAACCATGCCCACGTACGCGAACACAACCCCGCGGGCGGGGAAACCACACCGGGCCGACCACGGGAAATCTGCCGGGCCGTGCACGGAGAAACCCGCCCCACGTGCACCAGGAAAACCCCGCCCACGCGCGAGGGGGATCTTGCGGGTGGGGAAACCCGCCGGCCGTACGTGAAAAAGCCTCACCGGCCCTGCCCGGGAAAGCCCACCCCACGTGGCACCAGGAGAACCCCGCCCCACGTGCGCGAGAAGAACCCCGCCGGCGGGAAAACCCACCGGCACGCCAGGGAACCCGCAGGTGGGGGAAGCCACACCGGCCCTGCGCGGGAAACCCCGCCCCACGTGCACGAGGGAACCCCGCACATGGGGGAAAACCTCACCGGCCCGCGCGGGGAACTCCGTTCCGCGGGCGAGGAAGCCACACCAGCGTGCGCGAAGAAACCCGCCGGCCGAGGGCCCGTTTTCGCGCGTGGGGAGCCTCACCGGCGTGCCTGGGCCCCGGACACCAGCGGGGAAGCCACCCCCCGGCGGCAGGAGCCTTACCCGGCGCGCGGGAAATCCCGCCCGTATGTGCATGGGGAACCCGCCCCGCGAACGCGGGAAACCCCCGCCGTGTGCGGGAAACCCCCGCCGTGTGTGGGGAGCCCCACCCGTGCGCGCGGGAAACCCCCGCCGTGTGTGGAGCTCCGCCCGCATGTGGATCCCCTCCCCGCGAGCGGGCAGGCCCCCGGCCTCATGCGGAGCAGCCGCCCTCTGCATGCGGGGCAGCCGCGCCCCGCACGTGGGGAAGCCTCGCTCTGCGTGTGGGGAAGCCTCGCCGCGCGTGTGGGGCAGCCTCGCTCTGCGTGCGCACAGGACCCCCGCCGTGTGTGCAGGGAGCCCCGCCGTGTGTACGGGGAGCCCCGCCGTGTGTACGGGGAGCCCCGCCGTGTGTACGGGGAGCCCCGCCGTGTG
>NZ_AXVU01000150.1:0-1321 GCF_000482585.1 Streptomyces sp. CNQ329 | reverse complement strand
CTTGCAGCGGCCGTCGGCGGCGAGGCCGCGCTGCCGCGAGAAGACCTGGAAGGTCCCGGGCGTGGCCATGATGGTCGCGCCGCCGGCCAGCGCGAGGTCGCACTCGCCGTTGCGCAGGGCCTGCGCCGCGAGGTGCAGCGCGACCAGCGACGACGAGCATGCCGTGTCCACCGTCATGGCCGGGCCTTCGAGCCCGAAGGTGTACGCCACCCGGCCCGAGGCGATGCTGCCGGAGCCGCCCGTGGCGAAATAGCCCTCCAGGTGGTCCGGTGCGTCGTGCATGCGCATCAGGTAGTCCTGGGAGATGACGCCGGCGAACACGCCGGTGCTGCTGCCCTTGAGGCTGGTCGGGTCGATGCCCGCCCGCTCGAATGCCTCCCAGGCGGTCTCCAGCAGCAGTCGCTGCTGCGGGTCCGTGGCCAGCGCCTCGCGCGGGTTCATGTGGAAGAAGTCCGCGTCGAACTGCCCGGCGTCGTACAGGAACGCGCCCTTGCGGGTGTACATCTTGCCCGGCGCGTCCGGGTCCGGGTCGTAGAGGCCGTCGAGATCCCAGCCGCGGTCGTCCGGGAGGTCGCCGATCACCTCGACGCCCTCGGAGACCAGCCTCCACAGGTCCTCGGGCCGCCGCATCCCGCCGGGGTAGCGGCAGGCCATCGAGACGATCACGATCGGGTCGTCGTCGACCACGGTCGTGACCTGCTTCGCCGCACGCAGCCGCGGCTGCTCGTCCAGCAGCTTCCCCCGCAGGAACACCGACAGCTCGGTGAGCGTCGGGTGGTCGAAGACCAGCGTGGACGGGAGCTGGAGTGTGGTGGCGTTGGTGAGCCGGTTGCGGAGTTCGACGGCGGTGAGGGAGTCGAAGCCCAGCTCCTTGAACGGACGCTGCGGGTCGATGGTCTCGGGGCGCGCGTGGCCGAGGACCGCCGCGACGTTGCTCCGGATCAGATCCAGCATCAGCCGGTCCTGCTCGGCCTCGCCGAGCCCGGCCAGCTCCTCCGCCAGCCCCGAACGCCGCACCGCACCCGCGCCCGCGGCGGTCGCGCGGCGCGCGGCGGCCGGGACGAGGTCACGGAGCAGCGACGGCACCTTCGACGCGCGGCGCAGGCTCGCCGGCTCGATCGGCATGCAGACGAGCGCCGACTCGGGGCGGTCCCGGAGCGCGACATCGAGGAGGTGCAGGCCGTGTTCCGTGGTGAGCGCCGTGCCGGTGCGGCTCTGCTGGTCGGCGGTGAGGTGGCCGGTGAGGCCGGTGGCTTGCTTCCAGTAGCCCCAGGCGAGGCTGGTGGTGGGGTGGCCTTGGCGGGTGCGGTGGTGGGCGAGG
>NZ_AXVU01000149.1:0-1327 GCF_000482585.1 Streptomyces sp. CNQ329 | reverse complement strand
GGGGGAAGCCGTCGCGCCGCCTGCGGACGATCATGCACGTCCACGGATGCGAGAAGCTGACCGAATGGGCGATGACGAAACGCACCTGGATGAGGGCGGAGACAGCCAGGGAGAAGACCGACGACAGTACAACCGACTGGTGTACCTCCTGCGACGCCCGGTACATGGCCGTCGGGCAGCGATTCGTGTAGTAACAGCACCTCGGCGGCACTGCCGACGGGCTTCGGGGCGCCGGGGGCTTTCGGTGCGGGGGTGACTTCTGTTGCGTAGGGGCGTTCCCGCGCGCCGGTGTGCTTCTACGCCCCCCGCTGCCGCGGCCGGCGAGGACTCCGGTGGCGGGCCCGGATCAGAATCTGTGTCCGGCCGGTGAAGATACGCGGCGCCCCCGCTCGTCCTCCGCCGTCGGCGCCGCGCTCCTGCCGTACCCTCCCGGCACGGCCGGGCGGTCGCGGCAGGGGCCCGCCCGTGTCCCGTACGCGGCCCGGCCGCTCCCCGGCGGGACCCCACCGAGTTGTGGTGGCGGCGTGACGATTCTCATCCGCCGTCCCCCCGGCAACGGGGGACCGTAGAATCCTCTCGTGGCACGGCCACCGGCGCGCACGGGATTGCCTTCGGGGGGCGTACGGGAAGCGCGACGGCGCAAGGGCCGGCCGCACAGCACAGCAAGCACGGTCGTCGAGGAGGAAGTTCGTCGTGAGCAGCAGGCCATCCCGAGGCGCTGCTCGCCTCGCCGCCATACTCGACGCGCTCCCCGACGCGCTGCTTCTCGTCGACACCAACGGCACCGTCGTCGCCGCCAACCGTGTCGCGCTGGAGACCTTCGAGCGGCCCGGTGCCGCCGTCGTCGGCCGCGGGCTGCTCGACCTGCTGCCGGAGTTCGATCCGCAGCTCATCCCCGGTTCCATGCGCCGGCCCCGCGGCGATTCCACGGCTTCCGTCGCGCCCGGCTCGGGGCTGCGCCCCGAGGAGCGTACGAAGCCGCTGCGCATGGCCGCCCGCCGCACCGACGGCAGCGACTTCCCCGCCGAGGTCACCAGCGCCGACCTGGAGGACGGCCCCGGGGGCGAGTCCCCGTACGCGCCCGGCCACCACTACACGGGCGACGAGCTGCTCATGCTCGTCGTACGGGACCTCACCGGCTCGGCGGAGATCGAGGCGGAGCTGCACCGGCAGCGCCGGCAGACCGAGATGATCCTGCGGGCCGCCGCCGAGGGCATCGTCGGCACGGACACCACCGGCAAGGTCGTCCTCGTCAACCCCTCCGCCGCGCAGATCCTCGGCTACCGCGCCAGCGAGCTCGGCGGCGCCGACCTGCACCCCCTCATCC
>NZ_AXVU01000148.1:0-1368 GCF_000482585.1 Streptomyces sp. CNQ329 | reverse complement strand
CCCCCGATCCTCACCCCCGATCCTCACCCCCGGTCTCCCGCTCCCGGTCTCCCGCTCCCGGTCTCCCGCTCCCGGTCTCCCGCTCCCGGTCCCCCACCCCCGGTCCCCCGACCCTGAACTCGCCCGGCTCCATATTCCGTTGACCCCGTCCCCACCCCGCCGCAAGAGTGGTTTCCCGGTCGGGGTCGGCGGTCGGCGTTCGGCGGTGTGCCTGGGGCGGTGTGGTGGCTGGTTCGGAGATGGCCCGTGAGCTGCGAGCCGGGGGGCCGGCGTCCGCCACGCCGTTGTGGACCGCGGACTTCCGGCTCTTCTTCACCGCCCGCACCACCTCCCTCCTCGGCGACGCCATGCTCCCCGTCGCCATCACCGCCGCCGTGCTGGGCGCCGGATACGGTGCGAGCGGCGTCGGTTACGCCCTTGCCGCGCTCGTCGCGCCGTTCGCCGCGCTGATCATCTTCGGCGGCGTGCTGTCCGACCGCTTCGGCGCCCGCCGGCTCATGGTCGTCTCGGACGTGGCGCGGCTCGTCTTCCAGATGGCCCTCGCGCTGCTGTTCCTGACGGGTACGCCCCGGCTGTGGCAGATCCTCGTGCTGCTGGCCTTCGTCGGCGCGGGCAGCGCGCTCTTCCAGCCCGGCGTCGCCAGCATCACCCCGCGCGTTGCGAAGGACGTGCAGAAGGCCAACGCCACCCTGCGCATCGCCGAGTCCGTCACCCTCGTGCTCGGCCCGTCGCTCGCCGGGCTGCTCCTGGCCGTCTCCTCGCCCGCCGTCGTCGTCGCCCTCGACGCCCTGACGTACGCGGTCAGCGGCGCCTGCCTCTTCGTTCTCCGTACCGTCCCCATGGGCCCCGGCGCCGCGCGCGACGGCGCGCCGTCGTTCCGGGCCGATCTGGTCGAGGGCTGGCGGGAGTTCACGGCCCGTACCTGGCTGTGGAGCGTCATCGTCGTCTTCATGCTCTGGCAACTCGCCGGCGCGGGCCCCACCACGACCCTCGGCAACAGCACCCTTGTCACCGACTACGGCGCCTCGACCTTCGGCCTGGTCATGTCCTCCCTCGGGGCGGGCAGCGTGGTGGGCGGGCTCGTCGCGATCAGACTCCGCCCGCGGCACCCGTTGCGCGCCGGTGCGCTGTCGATGACCGCGTGGGCGTTGATGCCGCTGGGCGTCGCCCTCGGGCTCTCCGCGCCTCTCGTCGCCCTGTGCTACGGCGTGAGCGGCATCGGCGCCGCCTTCTGGATTGTCATGTTTTACACCAGTGTGCAGACCCACGTGCCGCAGGACGTCCTCGGCCGGGTGCACGCGTACGACGCCGCCGGCTCGCTGGTGATGAAGCCGGTCGGCCAGGCGGCGGCCGGTCCGCTGGCGGGGG
>NZ_AXVU01000147.1:0-1430 GCF_000482585.1 Streptomyces sp. CNQ329 | reverse complement strand
CCCCCGCCGCTGCCCTCGCTGCCCTCGGTGGGCACGGACGACACCGGCTCGCGCAGCGAGCTGACGTCGTGCGCGTAGGTGCCGACGGCGTTGGCGATGACGTCGATGTTCGCGTCGAACGCCGGCATGCTGATGTTGTCCAGGTCGTCGCACGCCGTGTGGTAGCACGGGTCGTACGCCACGCCCGCCGTGCCGCCGAACTTCGCGGCCTGCGCCTCGGTCTTCGTCCCCTCCGCGCCCGTGAACGTGCCGCCGGACGGGATGCCGACCTCGATGAACGGGCCGTAGTCGGAGCGGCCGGTGAAGTCGGTGCCCTCGTGCGGGATCCCCTTCTTGTCCATGAAGTCGGTGATCTGCCGCTCCAGTTGCGCCGAGCCCTCCGGGCCCGGGCCCTCGCCGACGGCGTCGGAGTCGTCGCCGTCGTAGACGAAGAGGCCGTAGTTCGGCGAGGCGACCATGTCGAAGTTCAGGTACAGCTCGATGTCCCGCAACTGGCGCGGGGTCAGCCGGCCGACGTAGTCCGTGGAGCCGACGAGGCTCAGCTCCTCCGCCGACCAGAACGCGAAGCGCACCCGGTTGCGCGGCTTCTTCTCCGCCTTCGCCAGTTCCTTGGCGACCTCCAGCAGCGCCGCCGAGCCCGAGGCGTTGTCGTTGATGCCGGCGCCCTCGGGGACCGAGTCGAGGTGCGCGCCGAGCATGACGGTGCGGTCCTCGGCGCCGCGCTTGGTCTCGGCGATGACGTTCCGCGTGGTGCGCGGCTCGACGATCATCTGGATATCGACGTGGACGGTGACCTCGCCCTGCGCCAGCAGCCCGGTCAGCGCCTCGCCCTCGGCCTTGGTGATGCCGCCGGTGGGCACCTTGACGGCGTCGGCGTCGCCGAGGGTGCCGTTGAGGGCGCCCTCGGTGTTGTTGTAGATCACGGCGGCGGCGGCGCCCGCGTCCGCGGCGTTGCCCTGCTTGACGGCGAAGTCGCAGCCGCCGCGCTGGATGAGCGCGACCTTGCCGGTGTAGTCGCCGCCCGCGAAGTCGCCCGGCTCGCAGCCCGAGGTGCCGTCGGCGTCGACGGGCGCGGCGGCCAGCGGCGCGTCGAGGCCGCCTTTGGGGGTCGCCTTCGAGAAGGTCATCGCGTAGATCTCGATGTCCCGCGCCTCGGGCGAGACGACGGCGAACTCGTCCTTCAGCGTCTCGGAGTAGGTGAAGTCGAAGGTGTCGTACGCGACGTCGTAGCCGGCCTTCTTGAGCTGGTCGTAGACGTACGCGGCGGATGCCTCGTAGCCCGGCGAACCGGCCGCGCGATGGCCGCCGTTGCGGTCGGCGAGGCGCTGGAACGCCTTCAGGTGCCGGTACGCGTCCGAGGCGCTGGACGCGCGCACCAGCTCACGGGCGAGCTTCGCGCCGTCCTTCGCCGGGGGCGCGGCGCCGGCGGG
>NZ_AXVU01000146.1:0-1433 GCF_000482585.1 Streptomyces sp. CNQ329 | reverse complement strand
TGCTTGGTGTGTGGTCGCCAAGTGGGCGCCAAGTCGTTGGTGTGGTGGTGGCCAAGTTGTGGGGTGTTTGCTGGGTGGTTGTGGGTTGTGTGGTGTGGGTTTGTGGATGGAGGGTTTGATGGAGATTCAGGTTTTGGGTCCGTTGGGTGCTGTGGTGAATGGGGGGTCGGTTGTTCCGTCGGCGGGGAAGCCGCGTCAGGTGTTTGCTTTGTTGGCGTTGTATCCGGGGCGGGTGTTGCCGGTTTCGATGTTGATGGAGGAGGTGTGGCGGGCGGAGTTGCCGCCGAGTGCGATGACGACGTTGCAGACGTATATTATGCAGTTGCGTCGTTGTTTGGGTAGTGCGTTGGGTCCGGGGTCGGGGGATCGGGCGAAGAGTGTGTTGGCTACGCGGCATGGGGGTTATTTGTTGCAGGTGCCGCCGGAGTCGGTGGATGTTTTTGCGTATGAGAGGTTGGTGGGGGAGGGGCAGGAGGCTTTTGATCGGGGGGAGGATGAGCGGGCTGCGCGTTTGTTTCGGCAGGCGTTGGCGTTGTGGCAGGGGCCTGCTTTGGTGGATGTGCGGTTGGGTCCGATTATGGAGATTGAGGTGATGCGTTTGGAGGAGTCGCGGTTGGTGACGGTGGAGCGGCGGATTGATGCGGATTTGCGGTTGGGTCGGCATGCTGAGTTGATTGCTGAGCTTGTTGATTTGATTGCGCGTCATCCGCAGCATGAGGGTTTGCATGCGCAGGCGATGTTGTCGTTGTATAGGTCGGGGCGGCAGGCGTCTGCTCTTGATGTGTATCGTAGGTTGCGGGCGCGGTTGATTGAGGAGTTGGGTGTGGAGCCGTCGCCGCCGTTGCAGCGTTTGCATCAGGCGATGCTTGCGGTTGATCCGGAGCTTGATGTGGTGGCGGGTCCGCGGCGGGGTTCGACGTTCGACCGTTACGCGGCCTGACAAGGGGTTTTTCCCCTGCTTCGTTTCTCGGGTTGTGGGTGTTTGTGCGGGGGCGGGGTGGCTGGTGGTGTGCGGGGTGGGGGTGTGGGGCCTTGGTTTCGGCCGCACCCCTTCCTCGGGACAGAGCAGGTTCCTCGGGTCAGGGTGGGGTGGGGCTGCCGTCTGCGTGGGCGCGGTCTCCGGGTGGTCATCGCTGCGCCTGCCGGCCAGTAGAGCATCCGTGAACGCCGAGGCGGTGCCGGTGGTTGATCGCGCACTTTGGGGGGTCCGGTCGGTTGTGGTGGTGTATCGGTGGCCACCATGGACTGGGTCCATTCCCGCGTGTGCGGGGAGCAGATCGCGCGGGACTCGCGCATGAGGCCGTCGTCGGGTCCATCTCCGCGTGTGCAGGGAGCAGCGACGCGGAGCTGATGGCCCGGCACGCCCGCCAGGGTCCGGCCCCGGTGTCCGCCCGCGTCGGCCGGGCACGGCATTCGTAGCGGCAGCAGCAGGG
>NZ_AXVU01000145.1:0-1448 GCF_000482585.1 Streptomyces sp. CNQ329 | reverse complement strand
GTCCGACGGACAATCTTGATCACGGGGCTGTGTCGTGGCCACAGCCAGAGTCTCCCACCACCCCATGATCAAGATCTAGCCCTGTAGTACTAGGGCAGGAGGGGGTGGCCGCGCACTCCGCCACCTGCGTCCCATGTTGTCTCGACGAGGCACCCGCAGCGCATCACGTGCAGGGGGGCGAGCCGCTATGGCCTGGCACGGTGCTGAGCTCGCCACCTTGCCAATAATCCTCTGCGGCGAAAAAGGTGATCTCTTCCTAACTGCGCGGATCACGCGCCCTGTTCCGCCTTCTCGCGGCCGGGGACACGTACGGCGACGAGCCTGGTCGTGAAGCCCACACCGCCTGGCTGAAGAAAACCTTCGAGCTGACGCTGCAGAGGACCCGAGGTCCTCCACCACGCCGCGCTGGTCGAGTCTGGGCGGGGCCGGCGTAGCGAGCGGTGGCCGATCCCTGAGGCCACGCTTCGGTCACTCTGCCTGAGCACGAATAGTTCGTGAGGTGAGTGGCGAAGCTGGAGAATCCTGTTCGCGGTGGATGAAGTTTCCTGAGGCCGGCAGGGACTCATGTCTCCATTCCTCGGAGTATTCCGGATCCTCGGAGAACGGCAGGGCCAGGGACCGTACAGACTGGCAGGGCCAGGCTTCGGCCCGGTAGTAGAGCAAGTCAGGTGACAGCATCTGACAGCAGGTAACGCAGCCGGTGAAGAAGATCGCCCGGTGCTCGCATCGGCCTCCGGCCATCTCGATGTAAGGGGCCGCCATCCGCGTGGGCTCGTGGGCAACGAGCTGCTCAAAGCTGGTTTCGTCAAGTCGCATCAGCAGGAAGCTGAGCAGCTATTCGATCCACGGTTCATGACGGGCCGAAGACCCCGGCCTCATACCGTCGGCCCAGTCGGCGCAAACGCGTCTGGCCGGAGCCGAAGCCGAGATCCATCGGCAGATGTTGCCAGGTAACGCCGGTGTACAGCGCAAACAGGATGCCCTGCAGACACCGCCACCCGTCCACCGGCCGTATCTACCTTGGTGCGCTGCGCAGCAGGACGGTTATCGGCATCCAATAGATACCTCGAGCCACCAATAGGCAGGTCGCAGCAACTTCCGCATTCGGCCCTCGTGCGTGCACGCGGCGTCCACCCACGTGTACTACATCCCAATGGCAAGAGGAACACCACATATCTGGTCTTCCCTGTTTATGGCCGTTATGCATGCTTCAGTCCGGGAAGGTGCCGCAGTCCGGCGCGCGACTCGTCCGGTGAGGGGGAAGCGTTGGGAACCGCCCCGGCGGGGCGTCCGACCAGGCCGTCGGTGCGGCGCTTGCCTCGACGTCGCGGGCCTCAGGAGTGCCGTGACCTCTGCTTGGTGTGTGGTCGCCAAGTGGGCGCCAAGTCGTTGGTGTGGTGGTGGCCAAGTTGTGGGGTGTTTGCTGGGTGGTTGTGGGTTGTGTGGTG
>NZ_AXVU01000144.1:0-1505 GCF_000482585.1 Streptomyces sp. CNQ329 | reverse complement strand
CGCCAACACCTACCTGGACGCCCTCGCCCACCACCGCACCCGCCAAGGCCACCCCACCACCAGCCTCGCCTGGGGCTACTGGAAGCACACCACCGACCTCACCGGCCACCTCACCACCACCGACATCCGCAGTCTCACCCACGGCAGCACCCCGCTCACCACCGAGCACGCCCTCCGCCTTCTCGACACCGCGCTCGGCAGCTCGCAATCCCACCACCTCTGCACCCCCCTCGATCCGGCCGCTCTCCGCTCGACGCCCCACCTGCCTGCGCTCCTCCGCGATCTCGTGCCGGCCCTCCGCCGCACCGCCGCGCGGACGCACGGTGCACAGCCGTCAGGACCGGACCTGGCCGCCCGACTCAGGGAACTGCCGTCGGAGGGGCGGCAGAAGCTGCTGCTCGACGTCGTGTGCAGCGCCGTGGCCGCGGTCCTGGGGCACGGCGGCGCGGATGCGATCGATCCGTACCGCCCGTTCAACGAGCTGGGCTTCGACTCCCTCACCGCCGTCCAGCTCCGCAACCGCCTCACCGACGCCACCGGGCTCCGCCTGACCTCCACGCTGATCTTCGACTACCCCACGCCGAACGATCTGGCCCGGTACATCGGCGAGAGCGTCGGCGTCGACGAGACGAGCGTCGAGACCTCGTTCCTGGCGGAGATCGACAAGCTCGAACTGACACTGATCGAACGTTCCGCGGAGGACGCCGGGCGAGTGAAGGTGACACGCCGCCTCCAGGCCCTCCTCACCCGCCTCAACGAGACCACCCGCACAGCACCGGACGCCGAGGACATCGAGACGAAGCTCCGTTCCGCGTCCAACGACGAACTGTTCGATCTGCTCGACGGCGATCTCGACCTTTCCTGACCTCGGCGGCGTCCGCGCCGCCCCAGCAATTCCGTACAGAGGAGCGACGACCAATGTCGGACGAAGCCAAGCTTCGGGAGTACCTGACCCGCGCAGTCGCCGAGCTGCACCAGACGCGGCAGCGCCTGCAGGACGCCGAGACGGCAAGGCAGGAGCCGATTGCGATCGTTTCGATGTCCTGCCGGTATCCGGGCGGGGTGCGTTCGCCTGAGGACCTGTGGCGGCTGGTCGCCGAGGGCACGGACGCGATCTCGGAGTTCCCGGTCAACCGCGGCTGGGACGTCGAGGGCCTCTACGACCCGGACCCCGACCGGACCGGGAAGAGCTATTCCCGCGAGGGTGGCTTCCTGCACTCGGCGGACGAGTTCGACCCCGAGTTCTTCGGCATGAGCCCGCGGGAGGCCACGGCCACGGACCCGCAGCAGCGGCTCCTGCTGGAGGCGGCCTGGGAGGCGTTCGAGCGCGGAGGCATCGACTCTCACTCCCTCAAGGGCAGCAAGACGGGAGTCTTCGCCGGGGTCATGTACGACGACTACACCGGCCGGCTCATGCACCAGATCCCGGAAGGCTATGAGGGCTTCCTGGGTAATGGTGGTGCGGCGAGTGTGGCGTCGGGGCGGGTGGCGTATACGTTCGGGCT
>NZ_AXVU01000143.1:0-1389 GCF_000482585.1 Streptomyces sp. CNQ329 | reverse complement strand
GGGCCGGACTGCCGGAGCCGGGCCCGCCCCGATCGCGGGCGCCCCCGGAAGACGGGGGCGGAGGCCCCGAGGCTGGGGTTGCCCCGAGCGCGGAGGCCCCGGAAGAAGGAGTGCCGAAGCCCTGAGGTGAGGCCCGCCCCGATTCCGGACGCCCCGGGGACGGAGACCCGGACCCCGGGACTGAAGCCGCCCTGGTCGCGGACGGGCCCGATCCCTTCCCCACCGCCCGCGCGCGCGGCCCGGAAGGAGCGCTTCCAGCAGGAAGTCACCCCAACTAGCCCGCCAAATCAGGATAAACATCCCACCCCGTCCGAGTTTCGCCCCACCATACGCACCGCTCCACCCAAACGGCGCGCGTCACCACCCAGACACCCCGGAACGATAGCCACCGGCGCAAACTCACCATCATCGGCCCGCCAAATCGGGACAAATCTCCCACGGCGCCGGAGTTTCGCCCCGTGACGCGTGCAGCCGACCCGCAGGTCCGCCGGCAGCCCTGAATCCGAAGCCAGAAGCGGCCGCACGCGAGCCACCGGGGCAAACTCACGGCAACCAACTTCCCAAAGTCGGCCAAAACGCCCACCCCGCCCGACTTCTGCCCACCCAGGCGCACCCGCGCGCCTTCAGGCACTCCGGCCGTCAACCGGACCTCCCCGGTGAACACAGCGGAGCGAAACTCGCGCCGACACCCCCGGGAAATCTGCTCGAATCGGACTCTGTAGCCGACTTTCGCTCACCGGCGTGCACTCAGCCGGCTCCAAGGCCCGGGGCCGGCGGTGGCCACGCCTGAGTGGAGGAATTCGGTCGCAATTCGCGGAAGCGCGGCCGGCAAACACGGTCATATCGCCTGCGTGTCCCGGCTTTTGCCCGCCGAGGTGCACCCGCCGCTTCCCAGCAGGCCCGATGTGGCCGACTCCGACCCGGTCTGGCGTCGACGACGAGCCCCTCTTCGCTCGGCCGGGGCTGCGCCCGGTTGCCGCGCGTATCCGCGCCCGGAGCCCAACTCCTGCGGTCCGGCCCTCGCCCACCGAGGGCGTTGGCGACCGGAACGGGTCCGGCCCGGCTTCTGCCCCCGGCTCACCTGGCTGTCCGCGATCGGGGTGCCCCGCCGCGGGGTTTTGGCGCTGCCCGCTGCGGCGTCCGTGATCGGGGCCGGCCCTCGGCGCGGGCCTGCGGTCCTCTGTCCGTGGCCGTCCGTGATCGGGGCAGGCCCCGGCGCCGGTCTTCGGCCCTCCGTCATCCGGTGCGCCCGGGACCGGGGCGCCCCGGAACCGGCCTCCGGCCCTCCGTCCGCCGGCCCGCCTGCGGCCGGGGCAGGCCCGGCTCGGGTGGTCCGGCTCTCCGTCCGTCGGGGGCGTTCGCGAGCGGGGTGGGCATGATCCCGGGGCG
>NZ_AXVU01000142.1:0-1582 GCF_000482585.1 Streptomyces sp. CNQ329 | reverse complement strand
AGGCCGTACACGACCTGCTCACCCTCCTCCAGCAGCACCTCACCGAACCCCACCTGACCGACACCCCCCTCATCCTCCTCACCCGCCACGCCCACACCGCCGACCCCGACCCGGTCCACGCGGCGCTCTGGGGTCTGGCCCGTACGGCTCAGGCGGAGCAGCCGGGCCGCATCCACCTCGTGGATGCCGACGACCACCCCGACACCCGCACTCACCTGCCCCGCGCCCTCGCCCACACTCTGACGACCGCCTCCCCTCAGCTCGCCCTCCACGTCGGCACCCCGCACACCCCGCACCTCACCCACCTGCCGGCCCAGGAAGATGCCGTGCACGCACTCGGCCACCGGAACGGCACCGTGCTGATCACCGGAGGGGCCGGGGCGCTGGGCGGGCTGGTCGCGCGTCATCTGGCGGCGACGCACGGCGTACGGCACCTCCTGCTCGTCGGCCGCCGGGGCATCGACACGCCGGGAGCGCCCGAGTTGCAGCAGGAACTGCGGGCGGCCGGCGCGGAGGCCACGTTCATCCGCTGCGACCTCACCGACCGCGACGCAGTCGCCCGCATGCTGGCCGGCATCCCCGACGACCGGCCGCTGACAGCCGTCATCCATGCCGCGGGCGTCGTCGCCGACGCCACCATCCCGTCCCTCACACCCGAGGCGCTTCGGAAAGTCCTGGCCCCCAAGGTCGACGCCGCGGCACACCTCGACGAGCTGACGCGCGGCCTCGACCTGGACGCCTTCGTCCTCTTCTCCTCGGTCGCCGGAGTCCTGGGCACCCCGGGCCAGGGCAACTACGCCGCCGCCAACGCCTGGCTCGACGCCCTGGCCGCCCGCCGCCGGGCTCGGGGACTCCCCGGCCAGGCCCTGGCGTGGGGCTTGTGGGGCGACGTCGGCGGCAGCGGCGGCATGGGCGCCGCGCTCGGCGAAGCCGAGCTCGCGCGCTGGAAGCGCAGCGGCATCGCCCCGCTGACGCCGGAGCTGGGGCTCGCCTCTCTCGACGCGGCGCTGCGTACCCGTACGCCGAACGTCATCCCGGTGCGCATGGACCTCCCCGCGCTCCGCGCACAGGCCGAGGTCGGCGATATGCCCTATCTCCTCCGGGACTTCGCCCCCCGCCGGCGCGCCCGCCGGGTGGCGGCGGGGGCGGCGGCCGGCACGTCCGCCCTCGCCGCCCGGCTTGCCGGTCTCGACACGGAGGCACAGGACGCCGAGCTGATCGAACTCGTTCGCAGCCAGGCCGCACTGGTCCTCGGCCACGACGACGCGGCAACCGTGGACGCCGGGCAGGACTTCAAGGCGCTCGGCTTCGACTCCCTGACCGCGGTCGAACTTCGCAACCGCATCAACACCGCGGCCGGCGTGCGTCTCGCTCCCACGGTCGTCTTCAATTACCCCACTCCCGCGGGCCTCGCCCGCCACCTGCGCGACGAAGTGCTCGGCGCCGTCCCCGCCTCCGCGGCGGCACCCGCGACCGCTGTTGCGGTGGATGCGGATGATCCTGTGGTGGTGGTGGGTATGGCGTGTCGGTATCCGGGTGGTGTGACGTCGCCGGAGGGTTTGTGGGATCTGGTGTGGTCCGG
>NZ_AXVU01000141.1:0-1661 GCF_000482585.1 Streptomyces sp. CNQ329 | reverse complement strand
CGCTCCAGCCGCAGAACTACGACTTCGCCGACACCTCCGCGCGCTACGTGCGCATCGTCGGTTACGGCAACACCTCCAACGACTGGACCAGCATCACCGAGACCGCCGTCTTCGGGGCCGACGGCGGCAGCGGCTCGTGTGACTACCCGGCCGACGTGCTGGACCTGACGAACTGGTACATCGGGCTGCCGATCGGCGAGGAGGAATCGCCGACCAACGTGGAACAGCCGGAACTCGCCACGTACGCGATCGACCCGTGGTTCACCGCGACGGCGGAGTGCGACGCCGTCCAGTTCCGTGCCGCCGTCAACGGCGTCACCACCAGCGGCTCCAGCTACCCTCGCTCCGAGCTGCGTGAGATGACGGACTCGGGCCGGACCAAGGCGAGCTGGTCGTCGACCTCCGGCACGCACACGATGGTGATCGACCAGGCCATCACGGACCTTCCCGAGGACAAGCCGCACGTGGTCGCCGGACAGATCCACGACTCCGACGACGATGTCTCGGTCTTCCGCCTGGAGGGCACGAAGCTGTACGTCACCTCTCCCGAGGACAGCAACTACAAGCTGGTGACGGACGAGTACGAGCTGGGCACGAGGTTCGAGGCGAAGTTCGTGGTCAGCGACGGGAAGATCAAGGCGTACTACAACGGCGAGCTGCAGACCACGCTCTCGGAGGACTTCTCCGGTGCCTACTTCAAGGCGGGCGCGTACACCCAGGCCAACTGCGAGCGCTCGTCGCCGTGCAGTGACGACAACTACGGCCAGGTGAAGATCTACGGGCTGAGCGTCACGCACGACGACGAGCAGGGTGCCGGGGACGAGACGCAGGCCGCCGAGCGGTACGGCTGGGGCGATCCGCTGCCGGTTTCCGACGAGTTCGACTACACCGGCCCGGTGGACCCCGCGAAGTGGGACGTGCCGTCGGGCAACGTCGGCGGCACGGAACAGTGCTGGGAAGGCCACGCCGGAAACGGCCGCCGGTGCGGGAAGAACAGCACCGTCGCGGACGGCATTCTCACCATGCGCGGCGAGGCGAACGGCGACACGGGATGGATCAGGCAGAACCGGGACACCCAGTACGGCCGCTGGGAAATCCGGTCACGCTCCCGGAACGTCGGTTCGGACGGCGGGCTCTACCACCCCCTGCACCTGATCTGGCCCACCGCCGGCGACCGGCTCAAGAACGGGGAGTACGACTGGGTCGAGTACTCGAACCCGGACGCGCAGTGCCTCGGGGCGTTCCTGCACTACCCCGACAGTCCGTCGGACGAGAAGGAACACCACGAACTCTGCCCCGTGGACATGACGCAGTGGCACAACTTCGCCTTCGAGTGGTCGCCGGAGGCGCTGGTCGGCTATGTCGACGGTGTCGAGTGGTTCCGGATGTCGGACGGCGCGAATTCCGAACGGGGGGACATCCAGACGATGCCCCTGGGGAATCTCGTCATCCAGCTCGACAACTTCACCGGCGACAGCGGCCTGCGCCCGGCGGTGTTCGAGGTCGACTGGGTCAGGACGTATCCGATCGTGCCGGCTGACGGCTCTCCGGGTTCCCCTCTGCCGGTCGCGGGGGTCGTGGCCAGTGAGGACGACGGCAACGTGGCGGAGAACACGCTCGATGACGATCTGAGTACCCGTTGGTCCGCCGAGGGGGACGGG
>NZ_AXVU01000140.1:0-1762 GCF_000482585.1 Streptomyces sp. CNQ329 | reverse complement strand
CGACCGGCAGCTAAGGGTGGCCCAGGGGGAGCGGGCGCCCGTTGACCGAAGCTACGGATGCAGAGCCCGGCCGACGGGGGCCGGGGCGTCGGCGCCGGGCCCTCTCCGATCGCGGGCGCCCCGGAAGGCGGGGGCGGAGGCCGGAGCCGGGCCTGCTCTGGTCGCGGGTGCCCCGGCGGACGGAGGGCCGGGGCACCGATGCCGGCCTGCCCGGGTCGTGGGCGTTCCGGTGGACGGGGTGGGACCCCGATGTTGGGTCCGTCCCGGTCGCGGAGGCGTCGGCGGACGGGGGTCGGAGCCCGGAGTTGTGTCCGTCCCGATCGCGGCGGACACCGGCGGCGGGGGGGATGGCAGCCCTGCGTCGGGCAGGTCCCCCTCGCGGGCGCCCCGAAGGCGGGGTGGCAGCCCGGCATCGGGCGGGCCCCGTTCGCGGGCGCCCTTGGCGAGTTGGCGAGGACCGGCGCTGGTGGTGCAGTTTGTGCACGGTCGATCGCATGAGCGGATCACGGGGGAGCCTCCGCGTGCAGCCTTGGGCGGAGGAATCTGGTTGTAACTCGCGGTAACACCCGCGATCCGGCCCGATCCGGGCCCCGAAGGCCATACTCCGCCCCTCCAGGCGCGCCAAGAGGCCTCACCCCTTACCCCCGCCGCCAAGGCGGCCCGGAAGGGGCCCCTCCGGCATGAAGTCACTACACGCAACCCATGAAACTAGAGCAAAAGCCCCATGGTGCCTGAGTTTTGCTCCACGACGCGCATCGACCCGCTTGGTCCACGCAAGTCGTCGCTCGGGCAGCCCGGAATGAGGGCTACCGGCACGGATCCGCTCTAGAGGCTCGCCAAATGAGGTCAAATCGCCCTCCGTGTTGGAGTTTTGCCCCCGCGGCGCGCACGAATCCGCCTGCGATTCCGAATCCGCAGCCAGAAGCAGCCTGCGTGCACGCCGCCGAGACGAACTCGAGGGCAGCCCACTCCCTAAACCTGCTTAAAACGCCCACCGTGTCTGACTTTTGCTCACCTAGGCGCGCCTGCTCGCCTTCGGATGTCCTGGCCGCCAACGGATCTGTCCAGGTGAATGAGATTGAGCGAAAGTCGCGCTAACGCCCCCGGGAAATCTGGACGAATCGGACTCTGCGGCCGACTTCTGCTCGACGGCGTACGCCCAGCCGACTCCAAGGTTCGATGCCGTCGGCGTTCGTGCCTGAGTGGAGGAGTCCGGTCGTAACTCGTGGAAACGGGGCCCATAAACACGGTCAAATCGACTACGTGCCCCGCCTTTTGCCCATCCAGGCGCACCCGCCGCTCCCCGGCAGGCCCGACTTGGCCGACTCAATCCCGAGCCGGCGTCCACGACGAAACCCTCCCTGCCCAGCCCGAGGCTGCCCCCGTTTGTCCCGCGCGTCGGCGCCCGGGGGGGCCCAACTCCGGGGCCCCGGCCCCAGTCCTCCGGGGGCAGTGACCGGGGCGAGCTCGACTCTGGCCCTCGCCTACCGGGCGGTCCGCAGTCAGGGCGCGCCCCGCCCGGGGCTTCGGCCGCCGCGGCGTCCGCGACCGGAGCAGGCCCGGCATCGGTGCCCCGGCCCTCCGTCCGCCGGGGCACCCGCGACCAGAGCAGGCCCGACTCCGGCCTCCGCCCTCGTCTTCCGGGGCGCCCGCGATCGGGGCAAGCCCGGCTCCGGCGCCCCGGCCCCCGTCCGCCGGGCTCGGCATCCGTAGCCCTGTCGGAGGGTGCCCGCTCCCCCTGGGCCACCCTTAGCTGCCGGTC
>NZ_AXVU01000139.1:0-1811 GCF_000482585.1 Streptomyces sp. CNQ329 | reverse complement strand
GGCTCCCTGCTCGGCCCGATCCTCGTCGGCCGCGGAACACCGGTCGCCACCGTCACCCCCGCAGCGCTGGCCGCCACCTTCCTGACCTCCCTCGTCGGCGCGACCACCTACGCACTGCTCGCCCTGACCACCACGGGCGACGTCGCCCCCGACTTCCTCCTGGGCCTCTCCTGCGGGGCAGGCGGACTCCTCGGCGGCTACCTGGGCGCACGCCTCCAACCCCACCTCCCCGAAACCGCCCTGCGCCTGCTCCTCGCCACCCTGGCAACCACCGTCGGCGCGCTCTACACGACGCAGGCAGTGGGCTAACCACGGCGGGTGAGGGCGGCTTGGTCCTGGTCGATGGCGGTGAAGATCGGCCGGCAGTCGCGGTACGTGTCGAAGGTGCCAACCTGGAGCTCCGCTCGCCGGGCTCGCGCGGTGCGCCGAGCGCACGGTGGTGGTCCAGAGAATCCCGGACCGCCGCATCTGCCCGTCGCGCCCCAGCCACAGGGTGGTGCGCGCTCCGGCACGGTCGCAGGGCGGAGTTCGATCACGCGGTAGCGCGCGCCGCCCTTTGTGGCGGGCGCTCATGGGCAACTTGCTCACGATCATGCGGCAGTCCCGGTTTCTTCTCCGGGCACGTGCTGGGCCCCTATCGCGTCCAGAGGGAGACGCGGCCGACTTCGTACGGGACTCCTGGATAGGTGAGTTCTCAGGTGGGACCCGCTACACATGTTCGCGTCCATATGAGTTTCTTTTGCTGGTGGCCGCCGTGGGTAGTGGGTCTTGGGCTACACGAGTCTTACGCCGTCGTGCGCCCGCACGGCCGGCGGCGATGCGGCGTCGAGTGCGTCCAGGACACGAATTGCGTATGCCTCGTCGGTGAGTTCGGTGACCTCGGCGCGGGTGGCCCAGCGGAGAGCATCAGTCTCGTCGCCGGTGGTCGGTGTGCCGCCGATGGCCCTGCAGCGGAAGACGAGCGAGACGACCAGGCCCGTCATGTTTTTGTACACGCCGGTGAGGGTGGCGGGGAGAGCGACCTTGAGACCGGTCTCCTCCAGGACCTCGCGCTGGAGTGCTCCGGGGATGGTCTCCCCGGGTTCGAGGACGCCGCCCGGGGGCTCCCACTGGCCGTTGTCGCGGCGCTGGATGAGCAGGGCCCGTCCCTCGGCGTCGACGATGACTCCGGCGACACTTACGGAGTGGGGGCGCTCTGCGGAGCTCACGGTCCTCGGTCCCCTCGGCTGGCTCGGCTCTCCACCACGGCCACGGTAGTGAGCCTCTTGTCCAGATATACAGAGGAGCACGCCCGTGATGCCCGTTCCATCCCGCGTTCACAGGGCCGTCGACCCTGCCCGCGACCGGGCCGTCTTCCGGCAGACCGCCGACCGGCTTCGGGAGGCCCGAGCTCGTACACACCGGGAGAAGGCGATCGATGAACGAGGGACTTCGTGCCCTCGGCGCCCCCGTCGCGCTCCCCGGCCTCGTCGCCCGTTGATGTACGCCGCTGCTGTACAGGCATGAGAAAAGCCCCGCAGATGTGTCTGCGGGGCTTCTACCTGTGCGCGCTCGGCAGGATTCGAACCTGCAACCTTCTGATCCGTAGTCAGATGCTCTATCCGTTAAGCTACGAGCGCCCGCTTTCGGGTATTAACGGCCCGGCTGCGTTTGCGGGCTCAACTTTACATGACCCTCCGCGCCAGGCGAAATCCGATTCTCACACCCCGTCTGACCTGCGCGGATGCCGCGACACGGGGCTTCGTCGCCCGTCCGCGGAGAGCCCTCGCGAGGGGGCTGGTGGTCGGGGTTGGCGCAGCCGTGGCGCCGGG
>NZ_AXVU01000138.1:0-1847 GCF_000482585.1 Streptomyces sp. CNQ329 | reverse complement strand
CCCCGCCAACCGCGCCAACACCAACGCCCACGCACCCTGCACCACCGTGTTGACCGTCAACCCCCGCCCACGCGCCCATGCACCCAGCGCAGCCGACGCTTCCCTCCCGAGCCGTGCCTCGGCCTGCTCCGGCAACACCGCTGCCCGGCCGGAGTCGGTGGGCATGACGAGCGTCGGCCCGTCCGCGCCGGCCAGCTCCGCCCGCCACGCCGCCCGCGCCGCCGCCCTGTCCTGACGGCCCAGCCAGGCGAGGTAGTCCCGGTACGGGGCGGGGCGCGTGAGCGCGGAGGTGTCGCCGCCGGCCTCGTACAGCGCGGACAGCTCGGCGAGCAGCACCGGCATGGACCAGCCGTCCATCAGTATGTGATGGGTCGTCATCAGCAGTCGGTGCCGCCGGTCGCCGAGCCGGACGAGGAGCAGCCGCAGCAGCGGCGGCGTCGCCGGGTTCAGTCTTTCCGCGCGCTCCTCGGCGGCCAGCTTGTCGAAGCGGGCGGCGGCGTCCGGCTCTGCGGCGCCGGTCAGGTCGGCCTCGCGCCAGGGCAGCCGGACCTCGCGGGCGATGAGCTGGACGGCTTCGCCGGAGGCGCGCCTGTGGAAGCTGGCACGTAATGCGCCGTGGCGGGCGAGCAGCGCCTCCCAGCAGGTGCGCAGGCGCGCGGGGTCCAAGGGGCCGTCGAGTCCCAGGACGAACTGCACGGTGTACAGGTCGGGGCCGGTCTCGTCGTACCCGGCGTGGAACAGCAGGCCCTCCTGCAGCGGCGACAGCGGCCACACTTCCAGGGCCGGGCGGGGGGCGGCGGTGGGGGTGTTCACCGGGACAGTCCTCCTTCGATCTCGCCGGCGATCTCTTCGAGCTGTTCGACGTCGTCCTGGCCGAGGTCGAGGAGGGGGAAGTCGGAGGGCGTGTGCCCGCCGGCCGCCGGGTCCCCGGTGTGCGCGGCGAGGCCGGCCAGCATCTCCAGCCAGGTCTGTCCGAGGTGTTCGGCGTCGGTCCGGTCGAGCAGGCCGGACGGCCAGCCGAGGGTGAGCGACAGCTCGGGGCCCGCGGCGGTGTCGCGGATGACGGCGTTGGTGCCGAGCGCGTGCAGGAGCGGCATGTCCGGCGGGGCGGTGCCGCCGACGGCGGTCTCGCCGGCGGGCTGCCAGGCTCCGACGGGTTCCGCGGGCCCGCCGGCGGGGAACCGGCCGAGGTAGTTGAAACCGATGTCAGGCTCCGGCAGGGCCGCCATCGCCCCGGCCGTCCCGGCGTTGAGGTGACGCAGCAGACCGTGGCCGAGGCCGTCCCCCGGTACGGCCTGGGCCTGCTCCTTGACGGACTTGAGCAGCCGTCCGGCGCCCGGCCCGCCGGCGCGTACGTCGTCCAGGTCGATGCCGTGGAGGTCGAGCCTCAGCGGGTGGACGCTGGTGAACCAGCCCACCGTGCGGGACAGGTCGAGTCCCGCCACCGGCTCGCGGCCGTGGCCTTCGACGTCGACGAGCACGCTGCCGCGTGCCTCCGGCCGCCAGTGGGCCACGGCGGCGGCGAGGGTGGCGAGCAGCACCTCGTGGACCCCGCAGTGGAAGGCGGCGGGCGTGCGGGCGGTCAGCGTCGCGGCCTGACCGGCGGGGACCGTCCACGTACGGTTCTGCAGGGACGCGACGGTGTCGGTCGCCGGGTCCGGGTGGCGGCGCATCAGCGCGGGCGCGCGGGCGCCGAGTTGCGCTGCCCAGCGCTCCAGCTCGGTCCGCCGGTCCGCGCCCGCGGCCTGGGCCGCCAGCTCCCGCGACCAGCGCCGGAACGACGTCGCCACCGGCTCCAGCTCCGGCTTGCGCCCCTCGCCCACCGCCTCGCAGGCGGCCCGCAGGTC
>NZ_AXVU01000137.1:0-1916 GCF_000482585.1 Streptomyces sp. CNQ329 | reverse complement strand
AACGGACATCAGATCACGAACCGCCCTCTGAGATCGACGTCCTCGAGCACGTTCGGGTAGGTGGCCGTATCGCCGGCCACCGTCGGGTCGGGCAGTGCCTCCGGCCACGTCCACGACATGCTGCGGCCGTCGCGCGTCACGGTTACCGCCGGGGCGTCGCCGCCGCCGGAGAACCGTACGCCGACCTCTGCGGCCTGGGGGGAGAAGGTGCCGTCGGGGTTGGCCGCGAGGTCCGTGTCGATCGGCACCAGTCTGCTGCTCTGGCGCACGAACTGCGGAAGCACGTAGGTGTCTTCGGTGAAGGAGCCGTCCGGGTTGGCGAACACCTGGCTCGTCTCGGTGCGCCACGACATGATCTCCACCTGGTCGCCGCTCGCGGCGGCGGCCTCCAGAGCTCGGGTTTCCTCGGTCTGGGTTTCCTCGTACGGAGACGGGGCTGGATCGGCGGCAGCGGAACCGCCGCTGAGCAACGGCGCGAGGACTGCCAGCGCCACTGTGGTGGTGAGTGTTCTCAGTTTTCGTCTCACGTAGAGGACCTCGCCCTTCATCGACGACAGATGTGTGCTCGGTGCGGCGAGACAGCGCAGGTCAGGAAAGGGTTGTACGCCAATCCGGAAGATCCTTAAAAGTCCTCTATGGAATCCGATACGTGCATAACGAATCGATGAAGATGAGCAGGTCAGAGCTACCCAACTCCCCGAAGGTCGGGGTAACTTCGCCGTCACTTTGGGTGATTCGATCTCGGTGGTGGGGAGACGTATGTCTTCGGGCGGGGACGGCTGTAGACGTCGCTTGGGCTGGGTGGGCACGCTTTGCACGATGCTCGCAGGGCTGTTGCTGACTTCCTTCCTGGGCGGGCCGGTGGCCGCAGCGGCGGAGCTCTCGCTCCCCGGTCTGCAGGAGACCAAGCCGGTCCCGGTGGACGAGGTGGAACGCAAGGCACTCAAGCGAACCGATGAGACCGCCGGCCACGCCCGCAAGACCCTTCCGGACGGTGCATGGCCGAAGGCCGGCATGGACGAGGCGGCCCTGCCCACGACGGGGGACGGCACCGCCGATCTCAAGGCTGGCTCCGTGTCGTTGAGCCTGAAGTCGTTGTCCGGCGACCGGGGCCCGCGGCGCGTGCAGGCACAGGTGCTGGACCGATCCGCGACGCAGGCACTCGGTGTCGACGGCGTGGCGGTCGCACTGCGCGGCGCCAGCGGCGAAGACAGCAGTTCGGTCCGGCTGGAACTGGACTACGGCAGCTTCGCGCAGCCCTTCGGCGGCGCGTGGGCCTCCCGGCTCACCCTTCGTCAGATACCTGCCTGTGCTCTCCTCACGCCAGGCAAGGCAGGATGCTCCCCCCGGGGGAAGCTTGTGGTATCGAGCAACGACCCCAAGGCCGGGACGCTTTCGGCACGCACCGAACTCGACGCCGCACCACACCTGACGGGTGCGCCCGTCGCGCCCGCGGCAGCCGCGCAGCGCTCGGCCACCGGCTACGCCGCCGGCGAGGGGACGTCGCTGCTTGCCCTGACGGCGGCGGCGTCCGGAGCCTCCGGTGACTTCTCCGCAACGCCGCTGTCGCCGTCGGGCAAGTGGAGCGCCGGCGGTTCCTCCGGCGGTTTCTCCTGGTCGTACGACCTGGATGTGCCCGAGATAGCGGGGGACCTGCAGCCCGACCTGGCGCTGGAGTACTCTTCGCAGTCCGTCGACGGCCGCACCGCCGCGACCAACAACCAGGCCAACTGGGCCGGCGACGGCTGGACGATGTCGGCCGGTGCCGTCGAGCGCCGGTTCGTGGCCTGCGAAGACGACCGCTCCGGCGGCAACAACCCGTCCTCGAAGGTCGGGGACCTGTGCTGGAAGACCGACAACGCGACCCTCACCCTCAACGGCCAGACCCACGAGCTGGTCAAGGACGACGGCAGCGG
>NZ_AXVU01000136.1:0-1993 GCF_000482585.1 Streptomyces sp. CNQ329 | reverse complement strand
GCCCGGCCGACGGGGGCCGACGACCGAGGCCGGAGCTCTCCGGTCGCGGGGCACCGCGGAAGACGGGGGCGGAGGCCGGAATCGAGGCCGCCCCGGTCGCGGGCACCCTCGGCGGACGGGGGCCGGAGCCCTGGAGTTGGGCCTGCCCCGATCGCGGATGCCCCCGGTTGACGGAGGGCCGAGACCGGTGCCGGGGCCTGCCCCGATCCCAGGCGCCCCAGAAGACGGAGAGCCGAAGACCGGCCCCGGGGCCGCCCCGAACGCGGACACCCACGGCGGAGGTCCGGAGCCTCGGAGTCGGGCCTGCCCTGACCGCGGGTGCCCCGGGTGCCCCGGGTGCCCCGGGTGGCCGGGGGAGGAAGCCCGGCCCCGGGCCTGTCCTGGTCGCGAATGGCCTGGTAGACGGGCCGGGCACCGGGGTGGGGATCGCCCTGATGGCGGATGCCCCGGCAGAGGAGGGCCGGATGCCGGTATCGGGCTGGTGCCGGTCGTGGTCGGGCCCCGGGCCGGGGCGGATCGGAATTGGGTCATGCCCGCTCGCGGGTAGTCCCGCCGGGTCGCGGAGGGCGCAACTAGAGGGCGTGCCTGCGGGGTTCGGGACGGAGTCGAGGGCGGCAGTCCTGCGTCAGGAGGCACGAGCGGAGAAATCCGGTCGTCACTCGGGGTAACTCCCCCTGATCCGGCCCGATCCGGGCCCTGAAGCCCATATTCCGCCCATCCGGGCGCGTGAGGGGGCCTCACCTCGTACCTCTCGCCGCCAAGGTGCCCCGGAAGGGATCCCTCCGGCGCGAAGTCACTGCACGCAGCCGTGAAATTAGGGCAAAAGCCCCTCGGTGCCTGAGTTTTGCTCCACGACGCGCATCGACCCGCTTGGCCCGCGCAAGTCACCGCCCCGGCGGCCCGGAATGCGGGCTACCGGCACAAACTCGCCACGACAGGTCACCAAACACGAACAAATCGCCCGCAGGGTCGGAGTTTCGCCCCGCCGCGCGCGCAGACCCACCCGTAGAGTCACCCGCGGCCCCGAATCCGCGGACAGTGGCGCCCTGCGCGCGCCGCCGGGACAAACTCGCGGCGACCCACTCGCTAAACCTACTCAAAACGCCCATTCTGCCTGACTTTTTCTCACCTGGGCGCACCTGCTCGCCTTCAGGCACTCCGGCCGTCAACCGGACCTCCCCGGTGAACACAGCGGAGCGAAACTCGCACCGACGCCCCCGGAGAATCTGCTCGAATCGGACTCTGTAGCCGACTTTCGCTCACCGGCGTGCACTCAGTCGGCTCCAAGGCCCGCCGCCGGCGGCGGCCACGCCTGAGTGGAGGAATCCGGTCGCAACTCGCGGAAGCGCGGCCGGCAAACACGGCCATATCGCCTGCGTGTCCCGACTTTTGCCCGCCGAGGTGCACCCGCCGCTTCCCAGCAGACTCGATGTGGCCGACTCCGCCCCGGCCTGGCGTCGACGACGAACCCCTCTTCGCCCGGCCGGGGCTGCGCCCGGTTGCCGCGTGCATCCGCGCCCGGTACCCAACTCCTGCGGCCCGGCCCTCGCCCACCGAGGGCGTTGGCGAGCGGAACGGGCCTGGCCCGGCTTCTGCCCCCGGCCCACCTGGCCGTCCGCGATCGGGGTGCCCCGCCGCGGGGCTTTGGCGCTGCCCGCCGCGGCGTCCGTGATCGGGGCCGGCCCTCGGCGCGGGCCTGCGGCCCTCTGTCCGTGGCCGTCCGTGATCGGGGCCGGCCCCGGCGCCGGTCTTCGGCCCCCGCCATCCGGCGCGCCCGCGACCGGGGCACCCCGAAACCGGCCTCCGGCCCTCCGTCTCCCGGGGGCGCCGGCGACCGGGGCAGGCCCGGCTCGGGTGGTCCGGCTCTCCGTCCGTCGGGGGGCGTTCCCGAGCGGGGCGGCATGATCCCGGGGCGGTCGGGCCTTCGTCCGCCGGGGCGTCCGCGACCGGAGAGCTCCGGCCTCGGTCGTCGGCCCCCGTCGGCCGGGCTCTG
>NZ_AXVU01000135.1:0-2124 GCF_000482585.1 Streptomyces sp. CNQ329 | reverse complement strand
ACCGGCAGCTAAGGGTGGCCCAGGGGGAGCGGGCACCCGTTGACCGAAGCTACGGATGCAGAGCCCGGCCGACGGGGGCCGACGACCGAGGCCGGGCCTGCCCCGAGTGCGGAAGCCCCGGCAGACGGAGAGCCGCACCACCGGAGTCGGGGCCGCTCCGGTCCCAGACGGCCCGTTAGAGGGCCGGAGGCCGGCGTCGGCCTGCCCCGGGCTGGGGCAGCCCGGCGGACGGACGGCCGGAGTCGGGGCAGCTCCGGTCGCAGCGACCTCGTAGAGGGCCGGAGCCCACCGTCGGGCCCGCCCCGGCCGCGGGCGCCCCGGCGGACGGCCCCAGCCGAAGCCGGGTCTGCCCCGGGCTGGCGCAGCCCGGCGGACGGACGGCCGGAGGTCGGAGCCGGGCCATCCCTGCTCGCGGGCGCCCTGGATGGCCAAAGGCCGGACGTCGGCCCCGGGGCCGCCCGGATCGCGGACATGGCTGGATGGCGGAGGGCCGGAGGCCGGCGCCAGGGCCGCCCGGATCGCGGCTGCCGCGGCGGAGAGGCCGACGCCCACGGCGAGGGCGGGCCCTGATCGCGGACGGCCCGGTAGGCCGGAGGGCGGAGGCCGGATCGGGCCCATTCCGATCGCCGGCGCCGCCGGTGGGCGAGGGCCAGAGCCCGGGCGTGGGGCCCCGGGCGCGATGCCTCCGGCAAACGGGGCAGCCCTCGTGCTGGCGGGGAGGCTCCGTCGTGGACGTCAGGTCGGGGCGGAGTCGGCTGAGTCGTGTCTGCTGGGAAGCCGCGGGTGCGCCTGGGCGGGCAAAAGTCGGGACGAACGGGTGATTTGGCCGTATTTGTGGGCGGCGTTCCCGCGAGTTGCGACCGGATTCCTTCGCCCACGCACCGCCGCCGGCGGCAGCGAGGCTTGGAGTCGGCCGAGTGCACGTCGTTGAGCGGAAGTCGGCTGCAGAGTCCGTTTCATCCGGATTCCCTGGCGAGTTAGCGCGAGTTTCGCCCGGTTACATTCACCCGGGGAGGCGCGGTTGGGGGCCAGGTCGCCTGAAGGCGAGCGAGTGCGCTTGGGTGAGCAAAAGTCAGGCTGTGTGGGCGTTTTGAGTAAGTTTAGGGAGCGTGTTGCCGCGAGTTTGCCCCGGCGGCGTGCGCAGGGCGCCCCTGCCCGCGGATTCGGGGCCGCGGGTGACTCTACGGGTGGGTCTGCGCGCGCGGCGGGGCGAAACTCCGACCCTGCGGGCGATTTGTTCGTATTTGGTGACCTGTCGTGGCGAGTTTGTGCCGGTAGCCCGCATTCCGGGCCGCCGGGGCGTTGACTTGCGTGGGCCAAGCGGGTCGATGCGCGTCGTGGAGCAAAACTCAGGCACCGAGGGGCTTTTGCCCCAGCTTCACGGCTGCGTGCAGTGACTTCGTGCCGGAGGGATCCCTTCCGGGGCGCCTTGGCAGCGAGAGGTACGGGGTGAGGCCCCCTGGCGCGCCCGGATGGGCGGAATATGGGCTTCGGGGCCCGGATGGGCCGGATCAGGGGGAGTCACCGGATTTCTCCGCCCAGGTGGCGAGGGTGGTCAAGTGGGGCTGCGGAGTGGGCTTGGTGCGTGCGAAGGGGCGAAAGTCGGCCCGCGAGGGGGTTTTGTCCCGGTTGCGGCGGGCCTTATCGCGAGTTCGTACCGGTTTCGACCATAGGAGCTCATCACGAGGGCCGGGGTGGCCGTCGGCGCGCCTGCGGGTGCCCCCGTGCGCCTCGATGGGCGAAAGTCCGACCGCCTGGCCGATTTGAGGCGATTTCGTGGGTGCGTTACCGCGAGTTTGTCTCCGGTGGCGTGCCTTCGGGTACCGCCCGGGCCGCCTCCAGCCCTCGATCCTGATCCTTGTCCCGAAAGCGCGGGGTCCGCCTCTCGCGGAGCAAAACTCCGCCTCGGTGGGGGATTTGCGCGGTTTCCCGGGACGGCTCACCGTGACTTTGTGCCGACCGCTTCCACTCGCGGCGCGCAGCCTGTCCGCGAGCGGGTGTCTCGTGCGCCGGCATCGGCCCCCGTCCGCCGGGTGCGATCCGCATGGCCTTCGACGGGGTGCCGCTCCCCCCGGGCCACCCATAGCCGCCGGTCTGTCACGGGCCGGAGTCCGGAGTCAAGGG
>NZ_AXVU01000134.1:0-2401 GCF_000482585.1 Streptomyces sp. CNQ329 | reverse complement strand
CCCGCCGCACCCACTCCTCGAACCAGTCCAGCACCGACCCCTCCGGCACCGCCGACTCCGCGGCGTTCCACCCCGACACCACCGACGCCCGCTCGGCCTCGCCGAGGGTGTCGATGTCGCCTACCCGCACCCGCGGATCGGCCGCCATCTGCGCAAGCACACGGACGAACCGGTCGGCCACGGCCTGCGCGGACCGTTCGTCGAAGGCGTCCAGCCGGTAGTCGAGCCAGAGCTTCAGGCCGTCGTCCGGCTCCACTCCCAGGGCCAGGGCGTACGTGGTCGACTCACGGAGCCGGGAGCCGGTGAGCCGCAGCGGCTCCGGGGGCGTGCTCGGGGCGGCGCCGTAGGTCCGGATCGTCATCAGGGTGTCGAAGGTCGCGCCGGGCCCGGCGAGCCGCTGGATGTGGGCGAGGCCCAGGTGCTGGTGGTCGAGGAGTGCGGTCTGCTGTTCCCGCACGTCATCCAGGAGTTCGGCGATCGTCTGCGCCGGCTGCAGCCGGACCCGTACGGGAACGGTGTTGAGGAACATCCCGACCATGTCGGCCGTGCCCGGCAGCTCCGCCGGACGGCCGGCGACCGCGCTGCCGAAGACGACGTCGCCACGGCCCGCGAGCTGCCCCACGACCATCGCCCAGGCGGTCTGCAGGACCGTGGTCAGCGTCAGGCCGCGCCGGCGGCCCAGGTCCGTCAGCGCCGCGGCCAGGTCGGCGCCGGGTGTCGCGACGACCTTGCCGGTGGGCGCCGGTCCGCCGTCCCGGCCGGCCGGCGCCACGAGCGTCGGCTCGTCCACGTCCGCGAGCGCCTGTCGCCACGCCGCCGCCGCTGCCTCCTTGTCCTGCCGGCCCAGCCACGCCGCATGGTCGCGGTGCGGTGGAGCAGGGGGCAGCACGGAGGGGTCACCGCCCGCCGCGTAGAGGGTCCACAGCTCACGCAGAACGATCGGCAGCGACCAGCCGTCGAGGGCGATGTGGTGGAGGGTGATCACCATCCGGCAGCGCTCCGCGCCGAGCCGCAGCAACGCCACCCGCAGCAGCGGCGGCCGGGCCGGATCGAACCGGCGTGCCCGCTCGGCGTCCGTGATCCGCTCGGCCGCCTCCCGTGCCTGTTCGGCGTCGAGCCGGGACAGGTCCTCCTCGCGCCAGGGCAGTTCGACGTCCTCGGCGACCACCTGCACCGGCCGGAGCATCCCCGCGAGTTGCCGGAAGCCCGCCCGCAGGGCGGCGTGGCGGTTCAGCAGCGCCTGCCACGACAGCCGCACCAGGCCCGGGTCCAGCGGCCCGTCCACCTCCAGGACCTGCTGGCCGACGTACGCGTCCGGCGCCTGGTCGTCGTAGAGCGCGTGGAACAGCAGGCCCTCCTGGAGCGGAGAGAGCGGCAGCACGTCCGGCGGCTCCGGCGCCGCGGACGTCAGCTCCGCCCACTGCTCCGGGCCGAGGTACAGCAGCGTGCCGTCCGGCTTCGCTGCCGTCGCATCGGCATCGTGGGCCGACGCGACGAGGGTCGCCAGGCCGGCCGGTGTCCGGCCCTCGAAGACCTGCCGTGTGGTGAGGACGAAGCCGGCGTCGCGCGCGGCGGACACCAGCAGCATCGAGCGGATCGAGTCGCCCCCGAGGGCGAAGAAATTGTCGTCGGAGCCGATGCTTTCCCGCTCCAGCACGTCCGCGAAAAGCTCGCACATGCGCCGTTCCAGCGGCGTCACGGGGGTGCGGCCGGATGCGGGACCGCCGCGCTCGGGCGGCGGCAGGGCGGTGCGGTCGACCTTGCCGTTGGGGGTCAGCGGCAGCGCATCCAGGACCAGGAGGGCGGCGGGCAGCATGTGATCGGGCAGCCGCCCGGCGGCGAACTCGCGCAGGTCGTCCGTGTCCACACCGTCGTGAGTGGGGACGACGTAGCCGACGATCCGCTTGTCACCCGGCCGGTCCTCCCGCACGATCACCGCCGCCTGGGACACCCGCGGATGCGCTGCGAGCACCGACTGCACCTCGCCGGGCTCGACGCGGAACCCGCGGATCTTCACCTGCTCGTCGGCGCGGCCCACGAATGCCAGCTCACCGTCCGCCGTCCATCGCGCCAGGTCCCCCGAGCGGTACATGCGCCCGCCCGGCTCGAAGGGACAGGCGACGAACCGCTCCGCGGTGAGCCCGCCCCGGCCGAGATAGCCGCGGGCAAGCCCGGCACCGGCGATGTACACCTCCCCGGTCACGCCCGGCGGTACCGGTTGCAGCATGGCGTCCAGCACGTGGACACGTGCGTTGCCGATGGGGCGGCCGATCGGGGGCGGCGGGTCGGCCGGCGCGATGTCCGCGTCGAGACGGGTGGCGGTGGTGATCACGGTGGCCTCGGTCGGACCGTAGGTGTTCCACACCCGGGCCTGCCGCGTCCAGCGGGACGCAAGGTCGGC
>NZ_AXVU01000133.1:0-2459 GCF_000482585.1 Streptomyces sp. CNQ329 | reverse complement strand
CCGCGCTGGTGGCCGACGGCCTGCACGCCCGTACCGACGGATTCACCTCGCTGGCCGTGCTCTTCGGCGCGGGCGGCGCGGCGCTGGGCTGGCGGGCGGCCGACCCGGTCGTGGGCCTGCTGATCACCGCGGCGATCCTCGTCGTCCTGCGTGACGCCGGCCGCGAGGTGTTCCGCCGGATCATGGACGCCGTCGACCCCGCGCTGGTCGACGCCGCCGAGCACGCGCTGCGGGAGGTCCCGGGCGTACGGGCCGTGGGCGAGCTGCGGCTGCGCTGGATCGGGCACCGGCTGCGCGCGGAGGTCGCGGTCGAGGTGGACGGCGACCTGAGCGTGCGCGAGGCGCACGGGGTGGCCGTGGAGGCCGAGCACGCCCTGCTGCACGCGGTGCCGAAGCTGACCGCGGTGCTCGTGCACGCCGACCCCGCCCCCGCCCCCGGACTGGCCGACCCGCATGCGGCGCTGGCCCATCACGCGGTCCGGACGGGCCCGTCGCGGGATGTGCCGTAGCACACCGCCCGCCTCTCCCTCGCCGCGCACGACCTGCTCCGCCGGCTCCGGAGCACGGACGTCCGTTACTATGAACACATGTTCATGAACGAGCGTTCATTGCGGGAGGTGTCATGACGGACGTCGACGTACGCCGGCTGACCAAGGTCTACGACGGCCGGCGTGCCGTAAACGAGGTGTCGTTCACGGCGCCTTCGGGCCGGGTCACCGGCTTCCTCGGCCCCAACGGCGCGGGCAAGACGACGACCCTGCGCATGGTGCTCGGGCTCGCCTCGCCCACCGCGGGCGAGGCGTTCATCGGCGGGTACGCCTACCGGGAACTGGCCCGTCCGCGCCGGTCGGTCGGCGCGTTGCTGGAGGCCACCGGCTTCCACCCGGGCCGCAGCGGGCGCACCCACCTGCGCGTCCTCGCCCGCCTGTGCGGGGTGTCGGAGGCGCGCGTCGACGAGGTGCTGGAGCTGGTGGAGCTGGGAGATGCCGCCGGCCGCCGGGCCGGCGGCTACTCGCTGGGGATGCGCCAGCGGCTGGGCCTGGCCGCGGCTGTGCTCGGCGATCCGGAGGTGCTGGTGCTCGACGAGCCGGCCAACGGCCTGGATCCGGCGGGTATGGCGTGGCTGCGCGCCCTCCTGCGCGCGTGGGCGGCCGAGGGACGCACCGTGCTGGTCTCCAGCCACGTGCTCAGCGAGGTGGCGCAGACGGCCGACCACGTCGTGATCATCAGCCGGGGCCGTACGCGCTTCGACGGCGCGCTGGCCGAGCTGGGCAGCCGGTCGGTGTCCGTCCGTACGTCCCAGGCGGCGCGGCTGCGCGAGCTGCTGACCGCGCGGGGGCACGAGGCGGTCGCCGCCGGCGAGGGGGTGCTCGACGTCCGCGGCGCGAGCGCCGAGGAGATCGGCCGGATCGCGGCCGGCGCCGGCGTGGTCCTGGCCGGGCTGAGCGAGGGCCGGGCCTCGCTGGAGGAGGCGTTCCTGAAACTCACCGAGTCCGAGTCCGAGTCCGAGTCCGAGTCCGAACCCGGGGCCGGGACCGTGTCCGGTCGCGCGGGTGCCGCCGCCCGATGAAGGAGACCACCCCCATGGCCGCTCTGTTCAGCGCGGAACTGCTGAAGCTCCGTACCGTACGCAGCACATGGCTGCTGCTTCTGGCCGCCCAGTTGTTCACCGTCGCCGGTGCGCTCGGGCCGGTCCTCACCGGCGACGACGCGAACGACACCGAAACCTGGAGCCGGTCCGTCTCGCACGCCGGGCTGGCCGCCATGTTCGCGCTGGTCCTCGGCATCTTCGCGGTGGCCGGCGAGCACCGGCACAGGACGATCACCGAGACCTATCTCGCCGTGCCGCTGCGCGGCCGTGTCGTCGCGGCCAAGGTGGTCGTCTCCACCGCGGCGGGCCTGCTGTTCGGCGCCGCCGCCGCCGCGACCGCCCTCGTCACCACGGCCGTCGCCGTCAGCGCCGCGGGCGGCGCCTTCGACGCCGCCGACGGTGAGCTGTGGCGCACCCTGGCCGGCGGCGTCGCCTGGAACGCCGCGTTCGCCGCGATCGGCGTCGGCGTCGGCGCCCTCGTGCGCAACCTGGCCGGGGCCATCGCCGCGGCGCTGGCCTGGATCGCCCTGGTCGAGGGCGTCGTCGCCGCACTGGTCGGGGACGGCGCGGGGCGCTGGCTGCCCCTGGCGGCCGGGCGTGCGCTGGCCGGCATCGGCACCGGCGGGCTGCCGCAACCCGGTGCCGGAGCGCTGCTGGCGGGGTACGCGGCGCTGATCGCCGTGCTCGCCGGCTGGGCTACGCTCAGGCGTGATGTCACCTAGGCGAGCAGCGATCCTGCGCGACGGCGATGGCGACCGGACCCTGCGCGAGCACCTGGTCGCCACCGCCGCCCGGCTCATCTCCGCACGCGGCACCGCCGGCCTGACCGTGCGGGACATCGCACGCGAGGCCGGGGTGGCGGACGGGG
>NZ_AXVU01000132.1:0-2630 GCF_000482585.1 Streptomyces sp. CNQ329 | reverse complement strand
GGACGCCGGCCCGGGAAGCGGACGCCGGCCGCGGGCCGGATGCGCCCCGGGCCGCGGATACCGGCTGGGCCGCGGGCCGGCACCGGGCGGACGTGCCGCCGGATCCTGCACCGGTTTTCCGCCCGCCGGGCGAGCAGGACGCCGTGCCCCCTGCTGGCTCCCGGGCGGCAACCACACACCGGATACCGCCGGGCAGCGAACGCCGGCCGCGCTGCGGATGCCGCCCGCGGACCGGATACCGGCTGGACCGCGGACACCAGCTGGGCCGCGGATACCGGCTGGGCCGCGGCCCGGCACCGGGCGGACGTGCCGCCGGATCCTGCACCGGCTTCCGGCCCGCTCTTGCCGACGGCAAAAGAGGGCCGGTCCGCTCGCCGCGCCTGCGGGCGCGGCCCGGCCGTACCGCAGGCCGCACCCGGCGCGCCCGCCCGTTGCCCCCGGTCCGCTGCGGCCTGCCGGCCGGCGCCGGCCGGCGGCGAACCACGCGACTCGCACAGCCGCCCCGGAAAACCGGCCCCCACCGCCCGGCGCCGGGTGCCGGGTGCCGGGTTCCGGGTTCTGTGCTCCAGCACCACCGACGACCTTGACGAGATGACGGGAAGCACACGATGACCGAAGCACACGCCATAGCCGGAGTCCCGATGAAGTGGGTGGGACCGGTACGCATCTCGGGGAACGTCGCCGAAACCGAAACCCACGTGCCTCTGGCCACCTACGAATCCCCCCTGTGGCCTTCCGTGGGCCGCGGCGCGAAGGTGTCCATGCTCACCGAACAGGGCATCGTCGCCACGCTGGTGGACGAGCGGATGACCCGCTCGGTCCTGGTCGAGGCCACCGACGCACCCACCGCCCACGCCGCCGCGCAGATGCTCGACACCCGCATCGACGAACTCCGCGACATCGTCCGCGGCTGCAGCAGGTTCGCCCGCCTCATCGGCATCCGCCACGAGATCACCGCCAACCTGCTGTTCATCCGCTTCGAGTTCGCCACCGGCGACGCCTCCGGCCACAACATGGCCACCCTCGCCTCCGACGCCCTCCTCACCCACCTGCTGAAAACAGTCCCCGGCATCTCCTACGGATCGATCTCCGGGAACTACTGCACCGACAAGAAAGCCACCGCGATCAACGGCATCCTCGGCCGCGGTAAAAACGTCATCACCGAACTCCTCATCCCCCGCCAGATCGTCACGGACGTCCTGCACACCACCGCCGCCAAAGTCGTCGAGCTCAACATCCGCAAAAACCTCCTCGGCACCCTCCTCGCCGGCGGTATCCGCTCCGCGAACGCCCACTTCGCGAACATGCTCCTCGGCTTCTACCTCGCCACCGGCCAGGACGCCGCCAACATCATCGAAGGCTCCCAGGGCGTCACCATGGCCGAAGACCGCGACGGTGACCTCTACTTCTCCTGCACCCTGCCGAACCTCATCGTCGGCACCGTAGGAAACGGCAAAGGCCTGGGATTCGTCGAGACGAACCTGACCCGCCTCGGCTGCCGCGCCGACACCGAACCCGGCCACAACGCCAGGCGGCTGGCCGTCATCGCAGCCGCAACAGTGCTGTGCGGCGAACTCTCCCTCCTCGCAGCACAGACCAACCCAGGCGAACTCATGCGCGCACACATCCAACTGGAACGCGACAACACGACTGCAAAGGTTGGTGCCTAGGGCATGTCCGACCCACTCGGAATCCACGACCTGTCATTCGCCACAACCGAGTTCGTCCTGCCGCACACCGCACTCGCAGAACACAACGGCACCGACATCGGCAAATACCACATCGGTATCGGCCAGGAATCCATGAGCGTAGCCGCCGCCGACGAAGACATCGTCACCATGGCCGCAGCCGCCGCCGCACCCATCATCGCCCGCCACGGCAGCGACAGGATCCGCACCGTCGTCTTCGCCACCGAATCCTCCATCGACCAGGCCAAATCAGCCGGCGTCTACGTCCACTCCCTCCTCGGCCTGCCCTCAGCCACCCGCGTCGTCGAACTCAAACAAGCCTGCTACGGCGCAACCGCCGCCCTGCAATTCGCCATCGGCCTCATACGCCGCGACCCCTCACAACAAGCCCTCGTCATCGCCAGCGACATCTCCAAATACGACGCCGACAGCCCCGGCGAAGCAACCCAGGGCGCCGCAGCAGTCGCCATGCTCGTCGGCGCCGACCCCGCCCTGCTCCGCATCGAGGACCCCTCCGGCCTCTACACCGCAGACGTCATGGACTTCTGGCGGCCCAACTACCGCGACACCGCACTCGTCGACGGACAAGAATCCATCAACGCCTACCTCCAAGCCATCGAAGGCGCCTGGAAAGACTACACAGAACAAGGCGGCCACACCCTCGACGACTTCGCCGCGTTCTGCTACCACCAGCCCTTCACAAAAATGGCGTACAAAGCACACCGCCACCTGCTGAACTACTGCGAACGCGACACCGACAAAAACACCATCGAACAAGCCCTCACCAAAACCACCACCTACAACAACGTCATCGGCAACAGCTACACCGCATCGGTCTACCTCGCCCTGGCCGCACTCCTGGACCAGGCAGACGACCTCACCGGCCGGCCCATCGGCCTGTTCAGCTACGGCTCCGGCAGCGTCGCCGAATTCTTCGCCGCC
>NZ_AXVU01000131.1:0-2726 GCF_000482585.1 Streptomyces sp. CNQ329 | reverse complement strand
GGCCGGGTGCGGGCCGGGTGCGGGCCGGGTGCGGAAGGCTGACGGATCGGATTCGATCGCGTAGGGACGGCGCGCCGGCCGCCCCGGGGGTCCATACTGGGTTTCCGATGAAAAAGGCACCCGCGCCCCGGCGCCATCTGGCCACCAGCCCCTTCGACGCGCCCGTCGCTCCCGCGCCCAAGAGCTTCGCCCCCGGTGACCGGGTCACACACGACCGGTACGGCCTGGGCACAATCGTCTCCGCCGAAGACGGCATCGCGATGCTCGTCGACTTCGGCTCCCGCCACGTCCGGATCACCGCGCCCTACGACCATATGGAGAAGCTCTGACGCTCCGCCCGTGAGCAGGACGGGGACGGGCGTCGGGTGATGCCCCCGGGAACAGCGTGCACACGCTCCCCGGGAGCGCAGACATGCCACCGGGCAGGGACGCGCCCTGAGGCGCGGCCCTGCCCGGTGGGTTCCGCAGTCCCGCGGACCGCGGTCAGACCAGACGGATGTTCTCCGCCTGCGGGCCCTTCTGGCCCTGCACCACGTCGAACTCCACCTTCTGGCCCTCGGCCAGCTCGCGGAAGCCCTGCGCGTTGATGTTGGAGTAGTGCGCGAAGACGTCGGCGCCGCCGCCGTCCTGGGCGATGAAGCCGAAGCCCTTTTCGCTGTTGAACCACTTCACGGTTCCGTTTGCCATGGTCTTGTCTCCTTCTTGGGGGCATAGGGGATGACGCGTGCGCGCGATCCCTCGTCGCCGTGATGAATTCCCGATCCGGAGCAAGCACCGAAAAACAAAAATGCGCCCGAGGTCAAAGCCAGCAGGCGCACACAAATTTCATGGGAACCACAACTGCAACGTTTTCAGCCTAACACAGGCTGCGCCGGCGACCACGGCGCAGGCGCACCGGCGCGTCAGGTGCCGGGGTTCTCGAAGTAGGCGGCCGTCCGGGCGTCCGCCGGGTAGTACGACTCGATCGCGACCTCGGCGAGGGTGATGTCCATCGGCGTACCGAAGGTGGTGATCGTGGAGAACAGCCGCAGCTCCCGCCCCGCCACGCGAAGGACCATCGGGATCATGACGTCGGACGCGACCGTCCGCCCCGGCGCATCCTCGGCGCCCGGCGCCAGCAGCTCCTCGTAGAGCGCGCTGAGCCCGGGGTCGGGCGCGACGGCGAGCTGACGGCGGATCCGGGTGCGGAACACCGCGCGTACGTCGTCCAGGTTGACCACCAGCGGCGCGAAGCCGCGCGGGTCCAGCCCCAGCCGGATGAGGTTGACCGGCGGCCGGAGCAGGGCGGGGTCGACGCCGGCGAAGAACGGCTCGACCGCGCGGTTGGTGCGCACGATGTCCCACCGGCGGTCGAAGGCCACCGCGGGATACGGCTCGTGGGCGTGCAGCACCCGGGCGACCGCGGCGCCGGCAGCCGCCAGCGCCTCGTCGTCGAGCGGCCGCTCAGGGTACCGGGGGGCGAAGCCGGCGGCGAGGAGCAGCCGGTTACGCTCGCGCAGCGGCACGTCGAGCCGGTCGGCGAGGCGCAGCACCATGTCGGCGCTCGGATTGGTCTTGCCCGTCTCGATCAGGCTGACGTGACGCGCCGAGACGTCGGCGGCGATCGCGAGGTCGAGCTGGCTGAGCCGTCGGCGATGCCGCCACTGCCGGAGGAGGTCGCCGATGGTGGGCACGTTCGCCGAGGGTACTCACCGTGGCGTCGCACGCCATGACATGCCATGTCATCGACAGCCGCCGCGCCCGCGGAAAGACTGCGCCCCATGACCGCAGAGAACAAGACCGTCGTCGGACGGGCACTCGCCGAACTGATCGAGACAGGCAGCGCCGACGGGCTCGCGCCGCTGCTGAGCGACGACTTCGTCCACCACCGCCCGGACGCGACCACCTCCACCAAGGCGCAGTGGCTCCGGGCCGTCGAGGCGGCACTCACCCCGCTCGCCGGAATGCGGGTCGAGATCCACCATCTGCTGGCCGAGGGCGACCACGTCGTCATGCACTCCCGCCGGTCGCTCCCCGGGGGCGGGCCGGAGATCGCGGTGGTCGACATCTGGCGGATCGACGACGGGCTGATCGCCGAGGGATGGGAGATCATCGAACCGGTGGCCGAGGCCGCCGCCCACCTCACGTGGTGGTCGGAGCCCGCGGCGAGCTGATCGCAGGGCCGGACGGGTCCCGGCACGAGCCGGCTGCCGGGGAATGCGCCGCCGGATCTGCGGCCGTCTCGCCGTCCGATGCCCGGACGGTGCCGGTCCGTGGGATCTCCCCCGGCCCCGGCCCCGGACCCTGACCCGGTCTCCGGCTCCCGGCCTCCGGCCGGAGGTCGACCGCGTCGACGTACGCGCGAGCGCACACCGGCGGGCATCACACCCGGCCGGCCCGCCCGAAACGTCACCGCGCGCCACCGCCGCCGGGCTGCCCAGCCCAGGTCGACACCGACGGGCTCGCACTCGCGGAAGAACCATTCGGGGCGCGGGCGGGGTGCGGGCGCGGGTGCAGGCGCGGGTGCGAGCGTGGGTGCGTGGCATCGCTTGGTGGCATCACCCATGCGCAGGGTCGGGCCGGCACGACGGCAACAGCACGCCGCCGCCCGGGCGTTCACCGGCCCCGGCGTTCCCGTGCGGACACAGCATCAGCGTTCCACGCGCCGCAGGCCCCGTACCGCGGGGACCGACAGCAGCAGGAGACAGGTGAGAACGGCCATCGTCGCGGACACGTACAGCAGCGGC
>NZ_AXVU01000130.1:0-2839 GCF_000482585.1 Streptomyces sp. CNQ329 | reverse complement strand
GCCGGTGGCTGCGTCGAGGGCGGTCACCGTGGCGGCGGAGGGCGGGCGGCGGGCGCCGCTGGGGGTGGTGCCTCGCCACGTGTAGTCGATGTGCAGCACGGCCATGGGGAGGGTGAGGAGGTTGGCGACGTGTTCCTGGGCCCAGGCGCGGCGGGTGGCTGCGTCGTCCTGGAGGGTGCGGAGTTTGTGGATGTGGTGGCAGGCGCGGCACAGGTGGCCGGCTGGGGTGGGGAGGAGGGCGTGGTCGGGTCGGGCGCCGCAGTCCTGGCAGGTTCGTGGGGTGGTGGATCGGGCGCGGGCGGCGGCGAGCTGGGTGGCGGTAGCCGGGGTGGGGGCGGATTCGTCCAGCCGGTACAGGTCGAGGACGGTGCGGCGGTTGCGGCCGTCGTAGCCGTCGACCGTCGCCGCTTTCGGGCCCGGCGTACGGGGGAGGTCGAGGTTCTTGAGCTGGGTGGCGGTGGCGTAGACGCCGGCCGGGACGTCCGCCCAGGAGGTGAAGTGCGGCAGCGGGGGGCGGAGCAGGGTGTCGTCGGTGATGGTCATGGGTCTCCTTCGTGCGTGGGTGGGGAACTGGATCCGGAACGCGGCGCAGCTGCTGCTCGCAGCGTCGGGGTCAGCGGCTCCAGCCGATGCGGGTGAAGGCGTAGCCGTGCCGGTCTTCGAGGTCGCTTCGGGGTTCGGCCTGTTCTGACGCCCATACGAGGGAGCGGAGTTGGTTCTCCTCGGGGCCCGGCGTGGGGTAGTCGGCCCACACGTCGCCCTCGTTGTCGAGCCAGACGGTGGTGTACTTCGCGGCCCGGTTCTCCGGCCGCACGTCATAGGTGCAGAGGGGCTCGATCAGGCAGTGGGCGATGGGGGTCAGGGTGCAGCCGAGCGCCTCCAGCTCCTGGCGGGAGACGAGGCGATGGGGATCGTCACGGGCCCACACCATCGGCAGTACGTCGTCGCCTGGCGGCAGGGTCGGGTAGTCGGCCCATACGCCGCCCTGGTCGTCGAGCCAGACGGCGGCGTGGTCGCGGGTGGGCGGGGTCTGCGGCGGGGTGGCGAGGGCGCATACCCGGTCGGCGCCGGCGGCCTCGGGGTCCTGTGGTCCCTGTTCACTCGGCATGTTCCGCTCCTTCGTGGGGTTCGGAGTTGGCTGGTCAGGCGCCGAGGGTGACTGCGCCGACGTAGGAGTAGGCGGCCCAGTCGGAATCGAGGTCGGCAATGATGTCTTCCCAGACGTCGCCGAGGAGGGTTTCATCTCCTTCTGCCCATCCGGTGACAGCGTCTGCCCAGACGTAGCGGACTTGCAGGGACCGCTCCTGTGCGATGGGTTCCAGGTCGCGGCGGCGGCTTTCGGGGACCTGGCTTTGGTCGACGGGATAGATTTCCATTCGGGTACCTTGCCCGCTGTTGTCGAGGCGCTCCACGATGTTTTTGCGGCCGTACTTTCGGACGTTGGTGTGGCGCATTTCGCGGTAGGCGTCATCGAGTGCCTGGAGCTTGCGGGCCGAGGGCCGGCCGCCGGTCTCCCAAGACTTGATGAGGCGGGGGCTGATGCCGTGGCGGGCCAGGGCATCGCGGCCGGCCGGTGAGTCCAAGTAGTGCAGGCGGGCGTTGCGGCCCCGGGGGCGGTCGACTGGAGTGGCGATGCCGCCGTGGGCGGCGAGTTCCTGCGCGATTCTCTCGATTTCGCGGGCGAGGGCTTCACCGCCTTTGAGTCCCCGGGCGTTGTACCTTCCGAATTCGCCCCACTCATCGTAGACGCTTCTCATTTAGTCGCCTCCGAGGGTGTAGGTTTCCTTTTCCTTCATGTCGGAGAGTTTCCGTCCCTCGGTGAATACGTTTCGCCAGTCGCCGCCGCTCACGTGGAGTTCGTCGGTTCCTGCCATTTGCACGACGGTCAATCCTGCCTGGTGCGCCTTGTAGGCTTTGCGCCACAGGTTCGCGAATGCCTGAGAGCGGATGGTGTGCATCCAGTCCGGGCGGCGGAGTTCACGGTTGTTCGTGGATTCCCCGATAGTGGACACAAACTTAGAATACATGGATTTCACGTACTCCAGGGTGACAATGTCGTCATTGTCGATTGCCTCTTGCCGGGCATCCCTGAGGGCTTCCTTGAGGGTTCGCAGCAGGCTTTCCGTGGCACCGGACGTGTACGCCTCGTGGATTTCCGGGGCGGTGCACAGTCCGTTCTTCGCGCAGTCCAGCAGCAGCTTGAGGGTGGGGGTGGTGATCCAGAGGTCCCCTTGAGTCTTGCGGTCCCCCAGCGGGTTCGGGAGGTCGGGGTTGCCCCACTCCGGCGGGGTGATGCGGTAGATGCCGGCGCGCTTGGGCTGGCTGAAGGGCTCGGACTCCACCAGCCGCCCGATCGGCAGCCAGCACGTGAACGCCGCCAGATACGCCGCGTTGGCGTCCAGAGCGGTCACGTCGAGGGCGATGTTGCCGGCACGCGCCTCGCGGTGCAGCTCGACAGCGCGCCACTTCGGGCGGCCCTCCCAGATCAGGTCCGGGTTCTTCTGCGAGCGCTTGGCCAGGACGTCGGTCTCGGTCGGAGGGAACTCGGAGTGCTCGTACCGGCCACCGATCCGGGAGGCCTTGAACAGCTTCATCACGTCCGGGATCGCCTTGTGGATCAGAGCGGCCTGGGCGGCCTGCATGTCGCCCTGGTGCTGAGACAACTCCGCCGCGACCCGGTCACGGATCATGTCGCCCAACGAACCGGCCGGCCGCGCGGACGAACTCGCCGACGAACTGGCGGCGCGGCGGGGGGGCGCCGCCGGGGCCGGTTCGGAGCCGGCCGACGGCCGCTCCGTCGGTTCGGCAGGGGCAGGGGCAGGGGCAGGGGCAGGGGCAG
>NZ_AXVU01000129.1:0-2933 GCF_000482585.1 Streptomyces sp. CNQ329 | reverse complement strand
GGAGAGGCAGCTCACGGCGGAGCTGAAGAAGGTCCGGGGCAAGGAGGGCATTCTCTTCCGGCTGGCGGACGCGGCGATCGGCAAGCCGGACGAGATCGTGCGTACGGCGCTGTATCCGGTGGTCGGGGAGAAGACGCTGCGCGACCTGGTGGCCGAGGCGAAGGCGAACGAGAAGGTGTTCAAGGCCAAGGTCCGCACCACGCTGCGCTCGTCGTACAGCTCGTACTACCGGCAGATGCTGCCGCCGCTGCTGCGGACGCTGGGCTTCAGGTGCAACAACACCGCCTACCGGCCGGTGATGGACGCGCTTGCGCTGCTGGAGAGGTACGCCGACATCGATGGCAAGACGCGCTTCTACGACGCCGGCGATGTGGTGCCGATGGACGGCGTCGTACGCAAGGACTGGCGCGAGGCCGTCGTGGACGACAAGGGCAGGGTCGAGCGGATCCCGTACGAGCTGTGCGTCCTGGTCGCGCTGCGGGATGCGATCCGCCGCCGCGAGATCTACATCGAGGGCGGCCTGCGCTGGCGCAACCCGGAGGACGACCTGCCCGGCGACTTCGATGCCACCCGCACCGTGCACTACGCGGCGATCCGCCAGCCCCAGGACCCCGCCGAGTTCATCACCGACCTGAGGCGGCGGATGACGGAGGCTCTGGACCGGCTGTCCGGGGCGCTTGCGGACGGCTCGGCGGGCGGGGTGAAGGTCACCACCCGCAAGGGTGAGCCGTGGATCACCGTGCCGAAGCCGGAGAAGCTGGACGAGCCCACTGGCCTGGAGGCGCTGAAGGAGGAGGTCGTACGCCGCTGGGGTGTGCTCGACCTGCTGGACGTGCTGAAGAACGCCGACTTCCTCACCGGCTTCACCGATGAGTTCTCCTCGGTGGCCGCGTACGAGCGCATCGACCGCGCCACGCTCCAGCGCCGCCTGCTGCTCGCGCTGTTCGCGCTGGGCACCAACATGGGCATCCGGGCGATCGTAGCGACCGGCGAGCACAGCGAGACTGAGGCCGCCCTGCGGCACGTGCGCCGGCACTTCATCACCGTCGACAACCTGCGCGCCGCCGTCACCCGCCTGGTCAACGCCACCTTCGCCACCCGGGATGCCGCCTGGTGGGGGCAGGGCACCGCGTGCGCGTCGGACTCGAAGAAGTTCGGGTCCTGGTCGTCCAACTTCATGACCGAGTACCACGCCCGCTACGGCGGCAACGGCGTGATGATCTACTGGCACGTGGAGAAGAAGAACGTCTGCATCTACTCCCAGCTCAAGAGCTGTTCGTCGTCCGAGGTCGCAGCGATGATCGAGGGACTGCTGCGGCACTGCACGGACGCCGAGATCGAGTCGAACTACGTCGACACCCACGGCGCCTCGGTCGTCGGGTTCGCCTTCACCGAGCTGCTGAACTTCCGGCTGCTGCCGAGGCTGAAGAACATCGGCAGCATCCGCCTGTACCGCCCGGACGACGCCCCGCCCGGCTGGCCGGCGCTCGGCGGCTCGCTGACCCGGCCCATCAAGTGGGACCTGATCGCCCAGCAGTACGACCAGATGGTCAAGTACGCCACCGCGCTGCGGCTGGGGACGGCGGAGGCCGAGCAGGTGCTGCGACGCTTCACCCGCGGCGGTCCCAAGCACCCCACCTACGCCGCCCTCGAAGAACTGGGCCGCGCCGTGCGCACGGTCTTCGCCTGCGACTACCTGGCCTCTCCCGGCCTGCGCCGGGAGATCCACGGCGGCTTGCAGGTCGTGGAGAACTGGAACAGCGCGAACACCGTGCTGCACTACGGCAAGGACGGCGCCCTGACCGGCCCGGACAAGGAACACGCCGAGACCTCGATGCTCGCATTGCACCTGCTCCAGTCCGCTCTGGTGCACGTCAACACGCTGCTCCTCCAGCAGGTCCTGGCCGAGCCGAAGTGGGCAACGAGGCTCTCGGATGAGGACCGGCGCGGCCTGACCGCGCTGTTCTGGTCCAACGTCAACCCGTACGGCACCTTCCGCCTGGAGATGGACAAGCGCCTGGACCTCGGCCTGCCCACCGTGCCCCGACCCCGTACACCGGCGCCTGCCGGCGCCCACCCCGCCCCGGAGCCCCACCATGCCCGCTGAACAGATCGGACGCTGGACCAGCATCGATGACACCCTGCACCTCACCGAGCACGGCGGCCCGGATACCGCGCTCGCGCTGGCGTGCAGCCTGTACGCCCTCAACGAGGTCTCCTCCGGTGTCGAGCCGGCCCCGGCCGCCGCGCGGCTGATCGTCGCCCGCTCGGACGGCACCCCGCTGGGTGTTCTGGCCCTCGACGAGCAGGACGCCGAGATCCTGGCCAGGCGCGTCCACGCGATGTCGGCCGACCGCTACGGGAGGGTCTTCGCCGAGGACCTGGCCGAACTCCTCCGCCGGTACCGGCAGTGAGCACCGGCGACCCCGGGACCGGCCGCGGCCGTGTACGGCACCCGGACGGGCCGTCCGGCCGCGGCTCCTCGACGAGGTGTGGCTCTACGCGGCGTGGGCCGCATCGGCAAACGGCTGAGCCGACCGCGTGGTCTCCCCGTGGCGAGGCGCGCCGAATCTACTTCTCCGCTCCGGGACCTTGCGACCTCCCTAGAATCTGCTCACATGCTCACAAATGCGGTGAAATCAACATTGGCCTGTACGGTCAACGGCCGGGAGGTGTCCCTCACGTTGGATCCCCGGGAGTCCCTCCTGGACGTGCTGCGCGAGCGGCTCGCGCTGACCGGCACGAAGAAGGGGTGCGACCAGGGCCACTGCGGCGCGTGCACGGTGCACGTGGACGGGCGGCGGGTGCTGTCCTGCCTGACTCCCGCGGTGCAGGTCTCGGGATGCTCTTATGGATGTCAAGCAGCGGTTGCGAGGTGCCTTGGGGTCGCTGCGGTGGCGTTGGTGATGGTGAGGACGTGGTAGATCTCGCGG
>NZ_AXVU01000128.1:0-2942 GCF_000482585.1 Streptomyces sp. CNQ329 | reverse complement strand
GGGAGCCCCGCCGTGTGTACGGGGAGCCCCGCCGTGTGTACGGGGAGCCCCGCCGTGTGTACGGGGAGCCCCGCCGTGTGGGGGGCCCCGCCGCCGTGTCGCGGGAACCCCTTCGCCGTGTGGGGGGGGGCAGCCCCGCCGCCGTGTGAGTGGGCCGGCACTGCCGCGTACCGGCCACCTGTAACCGACAGCCCCCGCACCACCACCTGAAGGGAGGGCACGCCCATGACCAACACCCCAGCCACCCCGGCCAACCCCGCCAACCAGGCCGCCCAGGCCGGGCAGGCCGCTTCGGGCAAGCCGGCCAACCGGGCCATCCCGGCCATCGACACCACCGCCGACGTGCCAGACCGGATCGTCTCCAGCATCGACGTCAGGATCCTGGGAACCGGCGCCTACGTACCCGAGCGGATCGTCACCAACGACGAAGTCGGCGCGCCCGCCGGCGTCGACGACGAATGGATCACCCGCAAAACCGCCATCCGCGAACGCCGCTGGGCCGCCCCCGGCCAGGCCACCTCCGACCTCGCCACCACCGCAGCCCGCGCCGCCATGGAATCCGCCGGCATCACCCCCGCACAACTCTCCGTCATCGCCGTCGCCACCTCCACCCCCGACCGCCCCCAGCCCCCCACCGCCGCCTACGTCCAACGCAACCTCGGCGCCTCCGGCACAGCCGCCTTCGACGTCAACGCCGTCTGCTCCGGCACCGTCTTCGCCCTCTCCGCAGTCGGCAGCGTCATCCTCCGCCGAGGCGGCTACGCCCTCGTCGTCGGCGCCGACATCTACTCCCGCATCCTCAACCCCACCGACCGCAGAACAGTCGTCCTCTTCGGCGACGGCGCCGGCGCCATGGTCCTGGGCACCACCCACCACGGCCCCCTCGTCCGCCACGTCGCACTCCACACCTTCGGCGACCTCGCCAACCTCATCGAAGTACCCGCCGGCGGCAGCCGAACCCCCCACAACCACGACACCCTCGACAACGGCGACCAATACTTCGCCATGAACGGACGAGAAGTACGCCGATTCGTCGTCGAACAACTCCCCCAACTCATCAAAGAATTCCTCCACGAAGCCGGCGTCGAACCCACCGACATCAACCACGTCATCCCCCACCAAGCCAACGGCGTCATGCTCGACTCCATGACCCAAGACCTCGCCATGCCCAACGCCACCATGCACCGCACACTCACCCACTACGGCAACACCGGAGCCGCCTCCATCCCCATCACCCTCGACATCGCAGCCCGCCAAAACGCCTTCCAACCAGGCGAACTCATCCTCCTCGCCGGATTCGGCGGCGGCATGGCCACCAGCTTCGCCCTCATCGAATGGAACTAACCCACCCCCCACACACCCACAACACACCACACAAACCCGGCACCAGCACACAACCGAAAACACCAGCAACAGAAAAGACCGGAAAAACAGACAGAAACAACGCATCACACAACGAGACAACAGATCAGCCGATCGTCTCCCGCTGAGTGGTGGCGCCAGTCGCGGGAGCTGGCTGGGAATGGCCCGGGGCGGGATCTGCTGCCAGGGGATCGGTGGGGTGGTCGGTGAATAGTTCGGCCCGGGAGGCTACGGAGAGGTACGTGGCCGCCAAGCTGCACGCGCTGGACCCTGTTCGGTATCCGACGCGGCGGCTGCAGCGGCGGCCGAAGACCTGCCATGCGCTGTGGAGTTCGGCCAGAACGGCGGCAGTCAGCCGGCCCAGGGCGACAGAACTGGGGAAGGCCTGGACGACGCCGGCTCGTCGTTTGATCTCCCGGCACAGCCGTTCCAGCAGGTCGGTTGACCACATTCCCTTCCCGCGCGGGCAGTCGGGAAACCGGCGAATGCGGTGATGCCCCCGGCTGCCTCGATCAGCACGGTCTTGACCCAGGAAACTGCCGTCCGAACATGCCGGCGACCACGTTCAGCCGGGCACGGACGGCTGGATCGCTCCTCCGGGCGAAGATGGTGCGGATGGCGGCAGCCACCATCCCCCCGAGCCCTTGTCGATCACGGAAAAACGTCACCGGCCAAGTGGACCCTGCACCTTCGCCAGAACCCGCCCACCGGCACCATCCCCCAGCGGTAGCCAGGCCCAGGCCGACGATCTCGCGGTGACCCTCAGCGTTCACGCCGACCACACTCAGCGCGCGGACGTTGACGATGCGCCCGCCCTTCGCGGACCTTCCGGACCAGCGCGTCCGCACAAACAAACGTGCAGCGGCCAGCACCCAGCGGCCGGTGCCCAGCGGCCGGCACCCAGGGGCCGGCACCCAGGGGCCGGTGCCCAGGGGGGCCAGTGCCCAGGGGGGCCAGTGCCCAGGGGCAGGTGTCCAGGGGCAGGTTACGGAAGGCGGTGACCTGGCCGTCGAGGTGTTTGACCAAGGAGCTGACCTGGAACTTCGATAGCCGGGTGACGCCGAGGGCTTCGACGAGCTCTCTCCACCCGGCAGGTGGAGACACCCCCGGCAGGCAGACGGTAGCGACCACCGAGATCCGAGCCTGCTCGACCCGCCGGCACCGCTGAAGCAGCCAGTCGGGAAAGTAGCCGCCGCGCCACAACTTGAGGCACAGCCAGTTCGATGACGCCGGCACGGGCACCCCACTCGCGCGGGCGCCAGCCCTTGCGCCGGCCGACCCACTCCTCGCCGACCTGCCCGCACTCCGCGCCGCAAAGCGCACTGGCCCCCGCAGACAGTGCGTCGGCGAACGCCTTGACCATCACGCACACCACATCCGAACTCACCGCACCAAGATGATCTTCGGCCAGAGCGTGCAGGGGCAGACTCTCAAAAGCGATCACCATGCTGACCTCCTTCGAAGCTTTCGACACTCCGAAGATCAGCCGGTGGCCGCTCGACCATACGGGCACCCACCCGAACCCCGGCACAAACCCCCAGAACAGATCGAACCCCTACACCCCTACACCCCCCACACCC
>NZ_AXVU01000127.1:0-2984 GCF_000482585.1 Streptomyces sp. CNQ329 | reverse complement strand
CCCGCCGCGGCAACGGACTCTCACCGCCTCCCGTGCGCCTCCCGGGCGGCGTCCTCGACCCGCCGCCGGTGGTTGTCCCACCAGGCACGGTCGCCGGTGGGCAGGTTGTCGTTGCCCTCCCGCATCCCGGCGGCGCCGTCGACCAGTTCCCGGACGATGTCGGCGTGCCCGGCGTGCCGCTGGGTCTCGGCGAGCATGTGGACGAGCACCCGGTGCAGCGACACCTCGGCCCGGTCCTCGGCCCAGTGCGGCACGCGGCCGCGGTCGTCCAGCGCGAACGCCGTGATGGTGTCGTCCGAGTGCGCGCAGGCGCGCCTGTAGAGAGCGATGATGTCCTCGCGGGCCTCGTCGGCCGTGGCCCACATGTCGACGTTGGGCGCGTCCGCATCGGGGCCTTCGAACCAGGGCAGCGGCTCGCCGAACGGGCGCCCGAAGGTCTCACCGAAGTACGCGGTCTCGCAGCCGATCAGGTGCTTGACGATGCCCAGCAGGTTGGTGGCGGTCGGCGTCAGCGGACGCCGTACCTCGTACTCGGACAACCCCTCGAGTTTCCACAGCAGCGCCTCGCGGGCGGCCTGCAGGTAGAGGTGAAGGTCTGCCTTGGGGTCGGTGTCGGCCATGCGCACCAGCATCCCACCGGACGGCACCGCACCACGCGCCCCGGCCCGGGACGGCTCGCGGCGGCACCCGTAGGATCACGGGCATGTACTTCTTCCACCTGCGCTAGGCGCCGTCGGCGAGGCGAGGAACCCCCGTCGCCGACGAGGCGGGGCGGCGTGGCGCCGTCCCGGGCCTTGGCGTGGGAGAAGACAGTCATCATGCGCGACGACGCATTTTTCGTCGCTCGGTGCGCTCGCGGTCTGGAACCGCAGTTGGCGGCCGAGATTCTGCAGCGCGGACTCGGGGGCATCACCGCGGCCGGACACCGGTCCGTGCGCTTCCGGGCCCGGCGCCCGTACGACACGGCGGTCACCGAGCTGCGCACGGCGGACGACCTGTTCCTGCTGGCCGCGAGGAGGAGCGACGTAGGAACGGGGAAAGCGGGCCTGCCCGCGCTGGGAGAACTGGCGGAGCGGGCCGACCCGGAAAGACTGCACCGCCACCGCGGCACCCTCGTTCCGCACCTCACCGGTACGCCTCCGGGGGTGGAGGTCTCGGCGTCGTTCCTGGGGAGGCGGAACTTCACCAGATACGACGCGGAGGACGCGGTCGGCGGCGCACTCGCCGCCCGCCTCGGCGTGCCGTACCACCGGCGCCGTACGCAGGGCGCACCCCCGCCGGACTACGCGCCGTGGCGCCTGACGCTGGACGGCACCGAGGCCACACTGCTGCTCCGCGTCACCCCGCGCCCGCTCCACCGCCGCCCGTACCGGCAGGTGACCGTACCGGGAAGCCTGCACCCGCCGCTGGCGGCGGCGATGACGGAGCTGGCGGCCATAGGCCCCGGCCACCGGGTTCTCGACCCCTGCTGCGGCGCCGGCACCCTGCTCATCGAGGCGGCACTCGCCCACCCCGAGGCGGCGCGCTACCAGGGCTACGACATCGACCCGACCGCACTGGAGGCCGCCCGCGCCAACACGAGCACGGCGTCGCTGCCGCGGATCCGCCTCCACCGGGCCGACGCCGGCAGACTCCCCCTCCCCGCCGCCTCGGTCGACCGCATCGTCTGCAACCCGCCGTGGGGCACGCAGGTCGAGGCGAGGGCCCGGCTGGCCAAGGCCCCCGCCGCCTGGTGGCGGGAACTCCACCGCCTTCTCACCCCCACCGGCACCGCGGTGCTGCTCCTCCCCACACCGACCGCCCTGTCCCCGGCCATCCAGGCGGGCCTCCTTCCTACCCACGCCCAGCGCATCCACCTGGCCGGCACCGTCGTCTACCTGGTCAAACTGGAACGCGGGGGCGGGCGATGACGCGGACGCGAGGCCGCCCGCCTCCGCGGCCGGGCCTACCGGAACGATGTGCCGCCGCCCCCTGAGCGGAGAACGGCATGCGGATGCCGGTGCCGCGCTCGGGGCAGATCCATCGTGACGATGACGAGCGTGTCGCGGGACCGGCGGCGGCCGGATCCGCGGCAGCCGGTGCCGAACCGACGGGGCGCCGCCCTTCGGCGGAAGGCAGCGCCCCGAAGGACAGGTTCGCACCTCGTCCTTCACAGGTCATCGCAGGAAGTCGGCAACGTCGGCCGGCCGCCCGGTCTCATGGCGGATCACCGTGCCGTTCGGCGTCGGTCAGCGCCGTCCGCACCCGTTGGTGTGGCCGACCGGCTCCCGGCTGACAGGATGGGCTGTCAGTCCTCGAAGAAGCGGTACGGCCGGTTCTCTCATGGGGGGTACTTCCGACTGCGGGGCGGCCGTTTCCCAGGCCGGGCCCGCAGAAGTCACCTCACCTCGTACAGATGATCTCTGACGCCGTCGGGACGTCAGGCCCCCTGGGCCCGCAGCTCCTTGATGACCTCACCGAAGTCGTCCATGTACTCCTCCATCACGGTGACGTACGTGAACCCGTACCGCTCGCGATGGCCGAGCACCTGCTGCGCGATCTCCTTGGGCGAGCCGGCGAGCAGGAGCGGGTGGTCGAGCAGGCCCTCGACGGTCACGTCCTCCGGGATGTGCTGCTGCAACTCCCGGGCCAGAGCCTCGCGGTCATCGGTGATGATGACCCGCGGAACCACGATGTTCAGCTCCGGATCGGTGCCGTACTCCTCGCACAGGCGACGCGCGACGGTCACACGCTCCTCGAGCATGCTGTCGCAGATGGCCTTGATCCCCCCGGATTCCTGGTCGGTGCGCCCCGAGGTGAAGCTGATGATCTCCGCGTGCTTCGCCGCGAGCCGCAACACCCGGTCGCCGTTACCCCCGACGAGCAGGGGCGGACGCGGCTGCTGCGCCGGCCTCGGCTCGTAGGACTCGTCCGGCAGCAGCCGGTCCAGCGTCTCGACGGCGGTCCTGAGCCGCTCGAACCGGCTCCCGGGAGTGCCGTACTCC
>NZ_AXVU01000126.1:0-3017 GCF_000482585.1 Streptomyces sp. CNQ329 | reverse complement strand
CCCCGCCCCCGCCGGACCCCCCGCCCCCGCCGCCCGGCGCCGGCCACCACCCGGGAGCGGAGCGCCGCCCGGACGCCCTGATCCGCTTCGTCGCCGCCTCCCACCCGGGCGAACGCAACGCCCGCCTGTTCTGGGCGGCCTGCCGCGCGTACGAGACGGGCCACGGCCGGGACGTGGCGGAGGCGCTGATCCGCGCGGCGATGCGGACGGGCCTGCCCGAGCGGGAGGCGACGGCCACGGTGGCGTCGGCGGCGAAACACATGCCACGGTGACAGAGGGCCCGGCAGGATCCCCGGCCCGCCGGACCCGGCAGAAACTCTCCCGGAGCGACCCCGCCCACCGATGAGTTCGGTGCCCCCGCTCCGTCTACCCCCACGACAGCGCGCTCCAGGAGCCGACGACCGCAGCCCGGAGAGGGGCCCACGATGCCGCACAAGATCTTCGTCAACCTGCCCGTGAAGGACCTCGACCGCTCGAAGGCGTTCTTCACCGCCCTCGGCTACCGCTTCGACGAGAACTTCACCGACGAGAACGCCACCTGCCTCGTCATCACCGACGACATCTACGCGATGCTCCTCACGGAGCCGTTCTTCAAGGGCTTCACCAAGAAGGAGATCGCGGACCCCGCCACCTCCACGGAGGCGATCCTCGCCCTGAGCGTCGACAACCGCGCGGACGTGGACGAGATCGTCGACAAGGCGCTCGCCGCGGGCGGCGGCGCCGCGAACGAGCCCAACGACCAGGGCTTCATGTACGGCCGCAGCTTCCTCGACCCGGACGGCCACCAGTGGGAGATCTTCTGGATGGACCCCGCCGCCGCCACCGCCGGCTGACCCCTGCCCACCACCCCGGCAGCCCGCACCTAACCCGCACGCAACGCCGTCACCCGAACCGCTAGCCTTGGTCCCTGCCGCCGCCGAGCGACGGCAGGGAGAGTTGCCCGAGTGGCCTAAGGGACCGGTCTTGAAAACCGGCGTGGCGTCCTGCGTCACCGTGGGTTCGAATCCCACACTCTCCGCCCGGCGCGGCGAAGCCGCTGGTCCCACGTGGCACCGGTGTCGAAGGCGGAAGGCGCCGGGAACGAGAGCCGTACCGTCCACACCCGCGTGCGCACCGTCGCGGGGTGCGCGGACGGACAGCGCGCATCCCTCTCCGGTCGCCCCGCGCGGCACAGGCCCCTCCTGTGGCGGGTGCCGTTTCAGGCGAAGGTGATGACCGAGCGGTTGGGCGGGCTGGCCTTGGCCATGGCCTCCAGGGCCGCGTTGGCGCCCTCCAGGCCGATCGGGGTGTAGTCCGGCAGGATGCCGTGGGTCGCGGAGAACGCGAGGGTGTCGCGGGTGTCGTGGGGGGAGCCGGAGGGGTTGAGCATGACGTGGAGGCGGCCCAGGACCATGGGGGTCGTGGGGAGGACCAGGGGGGTGTCGTCGTAGCCGCAGAGGACGAGGGTGCCGCCCGGCGCCAGGCCCGTCAGCGTCGCGGTGGCCGCGGCGGTGGAGGGGGCGGCGTTGAGGATCAGGTCGGCGCCGCCGTCCCAGGCCCGTAGCGCCTCGGCCGGGTCGGTGTCGCTCGTGGCGACGAAGCGCTCGGCGCCCAGGTCCCGGGCCACGGCCTCGCCGCGGGGTGAGCGGCCGACGGCGGCGACGCGGGCGCCCATGGCGACGGCGTAGCGGATCGCCAGCGCGCCGACGCCGCCGGTGGCGCCGATCACGGCGACCCGGGAGGTCGGGGTGATCCCCGCCTGGCGCAGGCCGTTGAACGCCGTCAGCCCCGCGCACATCAGCGGCGCCGCGGCCACCGGGTCGAGCCCGTCGGGCAGCGGCGTGACGAAGTCGGCCTTGAGGACGGCGTACTCGGTGTAGCCGCCGTCCCTCACGATGCCCGTGATCCGCTTGTCGGGGCAGAGGATCTGCTCGCCGCGTACGCAGTAGTCGCAGTGCCGGCAGGAGTCGCCGAGGAACTGCGCGCCGACCACCGTGCCGACCGCGGGCCGGGAAACGCCGGGGCCGAGGGCGGCGACCTCACCGGTGATCTCGTGCCCGGGGACGACCGGGAAGCGGGCGATGGGCCAGTGGCCCTGCAACAGGTCGAGGTCGGTGTGGCAGATGCCGCACGCGATGATCCTGACGAGCACCTCGCCCGGTCCGGGCTCGGGCACCTCGCGTTCGGTGAGGGTGAGCGGCGCACCGGCCGCGGTGGCTACAGCCGTGAGCATGGAGGCCTGGTTCCTTCCGGCGGCGTCCGCCGTGCGGGGACAGAACGGTGGAAACGAATCTAATCCCCGCTCTTCGCTTCCGTCCGATGACCGGCCGTGCGTGGAGCCGGTTCGTCGCGGGCCGCGGGCTCCGGGCTTCAGGAGGCGGGGAGGCGTGCGCGGGGCAGGTGAAGAGGGCGGCGAGACGGTCCGTCGCCGATGCCCCTGCGCCTACAGGCGCACGTCCCGTCCGAACACCACCATCGCCCGTCCCGCCCCGTCGTAGTCCTCCACCACCCGCGCCGTGAACCCCAGACTGCGGTGGAACGCCTGCGATGCCGTGTTCCCCACAGAAGTGATCGCCTTCAGCCGCACCGCCCCCTGGCGCTCCGCCGCCGCCGCGAACGCCCCGTACAACCGGCGCCCCAGCCCTGTGCCGCGGGCGTCGTCGCGGACGGCGATCAGGTGGACGTACCCCGTGGCGGCCGGGGTGACGCATCCGAAGACATAGCCGCGGATGCCGTCGGCGGCGCGGGCGACCAGGCAGGTGTCGCCGAACTCCTGCACCATGGCCAGCAGATGCAGCGCGCGCAGGTCCCGTTCGCCCCAGTAGCGGGGGTGGTCGGCGAGCACCCGGTGGAAGTCGTCCGCGTCCGCCCGCTCGATGTGCGTGCCCTCGGTGGTCATGCCGTCGGTTCCCTCGCGGTCGTCGGCTACGGCGTCGCGTCCGCCAGGGCCTCGGTGATCTGGCGGGTCGTGTTGCGGGCGACGAGCGGGTTGGTCGCCGCGTACGTCGTGTACGCGTTGAGCCCCGTCGTCAGCGCCC
>NZ_AXVU01000125.1:0-3018 GCF_000482585.1 Streptomyces sp. CNQ329 | reverse complement strand
CCCCCGGCCCGCCGTCGCGGGAGAGAACACCGACGTCACCCGCCGGCTACGGCACGAGAACCCGCAGATCAAGCCCGGCCGAACAGCGCGTCAGAACGGCAGCCTGTCGGTCACGCCGCCTGCAGTGGGGCGTCCTCGCGCCACTTGAGGATCAAGTGCCTCCACCACTGCGCTGACCTGCGAATTCACCACCGGAGCGCCACTGACCAGCAGGAATTCCCTTCACTGGTACCTGCTGGTCGGTGCCGTTTTCGAGCCTCATGTGCCCTCCATGTGCCCCGAGTCGCTTGCTGTCGAGGAGCAGTTGGCGTGGAGAGGACACGGGGGCACGCACCTGCCGTACGGCGAGGAGCGCCAGCGGTAGTTCTAGGATGGGAGGCGCCTCGGCCGTACGAGCTCGCTTGGCCGCCTGTCTCGGACGGCCGAGCGCATCACGAGCGCGGCTCGCACCGGCCAGAAAACCCACGGGCTGGCCAGACCTCCGGTTCGATAGGATGACGGCGGCTTGCAGGCCCGTTCCGTCACGGCGTGTGACTCCAGCGGGCGATCTGAGTGCTCACATCGCATCGGCTGCAGCCACCCGGCTTGGGCCCGCCGTGGCACTGTCGCCAGCGCTATACGCACGAAATGGAGCATCCGAGGATGGCTCGACACCTGGTAACCAGCGCGCTTCCCTACATCAACGGGATCAAGCACCTGGGCAACATGGTCGGGTCGATGCTTCCGGCGGACGTGTACTCCCGGTACCTCCGCCAGCGCGGTCATGACGTCCTGTACATCTGCGCCACCGACGAGCACGGCACGCCGGCCGAGCTGGCCGCCAAGGAGGCCGGGCTGTCTGTCGCCGAGTTCTCTGCTCAGGCCCACGATGCGCAGAAGGCCGTGTACGACGGGTTCGAGCTGGACTTCGACTACTTCGGGCGCAGTTCCTCGCAGCAGAACGCCGAGATCACGCAGCACTTCGCGCGCAGGCTGGAGGAGAACGGCTTCATCGAGGAGCGTGCGATCCGCCAGGTGTATTCGCCTGTCGACGGTCGTTTCCTGCCGGACCGGTACGTCGAGGGCACCTGCCCTCACTGCGGGTACGACAAGGCCCGCGGTGACCAGTGCGAGAACTGCACCCGTGTGCTCGACCCGACCGATCTGATCAACCCGCGTTCGGCAGTGAGCGGCTCCACGGACCTGGAGGTGCGCGAGACCAAGCACCTTTTCCTGCTGCAGTCGAAGCTCCAGCACGAGGTCGAGGAGTGGATCGCCACCGTCAGCGACGAGTGGCCGCATCTGTCCACGTCCATCGCCCGCAAGTGGCTGACCGAGGGCCTGAACGACCGCTCTATCACCCGCGACCTGGATTGGGGCGTGCCCGTCCCGGCCGACACCTGGCCGGAGCTCGCGGCCGAGGGCAAGGTCTTCTACGTCTGGTTCGACGCCCCGATCGAGTACATCGGCGCGACGAAGGAGTGGGCAGACGCCGCGCCGGCCGGTGAGACCCGCGACTGGAAGTCCTGGTGGTACGAGGCCGACGACACCGTCCGGTACACGCAGTTCATGGCCAAGGACAACGTCCCGTTCCACACGGTGATGTTCCCGGCCACCGAACTCGGTGTGCGGGAGCCATGGAAGAAGGTCGACGTCGTCAAGGGCTTCAACTGGCTGACCTACTACGGAGGCAAGTTCTCCACCTCGCAGAAGCGCGGCGTCTTCACGGACGCGGCCTTGGACATCCTGCCCGGTGACTACTGGCGCTACTTCCTGATCGCCAACGCCCCCGAGTCGGATGACTCGTCGTTCACCTGGGAGCACTTCACCGCCACGGTGAACAAGGACCTGGCCGACACCCTCGGCAACTTCGTCCACCGGGTGCTGTCCTTCTCCAGGAAGCGCTTCGGCGACGAGGTCCCGGCCGGTCGCCCTGCCGGCGAGGCGGAGGCGAAGCTGGGCGAGGAGATCGCGCGGCTGTTGGCCGAGTACGAGGAGCAGATCGAGGCGCTCCAGTTCCGGAGGGCCGCTGCCGCCCTGCGCGCCCTGTGGTCCGCGGGCAACTCGTACCTGGAGGAGAAGGCTCCCTGGCTGGAGATCAAGACCGACGCCGACGGCGCCGCGCTGACCCTGCGCACCGCGATGAACCTGATCCACCTGTACGCGGTCGTCTCCCAGCCGTTCATCCCCGCCACGGCCGCCGCCATGCGCGGAGCCTTCGGCCTGGAGAACGACACCGCTACCTGGGTGTCCGCCGAGCAAGCCACGGCCCTGGACGCCGTTCCGGCCGGCACCGCGTTCACGGTGCCGCCGGTGCTCTTCACGAAGATCACGGAGGAGGACCTGGAGTCCTACCGTGAGCGCTTCGGCGGAGCTCCGGACGCCTGACCGAGTCGCCCGCGACACCCCGGTCCCGGCGCTCAACGGGCGACTGGGTGTCGGGGAAACGGGCAGATCCGCGGGCGAGGTGTTCATCAGGCGGATGCGCGCCCCGGTCACGCCGACCTCCACTCACGTGCCACCTGCGGATCCGGGCACGCGCTGGAGGTACTGGCCGAATCCGCGTACGACAAGGACTATCGCCCGTTCCAGTCCAGCACAGACCTAGACCCAGAGGTCTACGAACCGAGCCCGGACAAGTACAGGGCCAGGGGCGCGGCTTGAGGCACTCCTTGCTCCACGCCGACTTGACATCGGGCGGGGCAACGCCGTGCGGGCCGGGGAAGCTTTCGCTACGAGGGCAACCCTCAAGTTGAGCTGACCATGTCCACCCCATGGACTGCCTCACCCGGCTAATCTATGTTCCATGACGACACCAGGAGGCAATCCTCCGCTCTCGGCCTACGAGGAAAAATTGGGGCTTCCATCAGGGTTCGCCTCACGAGCACGCCATGTGGGATCCAGTGACCGTGTGGACGAGGTCCTCAGTCTGCGTGCAACAAATAAACGTCGAGTATTCCTCCTCGGGGTACTTATTGCATATATTGCAGTCGCAGAAGAACTCCTGAGCCGCGATGGCGTCGATTCCCTGCCTGAGAT
>NZ_AXVU01000124.1:0-3041 GCF_000482585.1 Streptomyces sp. CNQ329 | reverse complement strand
CCCGCCTTGGCGGAACGGCGCTTCGGGGCGGCGGCCTTCGCCGCCCGCGCCGGGGCGTCCTCCGCCGTGGGCAGCGGAGAGCCGTGGGCGGTGCCAGCACCTAGTCTTCCGCAGCTCTGCGGGATGGCGCCCGGCCAGATCACCGTGGATGTCACCCACGGCCTGGACAATGCCCGGTTGGCCAGCCGCGTCATCGTCCCTCGCCAACGGGGCCTGTGGCAGGGACACCTTCCACACCCTCCTCATCAGCGACGGCGCCTCCCGCCTGAACTCAACGCATTCGCCCAGAACCGCGGGCCTCGTCCAGCCCACCTCCATTGGTGGTCGCAGACGGCGCTATGGGGCTCGGACCGGTGGCAGTTGCCGGTAGCTATAGAGCCTCGACGGCCACCCTGACCATCACCGACCCAGCGACTGGCGATGCCCTGGCGACCCTGAAGCCGCAGAAGGTGAGAACACCCATGTGCGTGTCCCTTGGCGATCAGCGAGGTTGCGGACGCCGTGATCGCGGCTGAGGTGGGCACGCCTGACAGGTAACGGACTGGCGGACAGCGCAGCCCTGCCTCCGGACGACCTGTTCGTCTCTGTCAGAGTCAACCTCTAGGCTGCTCTGCGTGGTGGCACAGATCGAAGAGATGACTCAGAGCGCAACACCCGAGACAAGCGATGGCCCGAACGCTGCTCAGATCAAGGTCCTTGGTGGGGATGCCTATGACCTCATGGCGGGCCTTCCTCCGGAGTCCATCGACCTGCTGATCACCTCCCCACCCTACTGGGGCCTCCGGAGCTACGGCCTAGATCACAACGAGGAGATCCTCAAGGAGTGGCTAGCTGAGGACAGTTCGCGCGCGCAGACCGATGTGCCACCCTACGAGTGGTACCGGAACCATGGCGGGGTGCTCGGGCTGGAGCCGCTTCCGGAGTGGTTCATCGGCCACCTAGTCGAAATCCTCCAGCTAAGCGCATCAGCACTGAAACCTCAGGGCAGTATGTGGATCAACATCGGCGACACCTACTTTGCCCGGTGGTCCAGCATTCGCCACGACGGCCGGCAGGGTCTCGGCGACAATCCGCGTTCGCGGCGGCGTACGCCGATGGGCGGGTATCGCCAGGAGAAGCAAATGCTACTCATCCCTGCACGCTTCGCCATTGCGATGCAAAACCTGCGATGGATCTTGCGTAATGACTTGATCTGGCACAAACCGAATGTCCCGCCGAGGCCGGAGAAGGATCGCCTCCGACTAACTCATGAACACTTCTTTCACTTTGTGAAACGCCCCAAGGAAGGCCGCGCTAAATATTACTACGAGTTCGAGGAAGTCGAAGGTGGAGCCCAAGACGTCGTTTATTACGACGTCGATGAAGCGGAAGCGGGCGCAAACGATGTGGTCAGAACCGGTGCGCGATCCGGATCTGATGGCCACTCTGCTACTTTCCCAGTCGACCTCATCAAGCCGCGGATTCTGACCTCATGCCCTCCCGGGGGGACGGTGCTTGACCCGTTCTGTGGGACTGGTAGGTCGCTTTCTGTCGCTGCGTCCACAGGGCGGAACGCTATCGGGTTCGAACTTAGTGAGCCCTTCCGTCAGGCCGCCGCCAGGAACGCAGCTGCCGCGCTGGGACAACAGCAACTTTCACTCGACGACGGAGCAGGTGAGTAACAGTTGTCTGGAGGAGACGCCAGCAACAAGGTAGCGAATAACGTCATCGGCGAATGGTTCGGGCATCGGGTTTTTCCGGTCGTCTCAGAAACACCGGAGAGCCTCAGCGACCAGGAGGCCGAGCGTTGCCCATTCATCACCAAGGCAACCGGGAAGAATACCGACTGCGTCAAGCGGAAGAACTCCAAAGGTGTCTGCACAATTAGCAGCACAAGCAACGGCCCGCGTCAGGACTGGCTGGCATGCCCGTTTCGGGCCTTGGATGATTCGATGCTTCAGGATGCGGCACACCGACTCTTTGGGTATGCCGTAAACGATGACGTCAGCATCATCGCCGCCACCATCCTGGCGGGTAAGCACGAAGCAGACGAATTACGTAAACGGGTCGCCGAAGGAAGGCCATCGATCGTCTACTTCCAGAACAAGCTCGGCGGGGAGATCTCTATCAGCCCCACAGATCGATCACCCGAATTCTCCTTTGACGCAACCATGATCGAGGTATTGCCGGACTCCGCTGGCGGGCTCACCATGGGCCGGTACGGGATTTTTGAAATTCAGACGATGGACTTCCACGGCACGTACAAGAAGTCGGTCGAGCTTCTTCGCTGGGCGCGTCATGCCCACAAAGGTGAGTTTGGACAGAGCGTTGCAACCCACCCTCAATGGCTCGCGGAAGGAATTGAAGGGCCCAATATCGCGAACGCTTTCAAGCGCACCTTCTATCAGATGATGTTCAAGTTTCAGATCGGCGCGCACGACGCCTCCGCAGGGTGCATCTTCGCGATCCCGCGCTCAGTCTGGGAGAGCTGGCAACGGCATCTCGGTCGTCCCGACCTGATCCAGCACACGGACGGTACGTGGCGTCTGCTACAAGACGGTCACCAGCCCGATAACAACCCACCAGCGTGGATCTACGTATTCGATATCGAACAATCCCAGGCACAGTCCCCTAATGCACTGAACCTTTGGCGCGTGATCGGGACTGACGCAGCCGCCCTTAGTCACTACACCTTGGACGTTTCTCCCGAAGCCGCACTGGCAACGGGAGGCTCAGTTGGCCGCCTTCGCGAAACGATTACGATGCGGCTGGCCAAGTACCTTCCGGAACTTCGTCCTGCCTCGAAGGGCAAGAAGGGGACGGCGAGCGGCGTATCCCCAGGGCAGATGAAACTGTGAGGTCGCCTGCGGCCAGAACTCACCCTCAACGCTGGAAGAAACGTGCGGCCATGGTGTGGAAAGAGTTCCCGGAGGCTGCCTGGGGGGTTCAGGGAGCCACGGCGAGCCCTCACGCCTGGGCGCACTCCACGTGGCCCCAGCCGGTGCCGTTCTTCGCGATCGTCGTGCCCGCCGCGTAGGACGTGCCGCACCGGCAGCGGCCCG
>NZ_AXVU01000123.1:0-3159 GCF_000482585.1 Streptomyces sp. CNQ329 | reverse complement strand
CCTCCGATTCCGTAGACGCCGCCGACCACGCCGACGACCAGGGCCAGCGTTCTTATGGCGGGTGGCGAGAGCGGGCGCGGGGCACGGGCCTGCGCTGGGCGTACGGTCCGCCACCACAACCACAGTCCGAGCGGCAGGAGGAGCGCCGCGACGAGCAGGCGGAAGACACGCGGGCCGGGTACGGCGAAGACACGGATCACGGAGCCGAGGACGATGCCGGGCAGGGTGCCGGCGATCAGCAGGCGGGTCAGCGGCCCGCCGAGACGGCCGGCCCGCCAGAAACGGAAGAGGGCGCCGGGGCCGGCGACGACGTTGTAGAGAAGGTTCGTAGGTGTGACCGCCGGGCTCGGCACGCCCAGCACGCTGACCTGGACGGGCAGCAGAAAGACCGCTCCGGAGACACCCACCGGCGCCGTGACCACGGAGATCAGCAGCCCTGCGGCGAACCCGAGGAGCCCCATCGACCAGTCCACGAACACCCCCTCGCCGGGCGGCCTGCTCGGTGCCCGGTGCAGGCTCCGGCTCAGGTGCCTCTCGTTCTCGTGACCATCGGCCCTTCCCTGATCCAACCTCCTCCCGCGGAGGTTGTCCTGTCTCACCGAAGGTAGTCGTCCGCCCTTGCGCTGGCCTGCGTGGGCTGGGCGGGGTGAGGCGCGAGGAGGTGATGCGTCGCGACGCATGTCGGGGGTCGGGGCCGAAGGTGTGAGTGCAGTGTCCCGTCTCCGAGGATGTGGTCCACGTTCAGGCGAACCGGTCCGATGCTTGTGGTTTCAGGTGATCGAGTCAGTTGTCATTCCTGAAGAGGCCGGGTGCCGGGCCGGCCCCGCCCCCTGGCATGCGTGCCAGGGAGCCCGCCGGCCCTTCATTGCGCACCTGCCTCGGCGGATCTCCGGATGCCCCGGAGTATGAAGTCCACACCCAGCACGACCGCCACGATCACCGGCGGCACGAGTGGCCACGGAACGCCGAGCCACACTGCGGGCAGCCCCACGCCGAGGGTGGCTGCCAGGTTGGTGAAGAACAGCCTCTTGCCGGACCTGCTCCAGGTGAGAGGGCCGGGGTCGCGCGGCGCGACGATGCGTGCCGCGCCGAAGACGAGGCCGGTCACCGCGAGCAGGCCGAGGCCCGTGCCTCCGGCGGCGATCATCTGGGGCTCGTCGCGCGGCTCGTCGGAAGTCTTCTGCCGGATCGTGCCCTTGGTGAGTGCGACGATGTCGCCGCGCCAGACGGTGCCGACGGCTCTGTCGCCCTCTTGGAGCGTGTTCAGGAGAGGTCCGGGGTCGCCGAAGTGCAGCTCGCCGTGGAACCGCTTGCTGTCCACGGTCGCCCGGTACTTGCTGCTCTTGCCTCCGCGGACCGTCGTGTGCACGACGGTGAGTTCGATCTCCCGCAGGCAGTCCTCCCACCGCGCATCTGGCGTCGAGTTGGCCGGGCAGCGTTCGGCTGCGCGGTACTCCTCGTATCGCGCGACCTTGGCGGGCAGCCAGTCGGTGAACGCGAGGGCGCAGCCCGCGGCCAGGGCCACGGACACCACGATCACCAGCAGCCCCAGGACCCGCGTCACTCCAGCCCGGAAGGCCGTCACTTCTCGCAGACCGGTCATCTCGCACTCCACCCCCAGCAGGCCGGCGCCCCGTCCCGTCGGCTTATCCTCCCCTGCCCGGAACCTGCAACGTCATCAGGGATGCTGGCAGGTCAGCGCGGTGCATCCCTGCCGGATGCAGGCAATCAGCGGGCTGTGGACAACCGGTGTCCAGACTCGTGGGCACAGCAGATCGGGCGCAATCGGGGCAGGCAGCGCGGTTCGGCGTCGTTCACGTAGGGCGTCCGTGCGGTTCTCTTCCATGCATGGGGGATCGCGGCTCTGGTTTCCTCCCGAGGCTCGGCCGGACTGGGCTGCTCCGCCGTTATGCACTCAGGGCAGCGGAATTCGTGGGCCTCAGCGAGAGAACGTGCAATGCAACGATGCGCAGAGAGGAATGGGTTTCCGACATGCGGGCCCCGGCCCGCCGTGAGATGCTGCAAACAGACGCACACCAGCGCCCGCGTGGAGGAAAGCGATGCTGCCGTACCACACCCTCCCCGGGGGGATACCGGGAATCGAGCGGCCCGGCCCCAACTATAGCGTCGAGCTGCTTCAAAGAACCCTTCAAAGGGAGGGGTTCTATAACGGGCCCGTCAACGGTGGCTATACGGCTGAGACGGGCACTGCGGTCAAGGGTTTTCAGGCCGCGCATGGAATTGCGGCGGACGGTGTCGTCGGGCCGGTGACATGGGAAGCGCTCCCGGCAGAAGACCTCCAGGGGATCCCCGTTCTCAGCGAAGGAGACACGGGTGGGGCCGTGGCGCTGCTTCAGCGGTGCCTGCGGCGGCTGGGGTTCGATCCCGGGCCCATCAGTGGCGTTTTCGGACCACAGACGACCGCCGCGCTGAAGGAATACCAGCAGACGGGCGCGCCGGAGATTGTCGTCGACGGGGTCTGTGGAACCCAGATGTGGCCCCTCATGGGCTGAGGGGCGGATGTGGGTTCGGATCCTGGCGGGTGTGTATCCGGCGGAAGTCCCGCAGACATCGTCTGCGGGACTTTCCGTGTGTCCCGGCGACGGGCCGCGTCCCGGGTGGCTTGATGTGGGTGGCCCTGGGTGGGCGGAGGTTGTGGGGTGGGTGCGGTGTGTGTGAAAGGGCTCGGGGTGTGGGGGCGGGCGGTGGGGAAAAGCTGTGACCAGGGGTGGGGGCGCTGCCTATTGGGCGGCTCAAGTACGGCAGGAGCCGGGGCTGGTAGCGTCGCCGAACGGCACCATTGACCTGCACACAACCTTCAGGAGACTGAAATGTCCCGAAAGTTCAGGTTTGGAGTCACTCTCTTACAGTCAGCGTCGAACACGCAGTGGGCGGCCAAGAGCCGCCGGGCCGAGGAACTCGGCTACGACGTCGTCCACGTCCCCGACCATATAGGTGAGCCCGCCCCGTTCCCTTCCCTGGTGGCCGCGGCGCGCGCCACCGAACGGGTCCGTCTGGGCACCTACGTCCTCAACGCATGCTTCTGGAATCCCGCGTTGCTCGCCCGCGAGGTGGCGACCACGGACCGGCTCACCGACGGGCGGCTGGAGATCGGCCTCGGCGCCGGGTACGTGCGTACGGACTTCGAGGCCGCGGGGG
>NZ_AXVU01000122.1:0-3178 GCF_000482585.1 Streptomyces sp. CNQ329 | reverse complement strand
TTCGGCAACCACTCCGGGGAGCCGTGCCATGCCACCGCGTTCAAGGACTCCTGGTGCCAGCAGGCGTGGCGCTGGAACCTCGACTACGTCATCGACCCGCACGGTCAGGCACTGACGTACTACTGGGGCAAGGAGCACAACCACTACGGCCTGAACGTCAACGACGCCACCGGGAGGGCCACGTACACCCGTTTCAACCGCGGCGGCCACCTGGAGCGCGTCGACTACGGTCTGGACGGCGACGCGCTCTACGCCGCCAACGGCGCCCAGGCCCAGGTCGACTTCACGGTGTCCGAACGCTGCCTGCCCACCGGGGGCTTCGACTGCGCCGCGGACAAGTTGAACGCGGCCAACGCCAAGCATTGGCCCGATGTCCCGTACGACCAGTTGTGCGGGTCGGGGCAGGAGTGCAAGACGTACTCACCGTCGTTCTTCTCCCGTAAACGCCTGACCGGCGTCACGACCAAGGTGCGGGTCGACGGCGCCTACAAGCCCGTCGATTCCTGGAAGCTGGAGCACAGTTTTCCCACCACCGGCGACGGCTCCGACCCGGCGCTCTGGCTGAAGTCCGTCCAGCGCACCGGTCACACCGCTGGCAGTGACATCGCCCTGCCCGCGGTCACCTTCTCCGGGCAGATGCTGAAGAACCGCGTGGAGAAGGCGGTCGATGAGGTGCCGCCGCTGAACCGCTATCGCGTCTACGGCATCAAGACCGAGACCGGCGGCACCGTCGGCGTCACCTACTCATCCGAGGACTGCACCGCCGGCAACCTGCCCGACCCGGCCGGCAACACCAAGCGCTGCTACCCCGTGTACTGGTCGCCCCCGGACGCGCCCGCCCCGGACTTCGAGCCCTACCGCGACTGGTTCCACACCTACGTCGCCACCCAGGTCCTGGAGTCCGACGACGTCGCCGGCGCGCCGGTGAAGACCACCTCGTACGAGTACCTGGGCGGCCTGGCGTGGGCCAGGGACACCGATGAGCTGACCAAGGCCAAGCACCGCACCTACTCCGAGCGGCGCGGCTACGCCCGCGTCCGCACACGCGTCGGTGCCGGCAGCGAGACGAAGTCGCTCGCCGAGACCCGCTACTTCCGCGGCATCGACGGCGCGGACGTGGCCGACTCCGAGGGCAACAACGTCACCGACCGCGAAGCGTTCGCGGGCATGGTCCGCGAGGAGATCGGCTACGCACGGGACGGCGGCGGCATCATCGAGGCCACCGCCTACACCCCGTGGCGCTCGGCGGCTACCGCCACCCACGCCCGCGGCGGACTGCCGGACCAGAGCGCCCACTACACCGGCGTCAAAACCGAGGCCACGCGTGAGCTGAAGAAGGACGGTACCTGGCGCCGCACCACCACCGAGAGCACGTTCGACTCGTACGGCATGGTCAAGACCGCCTCCGAGACCGGTGACACGAGCAAGACCGGGGACGAGCGCTGCACCACCACCTCCTACGCACGCGCCACCGGCGCGAACATCATCGAGACCATCGCCGAGGAGAAGACCGTCGCCACCACGTGCGAGGCCACTCCGACGCTGCCGAAGGACCTGGTCTCCCTCAAGCGCACCTACTACGACGGGTCCACCACCCTCGGGCAGGGCCCGACCAAGGGCAACATCACGCGCGTCGACGAGCAGGACAAGGCCGGCACCGGCACCCAGACCGTCACCACCGCCACCTTCGACACCCACGGCCGCCCGCTCACCCAGACCGACGCCCGCGGTGAGACCACCACCACCGCGTACACACCTGCCACCGGCGCCGCGCCCACCAAGACGGTGGTGACCAATCCGCTCGGCCACAGGCAGACCACCGAACTCGACGCGCGCCGCGGTATCCCCACCACCACCGTCGATGCCGCGGGCGCGCGCACCGACGCCGACTACGACGCCCTCGGACGGCTCGTCAAGGTGTGGCAGCCGGGCTGGGCCAAGGCCGACTACCCGTCAGCCCCGTCCGTGCAGTACAGCTACACCGTCTCCAAGACCGCGCCGGCGGCCATCGCCACCAGGACTATCCAGCCGGACGGCACCTACACCACCGCCTACACGCTCTACGACGGCCTGCTGCGCGAACGCGAGACGCAAACCCCCGCCCCCGGCGGCGGCCGTGTCATCACCGAGACGCTGTACGACACCCGCGGCCTGGAAACCAAGATCCACCACGCCTACCACGCCGACGGTGATCCGTCCGCGACCCTGGTCGAAGCCGCGGACAACACGGTGCCGAACATGACCGAGAACGTCCACGACGGTTCCGGCCGCGTCACCGCCGCCATCTCCCGCAAGTTCGGCGACGAGACCAAGCGCGCCACCACCGCCTACAGCGCTGACCAGACCACCGTCATCCCGCCCGACGGCGGCACCGCCACCACCGACCTCACCGACGCCCGCGGCAACACCACCGAACGCCGCCAGTACACCAACGCCGCCCGCACCACACACCAGAGCACCGCCTACGCCTACGACAAGCACGACCAGCTGGCGAAGATGACCGACCCCGCCGGCAACGTGTGGACCTGGACCCGTGACGCCCGCGGCAACGTCACCGAGGCGAAGGACCCCGATAAGGGCACCTCCACCACCACGTACAACGCCGCCGACCAGCCCGCCACGGTCACCGACGCCCGCGGCATCGCCCTGACCACCAATTACGACGCCCTCGGCCGGCCAGCCGCGGTCAAGAAGGGTGGCCAGACCCGCGCCGAGTGGGTCTACGACACCCTCGCCAAGGGCCAGCTCACCTCCGCCACCCGCGTCCACGACGGCAGCCGCTACACCACCGCCGTCGAGGGCTACAACGCCCGCATCCAGCCCACCGCCACCACCGTCACCGTCCCGGACGCCGCCGGCGCGCTGGCCGGCACGTACCGCATCGGCTACACCTACGACCCCGAGACCGGCAAGCGCACCTCGATCAGCCAACCGGGCGTCGGCGGGCTGCCGAGCGAGCGGACGGCGACCGAATACAACTCCCTGGGCCTGCCCACCACGACCAGCAGCGGCGGCGTCGCCCTGGTCTCCCAGGTCTCCTACGACAGCTTCGCCCGCCCCGCCCGCACCGAGTACGGCTCCGGCGACCGCAAGCTCTACCGCACGCACGAATACGACGAGCACACCGGCGACCTCACCCGCCAGGTCACCGACCGCACCACCGCACCCCAGCGCCTGG
>NZ_AXVU01000121.1:0-3330 GCF_000482585.1 Streptomyces sp. CNQ329 | reverse complement strand
GGCCGACGCCGACGCCGTCACCCACGCCACGCTCCACCGCGACGACGACACCCCCCACCGCCTCGCCCTCGCGCTCGCCCACACCCACGCCCACGGCCTCGCGACCGGCCCCGACGCCCCCGCGCCTGCCGCCGCCCACCTGCCCGACCTGCCCACCTACCCCTTCCAGCACCAGCGCCACTGGCTCTCCCCCACCGCCGCCGCGGCCACCCCCGCCGCCGGCCGTCACCTCTTCCTCGACGCCCCCGTCTCTCTCGCCACCTCGGGCGGCACGCTGCTCACGGCCGAGGTCTCGCTCGCCACCCACCCCTGGCTCGCCGACCACGCCGTCGCCGGCACCGTCCTCCTCCCCGGCACCGCGATGGTGGAGCTGGCGCTGCACGCCGGCGAGCAGGCCGGCTGCGGTCACGTGGACGAACTGACCCTCTCCGCGCCCCTGCTGCTCCCGGCCACGGAAGCCGTGCGTCTTCAGGTCACCGTCGGAGCGCCCGACGCCGACGGCAGGCGGTCCCTCGGCATCCACGCCCGCCCGGCCGCCGCCGACGAGGAAACCCCGTGGACCCCGCACGCCGAGGGCGTGCTGTCCGGCACGACGCCCGCCACCCCTCCCCGGGCCGGCGACCTCCCGCCCTGGCCGCCGTCCTCCGACGCCGCGGCCCCCGTCGACCTCGCGGACGGATACCTGCGCCTCGGCGCCCGCGGCTACGACTACGGGCCCGTGTTCCAGGGCCTCCGGCGGCTGTGGAGCGGCAGCAGCGGCGAACCGGTCTTCGCCGAAGTGGCGTTGCCCGAAGAGGCGACGGCCGACGCCGAACGGGTCGGCGTGCATCCGGCGCTCCTGGACGCCGTGCTGCACGCGGTGCTCCTCGGCTCGCCGTCCGACCGCACCCTGCTGCCGTTCTCCTGGTCCGGCGTCCGGCTCCACGCCACGCGCGCGACTTCTCTGCGCGTGCGTGTCTCCCGCCTCGGTGAGAACGCCGTGGCCCTGGACCTGACCGACCCCGCCGGCGAGCCCGTCGTCACGGTGGACCGGCTGTCCCTGCGGCCGGTGGACGCGGAGTCGCTGCGCGGTGCGGCCGGCGGTCGGCGCGACGGGCTGTACCGGGTGGAGTGGAGGCCGTCGGCGCACGGCCCGGAGAGCGCCGACCACGTGGACATCGCCGAGGTCACCGACCTGGCGGACCTCGCCGGCCTGGCCGCCCTGCCCGTTCCCGTCCCGGAGTGCGCGGTGGTCCGATGGTCCGCGGAGGCCGCAGACGCCGCGGACGGCGCCGCGGTACGCGCGTCGGTGGCCCGGGCGCTGGAGCTGGTGCAGCGGTGGCTCGGCGACGAGCGGTTCGACGGCGCGCGGCTGGTCTTCGTCACCGGTGGCGCGGTGGCCGTCGCGCCCGACGACCACCTCACCGACATCGCGGGCGCCGCGCTGTGGGGGCTGCTGCGCTCCGCCGAGTCGGAGTTCCCGGGCCGGTTCGTCGTCGCGGACCTCGACGGCGATCCCGCCTCCGCCGCCGCGCTGCCCGCGGCGCTCGCCACGCGGGAGCCGCAGTTCGCGCTCCGCGCCGGGCGGCTGAGCGTCCCCCGTCTGGTACGCCACACCCCCGTGCCCGCCCCGGACGCCGACGCCTCGCCCTTCGACCCGGACGGCACCGTCCTCATCACCGGCGGCACGGGCACCCTGGGCGCCCTGCTGGCGCGCCACCTGGTCGCCCACCGCGGCGTACGCCACCTCCGTCTCGTCTCCCGCCGGGGCCCCGGCGCGGAGAACGCCGACGCGCTGCGCGCCGAGCTGACCGGCCTCGGCGCGACCGTCACCGTCACGGCCTGCGACCTCACCGATCCCGACGCCACGCGCGCGTTGATCGAGGACACGGCCGCGGCGCGCCCGCTGACGGCCGTCGTCCACGCCGCCGGGGTGCTCGCGGACGCCCTGATCACCAACCTCACCGCGGAGAGCCTGCACGCCGTCCTCACCCCCAAGGTCGACGCCACCCTCAACCTCCACCGCGCCACCGAAGATCTGCCCGACGCCCCGGCGCTCGTCCTGTTCTCCTCCACGACCGCCACCCTCGGCACCCCCGGCCAGGCCAACTACGCCGCCGCCAACGCCTTCCTCGACGCCCTCGCCCACCGCCGGCCCCGTACCCGCACGCTCGCCTGGGGCCTGTGGGCGGAGGCCAGCGGCATGACCCGGCACCTGGGCGACGCCGAGATCCGGCGCATGGTGCGCAACGGTGTGGCGCCGCTCGACACGGACCACGCCCTCGCGCTCTTCGACGCGGCCACGGGCGACCCCGCTCTGCCGGACGGGCCGCCGCACTTCGTCGCCGCCCGCCTCACCCCCCGCGCCTTCGGCGAACCCGGCGGCCACGTACCGGCCGTGCTGCGGGATCTCGTCCGGCCGCCCGCCCGCCGCTCCGCCGCCGCGGCGGACGGCGAGAGCACGCTCGCGTCCCGCTGGGAGGGAATGCCGGCGGCGGAACGGGAGCGCGAGGCGCTGCGGCTTGTACGGGAACAGGCGGCGGCCGTCCTCGGCCACGACTCCTCGGCGCCGATCGAGCCCGGCCAGTCGTTCAAGAGCCTCGGCTTCGACTCCCTGACCGCCGTGCAGTTGCGCAACCGTCTCGCCGACGCCGTCGGCCGTCGTCTGCCGACGACCCTGGTCTTCGACTACCCGACGCCGCACGCCCTCACCGCCTTCCTGCTGGGTGACACCGCCGCCGACACCGACACCGCCGCCGACGCCCGGCGGCGGCCGGCCGGCGGCGGGCCCGCCGGCGTCGCGGACGACCCGGTGGTCATCGTGGGCATGGCCTGCCGCTATCCGGGCGGCGTGGCCTCGCCCGAGGACCTGTGGGGGCTGGTCACGGAGGGCCGGGAGGGTCTCGGCGCCTTCCCCGCCGACCGGGGCTGGGACCTCGACGCGCTGTTCCATCCGGACCCGGACCGGCCCGGCACCTCGCACACCCGGGCGGGCCACTTCCTCTACCAGGCGGGCGACTTCGACCCCGACCTCTTCGGGCTGTCGCGGCGCGAGGCGCTGGCGATGGATCCGCAGCAGCGGTTGCTGCTGGAGACGAGCTGGGAGGCGTTCGAGCGGGCGGGCATCGCCCCGGCCGTCCTGCGGGGCAGCCGGACCGGCGTGTTCACGGGGCTGATGTACCACGACTACGCGGTGGGTGTGGACGCCGGCGCCGAAGGCGTCGAGGGGCATGTGCTGACCGGGACGCAGGCAAGTGTGGCGTCGGGTCGGGTGTCGTATGCGTTCGGTCTTGAGGGGCCGGCGGTGACGGTGGATACGGCGTGTTCGTCGTCGTTGGTGGCGTTGCATCT
>NZ_AXVU01000120.1:0-3342 GCF_000482585.1 Streptomyces sp. CNQ329 | reverse complement strand
CCCCCGCCGGCCGCCCTGCACCGCCCGCGCCACCGGGCCCGAACCCCCCTGCCCCCGGGCATCCGGCCACGCCGCACCCCCCGGGGGGCAGGGCAGCGACCCGCAGGGCGGCAGGTGAACACCCGGGCATGTCGCGCCCCTGGCCCCACCGGCACCGAGCGGCGACGGCCCTTCGACCGCGACCGCGACCGGGAGCCCCCCGTATGGAGCACCTCGTACGCCATGCCGTCAACACGATCCGCGAACGGTTCTGTGAGCCGCTGAGCCTCGATGACCTCGCACGCAGCGTGCGGGTCAGCAAATACCACTTCCTGCGGGAGTTCACCCGCATCACCGGCGTCACCCCGGGACGGTTCCTCAGCGCGGTGCGCCTGCACGAGGCCAAGCGCCTGCTGCTGAGCACCCCGCTCAACGTCGCCGACGTCTCGGCACGGGTCGGATACAGCAGTCCGGGCAGCTTCACCCGCCGCTTCACCGAGTCGGTCGGGCTTTCCCCCACCCAGTACCGCAAACTCTCCTGCGACCGGGCCGGCCGGACCCGCCGGCCCTCCTTCCCCCCGCCGCCGGTGTCCGCGCCGGCGCCGCCGGCCCCGCCCACCGGCTCGGTCACCGGGCTCCTGCGCACCACCGGGGCGGAACTCTCCCGCGCCTACGTCGGCGCCTTCGACGGCGCCATCCTGCAGGGAACCCCCGCATCCTGGAGCAGCACCCGCGCACCGGGCCGCTTCACGCTGCCCCGGATCCCCGCGGGCACCTGGTACATCCACGCGCTCGCCCACGACGGGCCCGCCGCCGGCACCGGGCGTGAGACCGCCTGGCTGACCGCCACCGTGGGCCCGGTGCGGGTGGGCGCCGACGCCGGACGCATCCGCGACATCACCCTTTCCCCGATGGACTGGACCCGCCCGCCGATCCTCTTCGCCCTGACGGGCATGGACCCCCAGCCGACAGCGGCATGAGCCCGCCCGGCCCGGCCCGTCCGTCTACGCCGCCGACAACGCCGAAGCGCCGGGACCCCGCCTTACGGAGAGGGAAGGTATGCACACGGATCAGACCACGTCGCTTCTCGCCGGCCTCGCCGTCATCGTGCTCCTGGCCCGCCTGCTGGGCATGCTGGCCCGGCGCCTGGGCCAGCCGGCGGTGATCGGCGAAGTCCTCGCCGGCGTCGCGCTGGGACCGACCCTGCTCGACGGCGCGATCAGCGACGCCCTCTTCCCCGCCGACATACGGCCCCTGCTCAGCGCCCTGGCCGCGGTCGGCGTCGCGGTCTTCATGTTCATCGTCGGCCTGGAGATCGACGCCGCGCTGCTGCGCGGCAACGGAACGCTGGCCGTCACCGTCTCCCTCAGCTCGATCCTGCTGCCCTGCGGCCTGGGCATGCTCCTGGCGCTGTACCTGGCGCAGGACTACGGCACCGGCGACACCACCGGCCTGGTGCTCTTCATGGGCGTCGCCATGGCGATCACCGCCTTCCCCATCCTGGCCCGCATCCTCACCGACCGGCGGATGACCCGCACCCCGCTGGGCGCGGTGGCACTGGCCTGCGCCGCCGTCGGCGACGTCCTGGCCTGGGTCATGTTCGCCGTCGTGGTCGCGGTCACCAGCCCGGCCGGCGCCGGCCAGTGGCGCATGCTCCTGGCCGTCCCCTACCTGCTGGCCATGCTCTTCGTCGTGCGCCCGCTGCTGCGCCGGCTGGCCGCCGGCCGCAGCGAACTGCGCCTGACCCCGACAGTGTGCGCGTGCATCCTGGCGGGTCTGCTGCTGTCCGCCGCCGCCACCGAATGGGTGGGACTGCACTACATCTTCGGCGCGTTCCTCTTCGGCGCGATCCTCCCGCGCACCGGCACCGAGCGGCTCCACGCCGAAGTCCACAACCGCCTCGGGCAGATGACCGCCACCTTGCTGCTGCCGGTGTTCTTCCTCGTCTCCGGCCTCCAGGTCGACCTCTCCGAACTGGACACCGGCGGCCTGGGAGCCCTGGCGCTGATCCTCCTGGTCGCCGTCGGCGGCAAATCCCTCAGCGCATTCGCCGCCGCCCGCCTGAACCGCATGCCGCCACGGCAGGCCGCCGCGCTCGCCACGCTGCTCAACACCCGCGGCCTGACCGAACTCATCGTCTTGAACGTCGGCCTGCAACTGGGCTTCCTCACCCAGGACCTCTACACCCTCATGGTCGTCATGGCCGTGCTCACCACCGCGATGACCGGGCCGCTGCTGAGCTGGATCCTCGGCCGCCCCCCGGAGGAGGACGACGTGCCCGCCCCGGGCGAGGCACCCGGACACCAAGCCGACACCGTCGGCGCCCGCGCCTGACACCCACCCCGGCGGCGGACCCCCGGCCGGGGTTCCGGCCGATCCGGCCGCCGGCTGCACGACAATGACCTCTATGTCCCAAGCCACACCCGAACAGACGTCCGCGGCCACGCCGGCGAACGCCGGCGCCAAGCCCGGCCCGGGCCTGCGCGAGCGCAAGAAGCTGCGCACCCGCCAGGCGATCCGTGCGGCGGCCCGCCGGCTGATCGACGAGCAGGGGTACGACCAGACCACCGTCGAACAGATCGCCGCGGCCGCCGAGGTCTCGCCGAGCACCGTCTTCCGCTACTTCCGCAACAAGGAACAGATCGTCCTGCGCGACGAGGACTACGCCTTCTCCGGCGCGGAACTGCTGAGCGCCCGCCCGGCACACGAGCCGCCGCTGACCGCCCTGCGGGCGGCGGTGTCACAGATGGTGCGCGCCGCCTACGAGGAGTTCAACGCGGAGTACCGGTGGCGGATGGAACTGGTGCGCACAGTGCCCGCACTGCGGGCCCAGATGCACGAGGGCCAGGACAAGGCGGTCCAGGTCCTCACCACGGCCCTGGCCGAGCGCGCCGGGCCCGGGTACGACCGCCTCGAACTGCGGGTCATGGTGGGCGCCCTCATGGGCGGCCTGCACCAGGTGGTCCTCGAATGGGGCGACCACGGGCAGGAAGGCAACCTGCCGGAGATGTTCGACCGCGCACTGCAGGTACTGGAACACGGCCTGACCCCCGACTGACCCCCGCGGGGGGGCGACGAAGAACAGGGCCTCGCGAGCAACCGGGGCGGATCCGCATCCGCCCCGGCGCCCGCGGGGCCCTGTTCTTTTCATGCCCGGTGCCGCAGCCGCGGCGGGCACAAAGGTCAGTCCTCGACGTCGCCGTTGACCTGCCGCGTGACGAACTCGTGGGCCAGGTCGCCGAACTGCTCACCGAAGACGATGGTCCGCTCGACGGTCTCCTGGAAGTGGACACCGGCCCATACCCGGCTGTTACCGCAGGTGCGGGTGAAGTCGGTCCAGGTCGGGAAGTGGATCGACAGATC
>NZ_AXVU01000119.1:0-3449 GCF_000482585.1 Streptomyces sp. CNQ329 | reverse complement strand
GAAGCCGTCCCGCTCGGCGGTGTGGACGTACAGGTCATGGAACGCCTTGAGGTCCTCGGCGCCCTCGCCTGCCGTGACCTCGACCCCCGCTCTGGCCGCCTTCTTGATGTTGCGGCGCCAGAGCTGGTTCATGCCGCCGAGGAGGCTGTCCTCGGTCCTGCCGGCCAGCGGGATCTCGTACTTGAACTGCGGATGCCCGGTCCCGAAGCCGTCCTCGGGGTTCTGCGGCAGCCAGCCGGCGGCCCTGAGCCGGCCGGTCACGCGGGCGCCGACCGGATCCGTCCAGTTCCCGGGCACCTCGGTGAGCCGCCTCACGCCCGGGTCGGCGATGCCCTCCTTGACCTGGCCGGCGCTCCAGGTGTCGGTACGCACCGGAGGGCCGAGCCGGATCGCGAACGCGCCGTCGGCCCTGAGACGGGCGGCCAGCGGGTCGAGCCAGGCGTCCAGCTCGCCGGTCCAGTCGACGACCGGGCCCTCGGGCAGGTACGCCAGCGTGAAGCGGTCGAGCCGCGGCACCGGCCGGTGCAGGACGAGCCCGGCGCCGACCAGCGTCCGGCCGTCGAACCAGCCGAGGGACTCACTGCGCCACTCGGTCTTGACGCGGCCCCACGCCGGGGTCTGCAGAAAGCTGACCGACCGCTGTCGCCGTACGAAGGCCAGGTGCTCGGCGGCGCTGATCGGCCGGACGGTCAGGCTCGCGCCCGGGACCCCCGGCTCTGGTGGGTGCGTGGTTCCGCCCGGCTCGCTGTAGGACATGCGGCGAGTCAAGACAGCGCGGTGTTGCCGGCACGTATGCGGTTTTCGATACGCGGACGACATGTGACCGACAGGTAAGTTGTCGGTGTGCGTCACGCTCCGTCACCGACGGGTTTCCCGCTTACCGATACGTGGACGATATGCACCGACTCGTAGCATGAGAGGCATGCGCGCTGTGACCATCGGGGACGAACCCCGTCCCGGGAGAGCCCTCCGCGACGGCCTGCGCCGGGAAGCGATCGCCCGCTTCCACGCGGCACCCGGCACCGGCCGCGGGGGAGGAGGCCGTGCCTAGGCGGCCCGGTTTGAGCGTTCGCGTCAAACTCACCCTCAGCTACGCCGGATTCCTCCTGCTCGCGGGGGCCCTGCTGCTCTCGGCGATCGGCGTGTTCCTCCTGCGGGCAGGGTGGCTGCGCGTCAACGAAGAGGGGGCGTGGAGGGCTACCCCGGGCACCGACTTCGTGCGCGGATTCGCCCCCATGGCAGCCGCGGTCATGATCTTCCTCCTGCTCTTCGGCCTCCTGGGGGGATGGATCCTCGCCGGCCGGATGCTCGCTCCGCTCTCCCGCATCGCCGACGCCACCCGCATGGCCACGAACGGGTCGCTCTCCCACCGGATCCGGCTCCCGGGCCGCAGGGACGAGTTCCGCGAACTCGCCGACGCCTTCGACACGATGCTCTCCCGGCTCGAAGCCCACGTCGCCGAGCAGAGGAGATTCGCGGCCAACGCCTCACACGAACTGCGCACGCCGCTTGCGATATCGAAGTCGCTCCTCGAGGTGGCCCGCAACGACCCGGCCCGGGAGCCCGGCACACTCGTCGACCGCCTCTCTACCGTCAACGCCCGCGCCATCGACCTCACCGAGGCGCTGCTCGTGCTCAGCCGCGCCGAGCAGAGGGCCTTCACCCGGGAACACGTCGACCTGTCCCTCCTTGCGGAAGAGGCCGCCGAGACACTGCTCCCGCTCGCCGAGGAGCGCGGTGTCACCATGGAGACCTCCGGTGACATCGCCCCGGCGTTCGGGTCCCAAGCCCTCCTGCTGCAGTTGACCACGAACCTCGTGCACAACGCGATCGTCCACAATCTGCCCGAACGGGGAACCGTCCGGGTGAGGACCGGCATCCGCCTCGACGGTGTGGAGCTCACCGTCGAGAACACCGGCGAGCACATCTCCCCGCAGCTCGCCTCGACGATGACCGAACCGTTCCAGCGCGGTACCGAACGCATCCACAGCGACCACGCGGGAGTCGGACTCGGCCTGGCCATCGTCGAAACCATCACCCAGGCCCACGGCGGCACCCTCACCCTCACCCCGCGCTCCGCCGGCGGGCTCCGCATCACCGTGCGACTGCCCCGTCCGGCCTGAGCGCGCCGCTGTCAGCCGGTCTTCCGCCCGACGCCTGCGCAGAGCCACTGGCGTTCGGCACCGGGACGGGCGGCCGTGTCCGTCGCGGTGGACCACGCCGAGACGGGCGTCGGATCGGGGCGCCACAGCGACACGGTGGTCAGGCCCGGGTCGAGCAGCTCGAAGCCGTCGAACAGCCGCCTGATCTCCGCGTAGCTGCGCAGCGTGAGCGGGGAGCTGGCCTTCTTGTAGACGTCGGCGGCCCTCTGGACCCGGCCGTCGGTGTCGAACTCGGAGGTCGAGTGCGTGAGGACCAGATGGCTGCCCGGTGCCATCGCGGCGCGCAGCCGCGCCACGATCCCGGGCGGGTCCGCCCCGTCGTCGATGAAGTGCAGCATCGCCAGCATGATCACTGCGACCGGCCGGCGGAGATCGATGACCTCACGCAGCTCGGGGTCGGCCAGGATGTCCTCGGGATACCGCGCGTCTCCCTGGGCGACGGCCACCAGGGGCGACCTGCCGAGTAACGCCCGGCCGTGACTGACGACGACCGGGTCGATGTCGACGTACGCCACCCGCGAGTCCGGGGCGACGTGCTGGGCTATCTCGTGCAGGTTCTCGTGGCCGCCGCACTCGACCGGCATACCCGCGCCGATGTCGATGAACTGCCGGATGCCGGACCCGGCCAGGAACCGGACCGCGCGCCGCAGGAACGCGCGGTTCTCCCGCGCCATGAGGGGCGCGTCGGGGACGTGCCGCCGGACTTCCTCCATGACCTCCCGGTCGTGGGCGAAGTTGTCCTTGCCGCCGAGGAAGTAGTCGTAGATGCGCGGGACGGCCGGGGTCCGCAGCCGGAGGTGGTCTTCCCTTTCGCGTCCTTTCCCGTCCGACGACGGATCGTTCATCGTGTCTCCTGCCATGCCCCTGCCGCGCACAAGATTTCGTGGAACCATGCGAGCGTAGCGACCGGCCGACGGAGGCGCCCGGCCACGGCCGGTTTCGGCTGGCAACGTTGCCGGGACGTGACACGAGGAGAGAGCGCCATGCCGGATGACGGCATCGACAGCATTCCCGGCCCGCCCGCGGGCGGTGACGGCGTCAAGGCGATCGTGGCGGCGGGAGGGCTGCACCACTATCAGCTCAAGCTGCACGCGGAGTTCGGTCCGGTGGTCCGCTTTCCCCTGCCGGGTGCGGACACGGCGGTGTCGGTCGCCGATCCGGTGCTGCTGGAGGCCACCGCGGAGATCAACAAGCGGCCGGAGAAACTGTTCGCCTTCCTGGAGCCCCTCCAGGAGTCGGGCAACGTGCAGACGCTGCCGGCGGACGAACACGTGCCGTGGCGGCGGG
>NZ_AXVU01000118.1:0-3553 GCF_000482585.1 Streptomyces sp. CNQ329 | reverse complement strand
GTTGCTTCTCCCAGACCGTCCGGGGCTTGCCGCCGCCGCGTTCGCCGTCGGCGATTCTGCCGTGGGCAGATCGCCCACCCCTTCCCTTCGCCCTCCACCCGCCTACGCTGAGAACGTGACCGATCACGCGCCCGACCGCCACGCCCGCGTCCTCCCCCTGCGCCCTCCGGCGCCCGAGGCGACCGACGGGCGCGAGCCCCTGTGGCGGCAGGTGGTCGGTGGTGTGCTGCGGCGTGAGCGGTTGGCTCAGGAACGTACGTTGAAGGACGTCGCCGACTCCGCGCGGATCTCCATGCCGTACCTCTCCGAGGTCGAACGCGGCCTCAAGGAAGCCTCGTCCGAGGTTCTCGCCGCCGCCGCGCAGGCGCTCGGGCTGCGCCTGGCCGACCTGCTGGTGCTCGTGCACGGCGAGATCGTCCGCCTCTCCGCCGTACGGGACGCGGAGCGGGACCGGGGGCGTGGGCGGGCCGGCGGGCTCTCTTCCGTCACGGAACTGCCCAGCGCCCGTTCGCGGCCGGGTGACGTGCGGCTCGCCGCCTGATCCGCCCGGCACGGGGCGTACGGCGCAGGGCGTACGGCACAGCGCGGCACCCGGCCGCGAACGGGCATACGAGACGGCATACGGCCCAGCGGGGCGGCGCCCCGCTGGGCCCGGCCGCGTCCCGTCACAAATGGCGCTTGCTGATCACCTGGTCCGCCAGCCCGTACGCCACCGCCTCCTGCGCGGTGAACACCTTGTCCCTGTCCGTGTCCGCGCGCAGCGTCGCCACCTCGTGCCCGGTGTGCCGCGCCAGGACTTCCTCCATCTGCGCCCGGATCCGCATGATCTCCTTCGCCTCCAGGCTCAGGTCCGACACCGTCCCGCGCCGCACGCCGCTCGCGGGCTGGCCCAGCAGCACCCGCGCGTGCTCCAGCACGAAGCGGCGCCCCTTCTCCCCGCCCGCGAGCAGCACCGCCGCGGTCGACGCCGCCTGCCCCACGCAGAACGTGGAGATGGGGGCGCCGACGAACGTCATCGTGTCGTAGATCGCCATGAGCGAGGTGTACGAGCCGCCGGGTGAGTTGAGGTAGATCGAGATCTCGGTGCCGGGGCTCGCCGACTCCAGGTGGAGGAGCTGGGCGATGACGACGTTCGCGACGCCGTCGTCGATCTCGGTGCCGAGGAAGATGATCCGTTCCGAGAGCAGCCGGCTGTAGATGTCGTACGCGCGCTCGCCGTGCGCGGTGCGCTCGACGACGTTCGGGATCGTGTACTGGCTCATGGTCACAGCCCCATCCGTCGCTTCGAAGCTGCCGGGCGGATGTCGGCGAACGACTCGACGACGTGGTCCACCATTCCGTACTCCTTCGCCTGCTCCGCCGTGAACCACCTGTCGCGGTCGCCGTCGCGGGAGATCGTCGCCTGGTCCTGGCCGGTGTGGTCGGCGAGGAGGCGTTCCATGAGGGTCTTGCTGTACTCCAGGTTGTCCGCCTGGATCTCGATGTCGGCGGCGCTGCCGCCGATGCCCGCGGAGGGCTGGTGCATCATGATCCGCGCGTGCGGCAGCGCGAAACGCTTGCCCTTCGTGCCGACCGTGAGCAGGAACTGCCCCATGCTGGCGGCGAAGCCCATGGCGAGCGTCGCCACGTCGTTGGGGATCAGCCGCATCGTGTCGTAGATGGCGAGGCCGGCGTGGACGGAGCCGCCGGGGCTGTTGACGTAGAGCGCGATGTCGGTGCGCGGGTCCTCGGCGGACAGGAGCAGGAGCTGCGCGCAGACGCGGTTCGCGGAGGCGTCGGTGACCTCGGTGCCGAGGAGGACGATGCGCTGGCCGAGGAGCTGGGCGGACAGGTGGTCGTCGAACCTGGACGGGGGCGGTGCCCCCTCTTCGTCCTCGGCGCGCGGTGCCAGGGCCGGGGACCAGGCCGTGGCGCGGGGCGGTGGTGTCATCGTGCCTCCCTCGTGGATGAGTGGTGCTTGCTGCTTCCACAGTCGGCGGGAGGCGGGGCGAAGGGGAGGGATCTTTGCCCGGGGCAGATACGCCCTGGGCAGAGGGGACCTTCCCGGGAACGTGGCGACAGGCCCGGCATCGCCGCCGGCGGTCAGCGGCCGGTGGCCCATACGGCTCCGCCGAGGGCGCCGGCGGCCGTGCTCAGCAACGCCAGCAGCCGGTACGGGACGTGCTGGACCACCAGGTGGACGCCCCCGACGCGCAGTTCGAGGAAGGGCCGGGAGTCCGGCGTCCGGGGCGGGGTGGAGGTGGGCATGGGCTGATCTCCTCTCGGCCGGGGCGGATCCGGCTAGGGTCAAGCCCAGCGCGCCGCAGCCTGGTTGCGGCAGTCGGCAAGGACACCTTGCGCCCGGCAGGGGCAAGTTGCGGGGTGGGCAAGGTACGGGAGGAGAGCGTGGACGGAGAGCACCGGTTGAGCCGGCCGCGGGCGTTAGGGGCGCTGGACGGCGCGCTGCACAAGGACGTGAAGGTCTTCGCCGGGCACCTGCGGACGCTGCGCGAACGGGCCGGCATGACCTCCGAGGCCCTTGCCGGGGCCCTGGGTGTCGATCCCAGCCGGATGTCGCGGTTCCTGTCCGGACAGAGCCTGCCGCAGCCGCAGTTGCTCACCCGCCTGCACCGGCTGCTCGCCGACGGAGCCGGCGGAGCCGGGGAAGAGGACGGCCCCGACGCGCCGGAGGTGAGCGAGGCGGTCAAGGGCAGCCGCACCCTGCTCTACGCCGCGGCCCGCGCCCGGGGACCGCTGTCCGCCCGCGCCTACGAGGTCGAGGAGCTGAAGGAGAAGTTCGCCGAGCAGCAGGCCGCCACGGCCCGGGAGATGGACGGACTTCAAGGGGAGCTGCGGCAGGAGCGGGCGCATCGCCGGCGTGCCGAGGACGAGCTGGCCAAGTTGCGCGCCGCCGGCGGCCGGCACGACTACGCGGAGCAGGCCGCGCGGCTGGAGCGGGAGCGCGACGCCGCGTTGCGGCGCGTCGCCGAGCTGGAGGGCCTGATCGCCCAGACCGGTGCCCTGCTGCGGCTGCAGGAGCGCGACGCCCGGCGCACCGAGGAGATGGCTGACGACACCCACCGGGAGCTGGCTCTGTGGGAGGAGGGATTCGCACCCGCACCGTCCTCGCCGCTCACGCCCGACATGGACATGGAGGACATCGTCGATCTGCTGGCTGAGCTGCGCGACGAGGACCGCGACGCGGAAGCGGACGGCGCGCTCGCAGACTTCGCCCGCGGCAGGGAGCCGCAGCTGGTGGCCCAGTTGTATGTGCACCTGACGGATGCCGGCCGCGGCATCGACGGGCGGAGGCTGCTTGACACGGCCGCGCGGCTGTGCGACGGCCCTCGCCTGCGGCGGCTGATCCTGTCCTCCGCCGTGAACAAGCAGGGTGTGCAGATTCGTCTGGGCGAGCCCCTGCTTCAGCGTGTGGGTGCGTTGACGCCCGTGACCGAGGTCCTCCGGCTGGCCAAAGCCTTCCGGCACCGCTCCGAACTCGAAGAGCTACGGGATCTGGCCTACCACGCCGGCGCCCGCCGGCCCGAGGAGCTGGCAGAGCTGCGGCGGGCCGGGG
>NZ_AXVU01000117.1:0-3686 GCF_000482585.1 Streptomyces sp. CNQ329 | reverse complement strand
TTGACCGGCTCGTAGCCGGTGTAGTCCGCCCACGGCGTGGGGTTGTACTTGCGGCCCTCGTAACCCAGGACGTTCATGCCGTCGTTCTTCAGGTTCTCCCAGGCGTTCTTGGCGGCCACATTGCCCAGGCCGATCGGGCTGCTCGGGTCCTCCGACTCGTCGTGGGGGTCCAGGCCGAGGCCGACCATCAGCTCCTGCAGGCGTCCCACCTGCTGCGGCAGCACCATCTTCCAGACACCGTGCTGGGCGTAGAGCGCCGCGATGTTCATGTTCCGGTTGGTGGCGGACTCGCTGGAAGGACGGCGCGGGAACTGGGAGTAGATGCCCACCGCGCTCTCGTGGTACGGCGCCAGTGCGTCGAACGCCGCGATCCACACCACGCGGTTGATCCACAGGAACACGGTCACGTCCATCGGACCGAGGATTTCCAGGGTGGGCGACTGGCCGGCATTCTCATCGCTGGGCTGGGCCCACTTGATGTAGTTGTCCGTGTCCAGGTCGAAGTCGACCTGGGCCGCCTTGGCGTCGCCCGACGCGCGGCTCGGGCTGGCGAAGGCGGGGCCGGAGAGACCCGCCGTGGACAGGGCCGCGGCACCGCCGAGCCCGCCGAGCAGCATGGACCTGCGCCGCGGCGAGTAATTCGAGAAAGAGGTGTGTCCGGACGTCGTCATGCGCTGTGTTCCTTTCTTAAGGAGAGGGCTCCGCGGTCCAAGGCGACGTCTGCGGGCCGGCCATGCCCCAGACCTGTCGCACACACCGACTGTTCCGGCGCTTCCATAAAAGCGGGTACGCTCACAATCCTGTTCTACGGGTCGCGATTAACTTCCTGAAGCTTGGAGAAAATCCACCCCACGCCACAGATCAGGGAATTTCATGCAGCACCCTGAGCCCTGACGGTCACCTTACTGGCCAATACTAGAGCTCCACTAGAGGCCAACTAAGCGAACGATCAGTGACGAGTCCCCTATCCGGAGGCACCATAATTCACTGCGCGGCGAAATATCTCACGTGCTATGCCAGGAGCCCTGCGCGGCTCATCCCCGGCGACGCTGAGCTGGGATTATCCCGGGATCGGCCGGGTCATCTTTGCCTTCATGGTTCCGGATCCGTGGCCATATGGCGCCGTACGCCGTCGGGGAGTACCTTAAGTTCCGGTCGTACCGGACGGACGCGGCTCCCCTGGAGGCGAAGATGCTCCTCGGCCTCACGGACGCCGGCTTCGCAGTCCGCATAGACCACCGTCACACCAGACCCTTTCCCGCGGTTTGACATCCGGCCCTGCCGTGCCTCCACCGGGCCTTAAGCGGGACACGAAACCTTCAAGGGAATCAGCCAGAAGTGAGACATGCGGGGGAGTAAAAAACCCATGCGCATTTATTTACAGCTCACTCGCTCCCTCGAGAGGCTTGGCGCCTCGTTCGGGATCGCGGCGCTCAGAATCTCGATAGGAATCATCTACCTGTGGTTCGGGGTTCCCAAGTTCTTCCCCGGAGTCAGCCCGGCAGAGGAACTGGCCTCGAAAACCGTGGAGAAGCTGACACTCGGGATCATCGAGGGAACCCTTGCCTCCGTCCTGACCGGCGCCCTGGAAACCGTGATCGGACTGCTGCTGATCAGCGGAAAACTGCAGCCGGTGACGAGCATCGCGCTCCTGGCGCACATGACGGGAACGTTCACGCCACTGTTCATCTTCCCCAAGCAGACCTGGGAGAGCTTCTGCATAGGAACCCTGGAGGGGCAGTACATCCTCAAGAACCTGGTGATCGTGGCAGCCGCCTTCGTGGTCATCGGCTACTCGAAGCCGCGCAGCCGGCCCGGACCCGCCACGCTGCGCGAGCTTCCCGCCGTCCCCGTGAACCGGGCGGCGGCCTGGGTCCATGACGAGGCACGCTGACAGGTGACCCGGCAGCGGCCCGGCCATGGCTCCGGCGGCTGCGGCCTGCCGGCGCCATGGCCGTGAACTCCCGGCAGCCGGCGCCCTCTCACAGATCCCGGACGGCTTCCCGGCCCTCCCCTGCCCGGCGTTCCCCGGGCCCGGGGTACCGGCAGCGCGCGGCGTCCCGGCCCCCGGTGGCCGGCGGCACTGCCCCTGCGCCCCGGGGAGGCCCGCATGTCCGTTCCGGAAGCTGCCGGCGGGAACACACACCCGCTCGCTCCGTGGAATATCGAGTTCAGTTCCAGCGCGGCTCCAGTCCGGACGGCCGCAGCGTGCCGGTGGATTTTCCCCTGAGCAATCTGGGCGATGACACCGCCCGGCGCACGGCGCCACGCTGGTTTTGAAGCGCGTTTTGCATGCGTGGAGGGGGTCTTCACGCGAATCGCTGGTGCGGCCGCATCGGAACTGGAAGGTCCTATATGTCGTCCACTCTTGTCGGATTTTCTGGCGATTTCGACGTCATTGTCATCGGCGGGGGACCCGCCGGTGCGACTACATCCGCGCTACTCGCCAAGCGCGGGCACCGTGTTCTCGTGCTCGACCGTGAGCGGTTCCCCCGCTATCACGTCGGGGAGTCGCTCATTCCCGGCGTGATGGTTCCCATGGAGGAACTCGGCCTGAAGGAGCGGATGGAGGCCAAGGGGTTCGAGCGCAAGTACGGCGGCACCCTGGTCTGGGGCAACAACGAGGTGCCGTGGAACTTCTCGTTCACCACCGGCGGCCGTATCCCCTACGCCTTCCACACCCGCCGCGCCGACCTGGATGCGCTGCTGTTGGACCGGGCCCGTGAGCTGGGTGCCTTCGTCGTGGAGGACGCGACGGTCAAGGACACCATCGAGGAGGACGGCCGTGTGGTGGGCGTGCGCTATGCCCTGCGCGGTCTCAGCGGCACCCGGGAGGCCAGGGCCTCCCTGGTCATCGACGCCTCGGGGCAGGCCCGCGTCATCGGCCGGAAGTACACCGAGGTCAACTGGAACGAGCAGTTGCGCAACGTCGCGGTGTGGACGTATTTCGACAACTGCCACCGGCTTCCCGGCGACGAGTGGAGCAATATCCTCATCGAGGGGACCTCGGAGGGCTGGTTCTGGGGCATTCCGATCGACAAGGGTGTTTTCAGCGTCGGTTACGTGACCCGTTCGGAGGTGGCGACCGAGTCGGGCAAGTCTCTTGAGGACCTCTTCGAGTCGGAGATCGCTTCCACCACCAAGCTGAAGGAACTCCTCAAGGACTCGACCCAGGCCGCGGGATACCGCTCCGCGCGTGACTGGTCGTACACCAACGAGCGGTTCTACGGGAAGGGCTGGGCGCTGGTCGGTGACGCCGCCGCGTTCGTGGACCCGCTGTTCTCCACCGGTGTGGCGCTTGCGACCCTGGCGGGCAGCACGCTGTCGAAGGTCGTCGACCAGATTCTCCAGCACCCGGCGATCGAGGAGAAGGCGCTCGACCGGTACTCGAATGCGTACCAGGAGTTCTTCCACGACATCCGCAAGTTCGTGGAGGGGTTCTACGACCGCTCGAAGACCAAGGGCTTCTACTTCAACATGGCCCAGGAGATGGTCGACCCGGAGAAGGAGAACGAGGCGGAGGTCGACTTCGTCAAGCTGGTCTCCGGGCTCAGCGGGCGGCAGGGCGGGCTGTTCGAGCTCGACGTCGACGACCTCATCGAGGACGCCAAGTCTGCCACCGTCTCCGGTAGCTGAGGTTCACCACGGTGCGCCGGCCGGCGCACCGGGCGGCACAGGCTCCCGGC
>NZ_AXVU01000116.1:0-3812 GCF_000482585.1 Streptomyces sp. CNQ329 | reverse complement strand
CCCCTGGGTCTCCCGCCTCGCCGGCGAGTATCTGAACGTCGGGCCCCGCGCCATGGCGTGCGTCGCCGCCGCGCAGCGCGCGATGCGGCGTGCCGGGCTGCCGGAGGAGTGCCTGACGGGTGGGCTGTCGCTGCTGTTTCCGTTCTCGTACGGGTTCGGGGGCGCCGGCGGGCGGTGGGCGGAGCTGTGCCGGGCGGAGGGGGTGGCGGAGGACGAGTGCTACGGCGAGTTCGTACGGACGCTGCGGGAGCATCCCGAGTACGTCGGGCCGCCCGCGGCGGTCGCTCCGGTGCCGGCGGTTCTGCCGGCCGGCCGCGAGCAGCGCGACCGCGACTTCAGCTTCGCCCTGGAGTGCGTCCTCGCCGGCATGGCCGCCATGCGTGATCGTGTCGCCGAGCAGGTCCGGCCCACCATCACCCCCGCGTGAGGGACCGGACCCGGCCGACCAGGGGCCGGCACCACCCGAGCCCCCTCACCCCCGCGTGAGGGACCGGACCCGGGCCTTAGCCGGTGTGTCGGTGCGCTCGGGGGAGCCCGCCTGCTGCAGGCCGCTGCGCGTCCGCAGCGCCACCTCCTTGATGCACGCGACCATCACGAGCGCCAGCAGCGCCGCCGGTGCCGCGTACAGGAAGATGTCCGCCAGCCCGTGCCCGTACGAGCTCTCCACCACCGTCCGCACCGGTGGCGGCAGCTCCGCGAGGTCCGGGATCGCCGTGCCGTCGCCGCCCGCCTTGCCCGCGGCGCGGGCGGGCGGGATGCCGAGGCCGGCCAGGCCGTCGCGCATGTAGCCGGAGATGCGGCTGCCGAGGACGGCGCCGAGGGCGGAGACGCCGACCGCGCCGCCGAGGGAGCGGAAGAAGGCGACCGCGGAGCTGGCGGCGCCGAGGTCGGCGGGGTCGACCTGGTTCTGGGTGCACAGGACCAGGTTCTGCATCATCATGCCGATGCCGGTGCCGAGCGCGGCCATGAAGATTGCGACGTGCCAGTACGGGGTGTCGTAGCGCATGGTGCCCAGCAGGCTGAGCCCCGAGGTGAGCAGCAGCCCGCCGGCGACGAGCCAGACCTTCCAGCGGCCGGTGCGGGTGATGATCCACCCCGAGATCGTCGAGGCCAGGAAGATTCCCATGATCATGGGGATGGTCAGCAGGCCCGACTTCGTCGGGCTCTCGCCGCGGGCGAGCTGGAAGTACTGGCTGAGGAAGACCGTGGCGCCGAACATCGCGATGCCGACGAAGAGGGAGGCCAGCGAGGCGAGGGTGAGGGTGCGGTTGCGGAAGAGGCGCAGCGGAAGCACGGGCTCCGGCACCCAGGTCTCGACCCAGAGGAACGCGAGCCCCAGCACCAGCGCGCCGCCGGTCATCGCGCCCGTCTGCCAGGACAGCCACGCGTACGACTCCCCCGCGAGGGTGACCCAGATCAGCAGCAGCGAGACGGACGCGCTCATCAGCACGGCGCCGCGCCAGTCGATCGACACCTTCCGGCGCACCACCGGCAGCCGCAGGGTCTTCTGCAGCACGACGAGCGCGAGGACGGCGAACGGGATGCCGATGTAGAAGCACCAGCGCCAGCCCAGCCAGCTCGTGTCGGTGATCACGCCGCCGAGAACGGGGCCGCCGACGGTGGCGACGGCGAAGGTGGCGCCGAGGTAGCCGCTGTAACGGCCGCGTTCGCGCGGGGAGATCATCGCGGCGAGGATGATCTGCGCGAGGGCGCTGAGGCCGCCGACGCCGATGCCCTGGACGACGCGGCAGGCGATGAGCGTGCCCGTGCTCTGGCTGAGGCCGGCGACGGCCGAGCCGGCGACGTAGATCACGAGGGCGAGCTGGACCAGGAACTTCTTGCTGGCCAGGTCCGCGAGCTTGCCCCACAGGGGGGTGGAGGCGGTCATCGCGAGCAGGGCGGCGGTGACGACCCAGCTGTACGCGCTCTGCGTGCCGTCGAGGTCCGCGATGATCCGGGGCAGGGCGTTGCTGACGATGGTCGAGGAGAGGATGGCCACGAACATGCCGAGCAGCAGGCCGGAGAGGGCCTCCAGTATCTGCCGGTGAGTCATGCCGGAGGAGGCGACTTTAGTTTGTTGCACTAAGCAACAGTATGGCGAATGGTTGCCAAAGGCAATCGACGCCGGGGCGGCGCGGGCCCGAAGGGAGCGGAAGGGGGCCTTCCCCCCGCTGACAGGCGTCCGGAGCGTTCGCTAGTGTCCTGCTCCATGGCTCACAATCCGCAAGGTCAACAGCCCGATCCCAACTACGACCCGGCCGGGAGCACACAGATGTTCCGCGCCTTCGTGGACGAGGGCGGCGGCCCGCAGGCGCGGCGGCCGCAGCAGCCGGCGGCCGCGGCGGCGAGTTCGGGGCCGCGGGTGGGGCTGATCGTCGGGATCGTCGTCGCGCTGGCGGTGCTGGCGGGAGTGGTGTGGCTCGCGGTGGGATGAGCCGGGAGCGGCCGGCCTGCTGAGGAGTGCGGGGCCCTGAGCCCGGGCCCGGCGCAGCGGCTTCCGGGCGGCGCTCGTGCAGCCCCGGGCGGCCCTCGGGGGTCGCTTGCGCCCTCTCCGTGCGTCCTCGCCTTCCGCGCTGCCGTAGACGCGGCGTACGGCGCCGTCTACGGCCCGTCCCGTACGGCATACGGACCGTACGGCACACGGGCGGTACGGCCTACGAGCCGGGGCCGGCCCCGCGCCGGCCCCGTCGTCAGTCCGCGATCAGTCCTGCCCGAAGCTGCGCCAGCGTCCGCGTCAGCAGCCGGGACACGTGCATCTGCGAGATGCCCACCTCGTCGCCGATCTGCGACTGCGTCATGTTCCCGAAGAACCGCAGCATGATGATCCGCCGCTCCCGCGCCGGGAGTTGAGCCAGCAGCGGCTTCAGCGACTCGCGGTACTCCACGCCCTCCAGCGCCGTGTCCTCGTACCCGAGGCGGTCCGCGAGCGAGCCTTCGCCGCCGTCCTCCTCGGGGGCGGGGGAGTCGAGGGAGCTGGCCGTGTACGCATTGCCGACGGCGAGGCCGTCGACCACGTCCTCGTCGGAGACGCCGAGGTACTGGGCGAGTTCCGGCACGGTCGGGGAGCGGTCGAGCTGCTGTGCGAGGTCGTCGCTGGCCTTGGTGAGCGCCAGCCGCAGCTCCTGCAGCCTGCGCGGGACGCGCACGGACCAGCTCGTGTCGCGGAAGTACCGCTTGATCTCGCCGATGACCGTGGGCATGGCGAAGGTCGGGAACTCGGTGCCCCGCCGGCAGTCGAACCTGTCGATCGCCTTGATCAGGCCGATCGTGCCGACCTGGACGATGTCCTCCATCGGCTCGTTGCGGCTGCGGAAGCGGGCCGCCGCGTAGCGCACGAGGGGCAGGTTCAGCTCGATCAGGGTGTCGCGCACGTACGAGCGCTCGGGGCTGTCCCCGGGGGGCAGCTCGGCGAGGCGGAGGAAGAGGGCCCGGGAGAGGGTACGGGTGTCGATGCTGCCGGAGGAGGCGGCTTCCGGCTCGGTGGCGGCGTCGGGCTCGGCCGCGGCGTCCGGGCCGGCGGCGGCCCCGGGCTCCGGGACGGCGCCGTCCGCCGGGGCGGCGGGGGCGGGCACGGCCGGAGCGGCCAGCGCGGCGTCGGGCCCGCTCCCGGTCGCCGTGACCGCGGCGCCGAGGGGTGGTGGCGGTGCCGGTGGCGCCGGGGCGTGACCGGCTGCCGCCGGGTCGGGGGGTGGGTCCAGGGTGCGGTCCGGGCCCTGGGCCGTGGCGGCCGGGGCGTCGGGGAAAGCCGCTTGTGCGCCGAGAGGCGCGACTTCGGTGAGCATCTGCGAGCTGCCCAGTTCTGCGGACATGCC
>NZ_AXVU01000115.1:0-3800 GCF_000482585.1 Streptomyces sp. CNQ329 | reverse complement strand
CCCCGCCACACCCGCCGCCGACTGCGCATGCCCGATGTTCGACTTCACCGACCCCAGCCACAGCGGCCGGTCCTCCGCCCGCCCCTGCCCGTACGTCGCCAGCAGCGCCCGGCCCTCGATCGGGTCGCCCAGCTCCGTGCCCGTGCCGTGCGCCTCCACCGCGTCCACGTCGCCGGGCCCCAGCCCCGCGTTGTCCAGCGCCGCCCAGATGACGTGCTGCTGGGCCGGGCCGCTGGGGGCGGTGAGTCCGTTGCTGGCACCGTCCTGGTTCACCGCCGTGCCGCGGACGACCGCCAGCACCCGGTGGCCGTTCCGCCGCGCGTCCGACAGCCGTTCCAGGGCCAGCACGCCGACGCCCTCGGCCATCCCCATGCCGTCCGAGCCCGCCGCGAACGCCTTGCAGCGGCCGTCGGCCGCGAGCGCGCCCTGCTTGCCGAACTCCACGAACGTGCCCGGCGTGTACATCACCGTCGCCCCGCCCGCGAGCGCGAGGTCGCTCTCGCCGGAGCGCAGCGACTGCGCCGCCAGGTGCAGCGTCACCAGGGAGGTCGAGCAGGCCGTGTCGACCGTGACGGCCGGGCCCGACAGCCCGAGGCTGTACGCGATCCGCCCCGACGCCACGCTCGCCACCGACCCGGTGACGAGGTGCCCCTCGACGCCCCCGGGGGCGTACTCCAGCGGGGCCCCGTACTCGTGGTAGTTGCGGCCCACGAAGACCCCGCCCCGGGCGTCCTCCAGACCCGACGGGTCGATACCGGCGTGCTCCAGCGCCGCCCACGCGCTCTCCAGCAGCAGCCGCTGCTGCGGCTCCATGGCCAGCGCCTCCCGCGGCGAGATGCCGAAGAACTCCGCATCGAAACCGGCGGCGTCGTCCAGGAAGCCGCCCTCCCGCACCGTCGTCGTACCGCCGGGGCCGGGGCCGAAGAGGCGCTCCAGGTCCCAGCCGCGGTCGGCGGGGAACGGGCCGACGGCGTCGCGCTCCTCGACGAGCAGCCGCCACAGGTCGTCGGGAGAGGTGACGCCGCCCGGGAAGCGGCAGGCCATGCCGATGATCGCGATCGGCTCCCGGGCCTGGTCCTCGACCTCCTGGAGCCGCCGGCGGGCCTTGCGCAAGTCCACGGTGACCCGCTTGAGATAGTCACGGAGCTTGGCTACGTCCTCGGCCATGGCGCGTCCTTCACGTCGTGCGGCGGTCCGGGTGTGGATGGGGCGGTGGCGGTCGGCATGGGTCGCACGCCTCAGCCGTCACGGAATTCGCGGTCGATGAGGTCGAACATCTCCTCGTCGCTGACGAGGTCGAGGTCGTCGTCCTCCGCCTCCTCAGGGCCGTCCGCCCCGGCGGACGGCGGGGCGTCGAGTCCGGTCAGCAGGGCCCGTAGCCGGGCGGCGATCTCCGTACGCTCCGGAGCGCCCACCCCGTGCGCGGTGAATGCCGCCTCCAGGCGGCCGAGTTCGGCGCGTACGGAGGCGGGGGGCGGCGCCTCACCGGCGGGGTCCGCGGTGAGTTCGCCGGCGAGTTCCTCGCCGAGGTGGCGGGCGACGGCGAGCGGGTGGGGATGCTCGAAGACCAGGGTGGCGGGCAGCCGCAGGCCGGTCACCTCGCCCAGCCGGTTGCGGAACTCGACCGCCAGCAGGGAGTCCACGCCGCGCTGCCGGAACGGGGTCCTGTCGGTGGTGTCCGCCGTCGCCCCGCCGCCGGGGCGCTGTCCGAGGACCGCGGTGAGGCAACTGTTGACGACCGCCAGCAGTTCCTTCTCGCGCTCGTCGGGCGGGAGGCCGGCGAGCCGTTGGGTGAGCGGCGACCCGTCACGTACGGGCTCCGTCTGCCGCATCTGCCTCTGCTGCTGCTTTTGTTCGGCGGCGATCTCCTCCAGCAGCGGAGCGGGCCGGGCGGAGGTGAAGACGGGCAGGAACCGTTCCCAGTCCACGTCCGCGAGGGCGACGAACGTCTCGTCGTCATCGAGGGCCTGCCGGAGGCCGGCGAGCGCGGTCTCCGGGTCGAGCAGCGGCAGCCCCTGCCGGCGCAGGAACTCCGGGTCGACGGCGTCGGGCAGCGTGTCGCTGCCCCACACCCCCCACGCCACGGAGGTCGCGGGCAGGCCGCGGGCACGGCGCTGCTCGGCGAACGCGTCCAGCCAGGCGTTGGCCGCCGCGTACGCGCCGTGGTCGCCGCTGCCCCACACGCCGGCGATGGAGGAGAAGAGGACGAACGCCTCGACCGGGTGGTGCGCGAGCAGTTCGTCCAGATGACGCGCGCCCGCGATCTTCGCCTCGACCACCTCGTGGAACTCCTCGACCGTGAGGGCGTCGAGGGAGTTGAGCCGCATCGCCGCCGCCGCGTGGATCACCGTCCCGATCCGGTGGCCGTCCGCGTCGAGTCGGCGTACCAGCTCCGCGACCGCGTCCCGGTCGGCGACGTCGCAGGCGGCGACCGTGACCTCGGCACCCTTGCCCTCGATCTCGGCGACCAGCTCGGCGACGCCGTCGGCGGATTCGCCGCTGCGGCTGACGAGGACGAGGTGGGCGGCGCCGGCGTCGACCAGCCACCGGGCGATGTGCGGGCCGAGGGCACCGGTTCCGCCGGTGACGAGGGTGGTGTGGCCGGGCCGGTAGCCGGTGGCGCCGGGGAGCGGGGCGGGACGGGCGGCGCGCACGAGGCGGGGGATGTGAGCGGTGTGGTCGCGGATCGCGAGGTGGGGTTCGTGATCGGGCCGGCGGCCGTCGGCGAGGTGCTGGACGAGCCGGGTGTAGTGGTCCGGCCGCGGGTCGGCGGGGAGGTCGACGAGACCGGCGAAGTGGCGTGCGTACTCCAGTCCCGCCACCCGCCCGAGGCCCCAGGTCTGCGCGTGGTCGGGGTCGGGGGGCGGGTCGTGGGGGCCGGTGCGGACGGCGTGGGTGGTGGCGGTCCACAGGGGGACGGCGGGGTGCCGCCGCCGGTGGTGGAGGTGGGTGAGGGTGGCGGTGGGATCGGGGTCGAGGTTGAGGACACCGGCCGGGTCCGGGTGGCCGGGGTCGGTGGTGACGGTGGCGCCGGCGGCTTCGAGGGCGGCGACCAGGGCGGCGGGCGGCGGTGAGCCGGGCGCGGGGAGCACGAGCCAGGTGCCGGTGAGCGTCGCCCGGGCGGAGGGTGGGGTGTGGGGGCGCCAGGTGACGGTGTAACGCCAGGAGTCGAGGGTGTCCTGCGTCGACGTGGCCGGGGGCGGGGCCAGCCAGAGGTGCTGGTGCTGGAAGGGGTAGGTGGGCAGGTCGGGCAGGTGGGCGGCGGCGGGGGCGGGGGCGTCGGGGCCTGTCGCGAGGCCGTGGGCGTGGGTGTGGGCGAGCGCAAGGGCGAGCCGGTGAGCGGTGTCGTCGTCGCGGTGGAGGGTCGCGTGGGTGACGGCGTCGGCGTCGGCCCGGTCGACGGTCTCGTCGATCGCGGTGAGCAGGCCGGGGTGAGGACTGGGTTCAAGGAAGTGCCCGAAGCCGTCGGCCAGAAGCGCCTGCACCGTCTGGTGGAAACGCACCGGTGCACGCAGGTTGGTGAACCAGTAGCCCGCGGTCAGGGTGGTGGTGTCGAGAGGCCCGGCGGTGACCGTGGAATAGAAGGGGATATCGGCGGTGTGGGGCTGGATGCCCTCCAGTCGCTTTTCGAGGTCAGCTTGCAGCGGCTGGACGAGGGGAGTGTGCGAGGCGTACGTCACGGGGACACGGCGGTGACGGACGTCGTGGCCTACGCAGTGCTTCTCCACCGCGTCCAGCGCGTCCGCCGGCCCGGCGACGACCACGGCCGAGGGACCGTTGAACGCCGCAACCGACACCTC
>NZ_AXVU01000114.1:0-3901 GCF_000482585.1 Streptomyces sp. CNQ329 | reverse complement strand
CCCCGGCCTCGACCCGGCCGCGAACTCCCTCGCCGGCAGCATCTTCACCCTCGTACTGCAGCTCACCCTGGTCTGCGAACGCCGCCCGCTCGGCCGCCTGGACCGCATACCGGCGGGCCTCGCCGCCGTGGCGCTGTGCTGGGCACTCGGCCTGCTCGCCTGGTACGCCCTGGTGCACTCGGACGCGATCGAGTCGGAGAACTACGGCGCCTGGTTCACGTCGGTCGGCGCCTTCCAGATGTTCTTCTGGGTCGCCCTGCGCGGCTGGCCGTTCGCCCGGATCGACCGGACGTGGCTGCGCCTGCTCCTGGGCAACGTCGTCGTGATCGCCTGCGGCTGGGCCGGCTACCTGCTCACCGCCCACGTGCTCGACTGGCCGGGGGCCCGGACCACCGCCACCGCCGGCACCGCCATCGGCTGCATCCTGCTGGTCACCATGCTCTTCGAAGCGTGGCCCGCGATCCGCCTCACCCCCGCCCCGGGCCGCACCCTCGCCGTCCTCACCGCGGTGCTCCTCACCGTGCTCCTGGCCTGGCTGCTCCCGAAGCTCGCCGACGCCCTCGGCGTACCCCAGCCGCGCGAATGGAGCTGGACCACCCACGTCATGCTGAACGCCCTGAGCACCGCGGTGATCCTCCACGTCGCGGTCTGGAAACGCTGGCCGTACACCACGGCATCCGGATCAACGACTCTGCCGCATCTCCGGGCCCGGGGGTAGGAACCAGTTCGATCGGATCCTCGCGTGCACGCGGTTGACGAAGCGTTGGTGGGCGGCCACCTCTCGACTCAGGTGTCGTTTGTAGAGGGTCAGAAGGTGCCGCCAGCGTCGTTGGCCTTGTCCGCCAGGACGGGGATCCTCATGCGGGGACATACGGTCACGATGCGGTGGGTACGGACCGCGGTAATGCCGATGTCGCCGTTCCCTGTCAACGGCTACGTCTCCACCCTCCGAGTCCACGCAGTCCCCAGCCAGGACGATGTCGCCGAAGCCCAGTGGTCCGGCCGCTTCGACCGCGACAACGCCGACGAGAATGAAGGTCGACGACCCCCTCACCTGCTTCGACGGTACTCGACGTTTTCCACGGACGTGCTATACCTGTGCCTGCTCCACACAGGCACGGCCGCACGTCGTCATCGAGCCGTCCACCCGACTGGGCTCCCGAGAGCCATCGGATATCCGGGTTGGTCGCGGTGTGAAGGTGTTCGGCCGCTGGTCAAGGTGGGCCAGCAGCAGCCCGGCGAAGAGGGCGGGGACGGGGAGCGGGTCGCCGTCGTTCTCCTGAAAGACGTCGTCGATGGTGATCCGGGTGAGCGGCTGGGCGGGGCGGGCTTTGACCTCGATCGAGAGGACCGCGTACCCGCGGTTCAAGCGGCTGATCACCGCGCATGAGCTGCATCTGTTCTTCGCGCCGAGCCGTGACGACGTCAGGTACTCAATCGGGCTGACGCGAGGGGGGTTACCCAGGGTCCTCCGGAGGGGCGTGGGTTTGTGCGGGAGACGAGGAGCAGGGCGATGTCGTCGCTGCTTTCAGCGGCGACCGTCTCCTTCGCCTGCTGCACGACCCTGTCCGCGAGTACGTCCAGCGGCTGGTCCCCGGCCCGGGCGAGCGTTTCTGCGAGCCTGTCGATGGATGTGCCCACGTCTTCGCCGGGTCGCTCCACGAGGCCGTCGGTGTAGAGCGCGAGCCCCGCGCCGGGCGGCAGTGGTACCTCGACCGTTTCGAAGGTGACGTCCTCGTCGATGCCGAGCAGCAGCCCGGGCGGCAGGTCGAGGACCTCGGTGCTGTGGTCGGCGTGCCGGAGGATCGGCGGCAGGTGGCCGGCGGAAGCCAGCAGCGCACGCCTCCCCGGCAGGTCGATATGGACGTAGAGGCAGCTGCAGAACAATCTTCCGCTCAGCTCCATGAGCAGGCGGTTCGTATGGGAGAGCACCTCCTCGGGGCGGGCGCCCACCCGGGCCTGGGTGTGTATGGAGATGCGGATCTGTCCCATGAGGGCGGCGGCCTGGACGCTGTGCCCCTGGACGTCACCGATCACGGCACCGGCCTGGCCGGCGCCGAGGTCGATCAGGTCGTAGAAGTCGCCGCCCACGTCCAGCGTGTGCGTCGCGGGCTGGTACCGCGCCGCGACCTGAAGGCTCTTCACGCGGGGCAGGCTGCTCGGCAGCAGCCCGTCCTGCAGGGCCCGGGCCACTTGGGCGTTCTCGTCGTAGAGCCGGGCACGGTCCAGTGCCTGCGCGATCATCCCGGTCAGTGTGGTGAGTTCGGCGCGCTCGTCCGGAGGGAACTCGCGTGGCCTGTCGTATCCGAGTACCCAACATCCGAAGGTGCCGCTGGAGAGGGTCAGCGGCAGGAAGGCGAATGCCCCCATGTCCCGGTAGTGCTGGTGCTCCGGGTAGGTGCGGACCAGTTCGGTGGTGGTGGGGTGAAAGCCGGGGACGCCGGTCTCGATGGTCCGGGCGCCCTCGGTCTGGGCGGCCAGCGGCAGGCCGTCGAAGTGCTCGTCCATCTCCGGCGGGAAGCCGCGGGACCCGAGTACCCGCAGCCGGCCCTCGTCGGCGATCAGCAGGGCCAGGCCCTGGGTGTCGAGGACCGGCATCATCTGCCCGATCAGGGACTCGCATACCTCCTCGACACTCGTCGCCTCGGTGAGGGCGGAGGCCAGGTGTAGCAGGTGGAAGAGGGTTCCAGCGCGTGCGGGAGCGCCGGGCGGTGCTTCGCCGGCCGGCTGCTCCCGCCGCTCGGGGCTGTCCTCTGGTCTGATCCACACGGTGATACCGGTGCCATCCGGGTAGAGCCGGAAGGACAGCCATGTACCGTCAGGCCGGCGGGTGGAGAAGCCGGTGGGCAGGCGGCTGAAGAGCGCGGAGAGGTAGGCGTTCTCGTGAGCGGGGTCACCGACCCACGGAAGTACTTCCCAGGGTTCTTGGCCGAGCAGTTCGGAGGGGTCGTGGCCGAGCAGCTCGGTCGCCCTTGTGTTGGCGAAGGTGATTTGGCCGCGCAGGTCGAGTGCGACCAGGCCCTCGGTGAGGCGTTCGGTGAGGGCGGCGCCGGGCTCCTGGTAGCGGGCGGGCGGCGGCTGGACGGCAAGCGGCTCGTACCTCGGTTGGACCGGGTGTCCCTGATCGGCGGCCTCCTTCAGCAACCCGGCCATCCGCTCGGCCGCCGTGCGGACCTGCGCCAGGTCGTCATCGGACGGCCGGGCTGAGCCGGTGCCCGGCCACAGCAGCAGCACGGCGCCCCAGCAGCTCCCGCCGGCCACCAGCGGGACGACGTACATGGCCACCGCGTACGGGAAGGCCAGCGCGGTGCGGGGGAACCGGCGCGCCAGTGCCTGCTGGTCGGGAAGCCACACCGGGGCCAGCGAACGGGCCGCCTCGGCCACCGGCACCGGCGCTTCCAGGGCCACCCGCGACCACGGCTGGGCCAGCCTGCTGGGCACGCCGGTGACCGTGGTCATCTGCAGCATCTCCCGGACCTGGATGTACAGCCCGCCCACGTGCGCCCCCGCGGCGTGCGTGACCTGGTCAAGCGCCTGGTCGAGACGTGCCGTCACTGGCTGCGCCGCGGCGCTGTCCTCGTGTCCGTGCACGTCGTACTCCCTTCAGTAGGTTCCGCGGACTGTGCGCAGGGATCCGCGCCGACTACGGAGCGCATCATGCGGACGGGTATGCGCTACGTGCTCTCCGTTCCGGCGAATTCTTCGGGTATGCGGGTAGAGGGTCGCGAATCACTCGGGCCATGCGTTGTTCTGGATGATCTGTACGAAGTTCTCGCGCTGGAATGACGGGTCGATGTGTGCGAGGACGTCGTCGTTCATGGTGCCGAAGGTCGTCGAGGGGCGGTCGGCCATGCCGTCGTAGAAGGCTCGGATGATCTTGTTTTTGAAGTCGGGGCGGGGG
>NZ_AXVU01000113.1:0-3992 GCF_000482585.1 Streptomyces sp. CNQ329 | reverse complement strand
GCCAGGAAGCAATAGCCGACCAAGCCCCGCGACCACCAGCCCTGCCCCAACCTCACCAGGAAACGGACATCAGATCACGAACCGCCCTCTGAGATACCCATGCCGAGCTGGCGAACGGAGCAGGTCTGGATGTACGGCGGAGTCGCCTCGACCGCGGTTCCTCCGGCGTGCGGGAACACCTAGGGCACGGCGCTGCCGTGAACCCCGGTCCAACGGGCACCGTTCGAGTGCTGAGAAGTCCGGCCAGAGTTGGAACTGGCCTGCAGAGTCGGCCAGATCGCCACCGGCCCGGCTGGACCTCGTCTGATCACCACGCAGCCTCGCTCTGATGCAACAGCTCGCCAGGGACCCGCGAAGGTGGAAGCGCAACAACGTCTCTAGCTTCCTGCCCAGTCTTGAACAGGCCCTCATCCGACACAACTCGATCATCTCCGCGGCCAGGTAGCGTCAGGAAAATGACCATCCGAGGTGACACTGTTGTACTGGGTGCCGGGGTCGTCGGCCTCACCACGGCTGTCGTTCTGGCCGAGGCAGGTCTTCGGGTGCGCGTCATCGCGGAGGAGATCCCCGGTGTGACCTCAATGGCCGCAGGCGCAATGTGGGGCCCCTACCTCGTAGAGCCCAAGGACCTGGTGGATCAGTGGGGCCAGTACTCGCTGGAGTCCTTCCGCTCTCTTGCCGCCGACCCGACGACCGGAGTCCGGGTCACTTCCGGTATCGAAGCATCCCGCCGTGCTGAGGCAGCACCAGCATGGGCCATCGTGCTGCCGGACTTCCGGCCGGTTCCGTCCACCGAGTTGCCGCCCGGCTTCGGCTCCGGCCACCGCTTCACAGTCCCGTTGATCGACATGCCGATGTACCTGCGGTACCTGGAGCACCGGCTACGGACGGCCGGCGGGACGATCGAGCAGCAGACCGTACCCACGCTCGATGCCGCACCTCGCGCATCGGCGATCATCAACTGCACGGGCATGGGCGCGGCCTCCCTGGCCTCCGACCCGACCTTGCGGCCTATCCGTGGCCAACACGTCGTGGTCACCAACCCTGGCCTGACCGACTTCTTCTCCGAGGACACGGGCCCCTCGTCCGATCTGCTGTGCATCTACCCGCACGGCAACACTGTGGCCCTCGGCGGGACCGCTCTCGACGGCGATGGCAGCTTGGAGCCGGACGAGAGGGCCGCAGCCGACATACTCGCCCGCTGCACCGCCGTGGAGCCCCGGCTGGCCGAGTCCACGGTTGTCCACCACCGCGTAGGTCTCAGGCCGACAAGGCCCCAAGTGCGGGTGGCGGTGGAACGCCGAACCGACGGGACTTCTGTGATCCACAACTACGGGCACGGCGGCGCCGGCGTCACCCTGTCCTGGGGTTGCGCTCGGGAAGTCCACCGTCGGCTCGCCAGCGGGTGACCGCCAGCTCAACACGTGATCTGCCCCCGTATTTCGCTCGATACCGAAGTCGTCGACGACGGGCCTGCTCCGGACTCCGAAGGCGGTGACGAGACTGGTCGGCCGCCGTCCAGGTCGACCTCGGCACCGGGCCAGATGGAGGACCTGCCTGCCCACATCATGCTGCCGGTATGGCGGCGCTTGTCGTCACAGGCGGCGGCACGCCTGTAGTCCAGGTATGGAGCCGAGGCTGATCTGCTGCAGCTTCTTCCTCGTCGCAGCGAGAGCAACCTCCTGCCAAGTGAGGCGTGCGGCGCTGCTGGGTCATCCGCCTGCAGCTTTTTTGATCTTCCTGACCCTGTGGGCGGCGTATCCCGTCAACTTGTCTCGCCGGGACCAGATGTTTCAGCAAGATCACGACTTCGGCTTGTAAGACCCGAGGAAGCAGCGATGCTCGGTAAGACTTGTCCACAGCTATGCCACGAGCGTGGACAGTGGGCTTCGTATCGTGTACGTTCTAGACGTCTAGACGTCCGAGGAGGAGAGGAGCAGTGAGTGACTTCGCGACGCAGCCCAGGGGTCGTCCGGGACGCAATCGTTGCCTACTTGCGCAGCGTTCACCCGGAAGCACGCCATATTGCTGAGATTCACGCGGCAGTGTGCAAGCGTGCCGGGAATGACGTTCCGAAATCCTCGGTGCGTTCCTATCTTCGGCTAAATACTCCGAAGATGTTTACGAGGACCGGGCGTGGACTCTACAAAATGAGCAAGAAGTAGAAGGATTTATTGCGGGCGGACGGATTCTCCTTACATTCCAGAATTCGACATTCAAGTAGCGTAAGTGCTGGCAGCAAAAATTGCGGGGTGTGTATGACGGCAACACAAATGGAGTTCTCGGGCACGGTGCCGGTGCTTACACACGGAAATGCATCGCTCTATCGAGCAGACTGCCTTGAATGGCTCGGTTCTCGGGCGGAGAATTCTATTCAAGCGGTTGTCACTGACCCGCCCTACGGGATCGTTGAGTATTCGGAGAAAGAGCAGTCCAAGCTTCGAAAGGGCACAGGAGGAGTCTGGAGGATCCCTCCTACTCTCGATGGTCAAACTCGATCGCCATTGCCGCGATTCACAACTCTTAGCGCTAGGGAACGGGGCGCACTGGCTGCCTTCTTCCACGAATGGGCCACAGCGTTGACCCCGGTGCTTGTGCCGGGAGCCCACGTAATGGTGGCGTCCAATCCTCTCCTGTCATACTTGATCAGTGGCGCGATGGCTGATTCAGGACTGGAAAGACGTGGAGAGATCGTTCGGAAAGTTATGACAATGCGTGGTGGGGACCGTCCAAAAAATGCCCACGAAGAGTTTCCCGATGTCTCCGTAATGCCTCGTTCTATGTGGGAGCCGTGGCTGCTGTTCCGTAAACCCTTCGAGGGCACTGTCGCCGATAATCTCCGTAAGTGGGGGACTGGCGGACTTAGGCGAGTGAGTGACGATCAGCCCTTCGGAGATGTGATCGAGTCATCGCCTACTCGGCGGCATGAGAAGAAGCTGGCGCCTCACCCAAGCCTAAAGCCTCAAGCATTTCTCAGGAAAGTGGTGCGTGCCGCCCTTCCGCTTGGGCAGGGTGTGGTTCTCGACCCTTTTGCAGGCTCGGGATCGACACTGGCTGCGGCGGAGGCGGTAGGATATCGGAGCATTGGAGTCGAGCGAGATCCAGATTATGTATCGATGGCCGTCTCGGCATTGCCATCGTTGGCCTCGCTCAAAGTAAAGGAATGACCTAGGTCGATGCCGTTTTCCACGCAATATGCTTTGAATCGGTTGAGGAGTTTGGGATTCCGCTGAACTACCGCAAGGTAGTAGAGAAACTCCTGCACGGCCAGTCGCTGCTTTGGCAAGTCCCAGTAGGCGACATTGCTCTCCATGCTTCCGCGGTCGAAAGCCAGGATATTTCGGTCGCTCAGCCAGTCGATTACTTCTGGCGTGAATTCTCGGGCCAATGCGACTGCCGTGCAATTGGGCCAGCGGTTCAGGTGCTTAACGAACATGTCGAACTGATGAATGTCCTCCATTCTGATCGGCATGTCTTTTACTTCTACACTCAGTTCAAGTGAGTCTCCTATCCATCCGTCTACGTCCCCCGTGGCGCCTACTCGGGCAGAACCTGATCCAACCTTGTAGATCCTCAGGGTGACGTTAGGGCTGTCAGCACGATAATAGGCGTACGCCAAGCCTTGTAGCACGGACCCCCCAGGTTCTCCGCTTTGGGTATTGGGGAAGTGGCGAACGATGTCCTCAAACGGTCGAATGAGGCGCTGCTCACCGGCCCGGCTCTTTTGCTCTTCGAAGGCGAGTACGTCTGCCCACAGCGCATCGGCCAACGATGCGCGCTCCGCGGGTGTCATCTCGCAGATTAGCTCGAACTCGCGGCGGTGCTGACTCCACGACTGTGTTGCGTGAGGAGCTGAGTTCGGGTACCCCAGGCGGAGTAGATCCCCGAGGATCACCCCTTCAACGTAGTTGTAATAGGTGCGCAATGACACTGAAGGTTCACCGAGCGTGAGTGTGTTGAGTCTTCTGCCACCTTGATATTCCAGTGGCGGG
>NZ_AXVU01000112.1:0-3997 GCF_000482585.1 Streptomyces sp. CNQ329 | reverse complement strand
GGCCGTTGGGTGCGGTCAGCCCGTTGCTCGCGCCGTCCTGGTTGATCGCCGTGCCGCGGACGACCGCCAGCACCCGGTGCCCCTGGGCCCGCGCCACCGACAACCGCTCCAGCACCAGCACGCCGACACCCTCGGCCCACCCCGTCCCGTCCGCCGCCGCCGCGAACGACTTGCACCGGCCGTCCGGCGCCAGCGCCCGCTGGCGGCTGAACTCGATGAACGCCTGGAGCGCCGACATCACCGTCACCCCGCCCGCCAGCGCCATGTCGCACTCGCCGGTCCGCAGCGACTGCGCCGCCAGGTGCAGCGCCACCAGCGACGACGAACACGCCGTGTCCACCGTCACCGCCGGGCCTTCGAGGCCGAACGTGTACGCCACCCGGCCCGTCGCCACGCTGCCCGCGCTGCCGTTGCCCAGGTACGGCTCCAGCTCCGCCGGCGGGCGCGGCACCCGGGCCGCGTAGTCGTGGTACATCAGGCCCGTGAAGACGCCGGTGCGGCTGCCGCGCACCGCCGACGGGTCGATGCCGGCCCGCTCGAACGCCTCCCAGCTCGTCTCCAGCAGCAACCGCTGCTGCGGATCCATCGCCAGCGCCTCCCGCGGCGACAGACCGAAGAACCCGGGGTCGAAGTCCGCCGCCCCGTGCAGGAATCCGCCCGACCACACCGACGAACGCCCCGCCCGGTCGGGGTCCGGGTCGTACAGCTCCTCCGGGTCCCAGCCCCGGTCGGCCGGGAACTCCGAGATCGCGTCCCGGCCCGCCGCGACCAGCTCCCACAGCTCCTCCGGTGAGCCGACGCCCCCGGGGTAGCGGCAGGCCATGCCGATGATCGCAATGGGGTCGTCCGCCGCCGCGGCCCCGGCCGCCCGCGACGCACGCGCACCCGCGTCCGCGCCCGGCTCCGCGCCGAGGCCGCACTCGGCGAGCAGGAACGCCGCCAGCGCCGTGGGGTGGGGATAGTCGAAGACCAGCGTCGCGGGCAGCCGCAGCCCCGTCGCGCGCGCGAGGCCGTTGCGCAGCTCCACGGCCATCAGCGAGTCGAAGCCCAGCTCACGGAACGCCTGCGCCTCCGGCACCGACCCCGGCGACTCGTGCCCGAGCACGGTGGCGGTCTGCGTCCGCACCAGGTCCAGCGCCGCCGCCGCCCGCTCGGCGCCGGGCAGCGCGGCGAGCCGCTCCCGCAGCCCGCCGCCCGCCGCGCCGGGCGCCGCGGCCGACGCCGCCCGCCTTCCGGGCGTACGGACCAGCCCCCGCAGCACGGGCGACAGCGCGTCGGCGTCGGCGAGGGCGGCCGCGTCCAGGCGCACGGGCAGCAGCACCGGCTCATCGGCGGACGCACCGCACGCCGCGTCGAACAGCGCCAGCGCTTCGGCGTCCGGCAGCGGCGCCACCCCGGACCTGGCCATGCGCGCCCGGTCCGCCGTCCCGAGACCGGCGGTCATGCCGCTGGCCCGCTCCCACAGCCCCCAGCCGAGGGCGACGGCCGGCAGCCCTTGGGCGCGCCGGTGCCGGGCAAGGGCGTCCAGAAGCGCGTTCGCCCCCGCGTACGCGCCCTGGCCGGCGCCGCCGAGGACGGCGGCGGCCGAGGAGAAGAGCACGAAGGCGTCGAGGGGCAGTTCGCGGGCGAGCGTCAGCTCGTGGAGGTTGAGCGCCCCCGTCACCTTGGGGGCGAGGACGCGGTCGAGCTGCTCGGGCGCGAGCCCGGTGAGCAGCCCGTCGTCCACGACGCCCGCCAGGTGGACGACGGCGGTCAGCGGGTGGTCCGCGGGAATACCGTCGAGGAGCCGGGCGGTGGCGTCGCGGTCGGCGACGTCGCAGGCGGCGACGGTGACCGTGGCGCCGAGGGCGGTGAGTTCGTCGCGAAGTGCGGGGGCGCCGGCGGCGGCCGGGCCGCTGCGGCCGGCGAGCAGCAGGTGGCGTACGCCGTGCTCGGTGACCAGGTGGGTGGCGAGGAGCCCGGCGAGGGTGCCCGTGCCACCGGTGATCAGCACGGTGCCTTCGGGGTCCCACCGCGGGGCGGCGGGCTGCCGCGGGTCCGCGGGCGGCGGTGCGGGGAGCCGGTGCCGTACGAGCCGGGGCGCGGTGAGGCGGCCGGCGCGCAGGGCGAGTTGCGGCTCGCCGGCGGCGAGGGCCCGCCGTACGGTACGTGCCGTGTCGTGCTCGTCGTCCGTGTCGTCGGTGTCGTCCAGGTCGACGAGGACGAAGCGGCCGGGCGCCTCCGACTGGGCCGAGCGCAGCAGCCCCCACACGGGAGCCGTCGCCAGGTCGGGTACGTCGCCGGGGCCGGCGGCGACGGCACCGCGCGTCAGCACGACGAGCCGCGCACCGGCCGCCGTCGCCCGGTCGTCGGCCAGCCAGGTGCGGACGGCGTCGAGGGCGCGGTGGAGGGCGGCGGGTGCGTCGGCCGCCGTGCCGAAGGGCAGGACGACAGCCGGGGGGACCTCCGGCAGGGCGGCGACGTCGGCGATGTCGGTGATCTCGGCGATGGCGGCGGTCTCGGCCGTTCCGGCGGTGGCGTCCGCGCCCGGTGCCTCGGCGTCCGCGGCGACCGGGGTCCAGTCCAGCCGGTACAGCGAGTCGGTCCGCCGCCCCAGCCGGTCCGCGGCGAACGGCCGGGTCACCAGTGCCTCGATCGTTGCGACGGGCTGCCCGAGCGCGTCGGCGACCGTGACCGCGACGGCGTCCGGCCCGGCCGGGGCCAGCCGGACCCGTACCGCGGTGGCGGCGACCGCCGCCAGCCGCACCCCGCCGAAGGAGAACGGCAGCCCGGCCCTGTCCGGCTCCCGGCCCGGGCCGAGACCGAGCCCGATGCCGTGCAGGGCGGCGTCGAGCAGCGCCGGGTGGATGCCGAAGCGTTCGGCGTCGGTGACGGCCGCCTCGGGGAGCGCGACCTCGGCGAAGACCTCGTCGCCGCGCCGCCAGGCGGCCCGTAGCGCGGTGAACGCCGGTCCGTAGGACAGCCCGAGGTCCGCGAGCCCCGGATACAGCCCGTCCATCGCGACCGGCTCCGCACCCTCGGGGGGCCAGACGGCCAGGTCGGGGCCGGCGGTGGCGGGGGCGGTCGGGCCGGGGGCGGCGAGGCGGCCGGAGGCGTGCTCCGTCCAGGGTCCGGGTGCCATGCCCGCGGGCTCGGGGCGCGCGTGGACGCGCACGTCCCGCCGCCCCTCGGCGTCGGCCTCCGCCACCAGCACCTGGATCTCCACGGCCCCCGTCGCCGGCAGGTCGAGGGGCGCGTGCAGCGTCAACTCCTCGACGACCGTCGCGGCGTCGCCGTCCAGCCGCGCCCCCGCGGCCAGCGCCATTTCGAGGAACGCGGTGCCGGGGAGAAGGACGCGCCCGGCGACGGTGTGGTCGGCGAGCCAGGGGTGGGTGCGGAGGGAGAGCCGACCGGTCAGGACGAGCCGGTCGCCGTCGGCGGGGCGCGTGGCGGTCTCGACGAACGGGTGGGCGTCGCGACCGGCGAGCGACGTACCGGGGGCGAACGGCGGGAGCCAGTAGTCCTTGTGCTGGAAGGGGTAGGTGGGCAGGTCGGTGAGGCGGGCCTCGGGGAGGACGACGGACCAGTCGGGGGTGGCGGCGTGGTGGGTGTGGAGGGTGGCCAGGGCGGTGAGGAGGGTGTGGCGCTGGTCGCGGGTACGCCGCTGGAGGGGGACGGTCAGGCTGCCGGTGCCGTCGAGGCATTCCGCGGCGAGGGTGGTGAGTGCGGCGTCGGGGCCGATTTCGGCGTACGTGGTCACACCGGCTGCACGCAGCGCATCGACCGCGTCGGCGAACCGGACCGGCTCACGCACCTGACGCACCCAGTACTCCGGATCCACCAGCCGCCCCGCGTCACCCGCCAGAGGAATCCGCGGCGGGCGGAAGGTGAGAGTACGGACGACCTCGCGGAACGGATCCAGCATCCCGTCCATGTGCGGCGAGTGAAACGCATGGCTGACATGCAGCTCACGCGACCGGAAACCCTCCGCCACCGCCCGAGCCGCCCCCGCCTCACC
>NZ_AXVU01000111.1:0-4021 GCF_000482585.1 Streptomyces sp. CNQ329 | reverse complement strand
ACAGGGCCGACAGATCCCGTTGAAGACCCTGAGTCAGTCAGGCGTTGGGTCAGACCCCGCCGGGGAACGCTCACCTACATCCTCACTGTCAGGCGGTGACCACCATCGAGGGCGTCGCCGATGCGGACGGCGGTCTGCACCCGTTGCAGCAGGCGTTCATCGACCATGACGCGTTGCAGTGCGGGTACTGCACGCCCGGCCAGATCATGTCCGGTATCGCGTGCGTCGCCGAGGGGCACTGCGGGAGCGACGACGAGATCCGCGAGTACATGAGCGGCAACATCTGCCGCTGCGCCGCCTACGTGGGCATCGTGGCCGCCGTACGGCAGACCGCGGACGCGGCGCGGGAGACCGCGGACACCGTACGGCCGACCGCCGACGCCGTACGGAAAGGGGCGTGACGCCGTGCGCCCCTTCGCCTACGTCGCGCCGGACACCGTGGACGCCGCCGTCGCCGCGCTGCGCACCGCGCCGTCCGGCACCAGGATCCTGGCCGGCGGCACCACCCTGTACGACCTGATGAAGCTGGAGATCGAGACCCCGCCCACCGTCGTCGACGTCCACCGGATCGCCGAACTCGACACCATCGACGCCGGCGAGCGCGAACTCGTCTTCGGGGCCGGCGCCCGGATGGCCGACGTGGCCGACCACCCGGTGATCCGCGACCGCTACCCGGGCCTGTCGGAGTCGCTGTGGCGCGCGGCGTCGCAGCAGTTGCGGAACATGGCGACCGTCGGCGGGAACCTGCTGCAGCGCACCCGCTGCCCGTACTTCCGCAACGGTACGGAGTTCCCGTGCAACAAACGCGCCCCGGGCAGCGGCTGCGCCGCCCTCGGCGGCCACGACCGCGCCCACGCGCTGCTCGGCGGCAGCGACGCGTGCATCGCCACCTACCCCGGCGACTTCGCCGTCATGCTCGTCGCGTTCGACGCCGTCGTCGACGTCGTCGGCCCCGGCGGGGAACGCAGCGTGCCGCTGGCCGACCTGCACGTCGAACCCGGCGACGACCCGACCCGCGAACACGTGCTCGCCCCGGACGAGCTGATCGTCCGCATCCGCGTGCCCGCGACCCCGGCCGGCCGCGGGTCCGCCTACCTCAAGATCCGCGACCGCGAGTCCTACGCGTTCGCCCTCGCCGCCGCGGCCGTCGGCCTGACCGTCGACGCGGACGGCACGGTGGACGAGTGCCGCATCGGGCTCGGCGGCGTGGCGACCCGGCCGTGGCGGGCCGCCGAGGCCGAGCAGACCCTGGTCGGGCGGCGGCTGACGCCGCAGACCGCCCGGCAGGCCGGGGAGGCCGCCTTCGCGGCGGCGCGCCCCGGAATCGAGAACGGATTCCGCATCGAACTGGGCATCCGCACCGTCGCCGACGCGCTGCGCATCGCCGGAGAGCGAGCCACCCGATGACCGCCACCGACGCCCCCGCCACCGCCGGCCGGCCGCTCGACACCCGCCGCGTCGACGCGTACGAGAAGGTCACCGGCCGCGCCCGCTACGCCGTGGACCGCGTACCCGAGAACGTCGCGCACGGAACGTGGGCCACCGCGCGGATCGGCAAGGGACGGGTGCTGAGCGTCGACACGGCCGCCGCGGAGGCCGTGCCCGGCGTCCGGCTGGTGATCACCCGGTTCGGGCCGGACGAGCTGCACGACGTCGGCTTCCTCATGGCCGGCGGGCACGCCGTGCAGAGCCTCCAGCCGCTGCGGGACGACCACATCGCCTACCGCGGCCAGCCGATCGCGCTGGTCGTGGCCGACACCCTGGTCGCCGCCACCGAGGCGGCGCAGCTGGTCACGGCCGAGTACCGGGAGGAGCCCTTCACGGTGAAGATCGACGCCGAGGGCGCCGAGACCGTACTGCAGGAACAGGCGATCCCGCTGCCGTTCCTGGCCGACGTCAAGGTCGGCGACGCGGACGCGGCGTTCGCGGCCAGCCCGGTGCAGGTCGCGGCCACGTACGAGCATCCGGTCCAGCACGCGATGCCGATGGAGCCCAACGCGAGCGTCGTGCAGTGGGAGGGCGACCGGCTGATCGTCGACGACACCACCCAGAACGCGAACGGCGTACGGTTCGGGCTCGCCACCCAACTCGGCATCGACCCGGCCGACGTCGAGGTCCGCTCGCCGTACGTCGGCGGCGGCTTCGGCCAGAAGAACGCCATGCACCTGCACCTCGGCCCGATCGCCGTCGCCGCGCGCCGGCTCGACAGGCCGGTGAAGATGGCGCTGCCGCGGCCGCAGGTCTTCCACCTGGGCGCGTTCCGGCCGAACACGGTGCACCAGGTGCGGCTGGGCGCGAACGAGAACGGCGAACTCCTCGCCGCGATCCACGAGACGGACCAGCAGACCTCGCGGCACGACCTGTTCCCGAGCGAGATCACCACGGTCTCGTCCCGGCTCTACGCGACACCCGCGTTCCGCGGCGAGCAACGCCTGGTCCGTACCGACGTGCAGACCCCCGGCTTCATGCGCTCGCCGCACGAGAGCCCGTCCATGTTCGCCTTCGAGTCGGCCATGGATGAACTCGCCTACGCGACCGGCCGCGACCCGGTGGAGCTGCGGCTGGCCAACGACGCCGCCGCCGACCCGGTCACCGGCCTGCCGTTCTCCGGCCGGCACCTGGCCGAGTGCCTGCGCCGCGGCGCGGCCCGGTTCGGCTGGGACGCGCGCGATCCCACGCCGGGCTCGATGACCGCCGAGGACGGTTCGGCCGTCGGCTGGGGCGTGGCGGCCGGCTGCTATCCCGGCGGCATCGTGCCGGTCGTCGCGCACCTGTCCGCGGTGGCCGACGGCACCCTCACCGTCGGCGTCGGCGGGCACGAGTTCGGCCAGGGCCTCCGCTCGGCCGTCGCGCTGCTCGTCGCGCGGGACCTCGGCGTGCCGGTGGACACGGTGACCGTACGGGCCAGCGACACCTCGGTGGCGCCGCAGCACCTCACCGCCGGTTCCTGGGGCACCGCGAGCGCGCTGCCCGCCGTGCAGGCCGCCCTCGGCGAACTGCGCGAGGCCCTGGGCGTCGCCGGCTCCGGCGACGTGGACGTCAGCGCAGCGGTCCGTGCCACGGGCGAGCCGGAGGTGACGGCGGAGGCCACCACGCTCGCGCCCGGCCAGGGCCGGGACGACCTCGCGCAACTCGACAAGGGCGTCATCGCCGTCGGCGGACCGGTCTATCCCGAGTTCGTCACCTTCAGTTGGGTCGCGCACTTCGTCGAGGTCCGGATCGAACGGACCACGCGGCGCATCCGCGTACCGCGCGTGGTCTCCGTCGTGGACTGCGGCCGGGTGGCCAGCCCGGTCACCGCGGCCAGCCAGGTCCGCGGCGGCGTGGTGTGGGGGATCGGGGAGGCGCTGCGCGAGGAGAGCGAGGTGGACTCCCGGTTCGGCGGGTTCCTCAACACGACGCTGGAGGACTACGCGGTGCCGGTCAACCTGGACGTCCAGCAGATCGACGTCGACTTCATCGACGAACCCGACCTGCGGTTCAACCCGGCCGGGGTGAAGGGCGCGGGCGAGGTCTGCATGGTCGGCGTGGCCGCGGCCATCGCCAACGCCGTGCACCACGCGACCGGCCGGCGGCTGCGCCGGCTGCCGATCCGGCTGGAACATGTCCTCTGAGCAGTCGGCGACCACGCCGTCTGCCGGCTCCCCCGTCACCCGACCCTCGGTCAGCCGGCCGGACGCGCTGAGTCCGGCCGCGCTGGCCGACGCCCGACGCCACCAGCCGGTACGCGGCCTGGCCGGGCTGGCCTTCGTCCTGCCCGTCACCGCGCTGCTGTCCGCCGCCGCGGGCGGCGCCCTCCACTCGCTGGAGGTCCTCGGGCCGCTCACCACGTTCGCGCTGCCGATCATGGCCATGATCGCGTTCTGGTGGGAGGACTGGCCCGGCACACAGTTCTCCCGCCCCTGGTCCGGCCTGTACGACACCGCCCTGGTGGTGGCCGGCGGCGCGGTGCTGGCCCTGCTCGGCCAGCTCGTCGTCAACGGCTCCGACCTGGTCGGGGTGTTCACCCCGGGCCCCGCGC
>NZ_AXVU01000110.1:0-4060 GCF_000482585.1 Streptomyces sp. CNQ329 | reverse complement strand
CCGGCGCGGCCTCCAGGATCACGTGGGCGTTGGTGCCGCTGATCCCGAACGAGGAGACCCCCGCGCGCCGCGGCTCGCCCGTCTCCGGCCACGGCCGCGCCTCGGTGAGCAGGGCGACGTGGCCGCTGTCCCACTCCACGTGGCTGGAGGGCTCGTCGACGTGGAGGGTCTGCGGAAGGTGTCCGTGGCGCAGGGCCTCGACCATCTTGATGACGCCGGCGACGCCGGCCGCGGCCTGGGTGTGGCCGATGTTGGACTTGATGGAGCCCAGCCACAGCGGGCGTTCCTCGTCGTGCGCCTGACCGTAGGTGGCCAGCAGGGCCTGGGCCTCGATCGGGTCGCCCAGCGTCGTGCCCGTACCGTGCGCCTCGACCGCATCCACCTGAGCCGCGGTCAGCCCGGCGTTGACCAGCGCCTGCTCGATGACGCGCTGCTGTGAGGGGCCGTTGGGGGCGGTGAGGCCGTTGGAGGCGCCGTCCTGGTTGACAGCCGAGCCGCGCAGGATCGCGAAGACGTGGTGTCCGTTGCGCTGGGCGTCGGAGAGGCGCTCCAGGAGCACGAGGCCGGCGCCTTCGCCCCAGCCGGTGCCGTCGGCGGCGTCGGCGAAGGGCTTGCAGCGGCCGTCGGCGGCCAGGCCGCGCTGGCGGGAGAACTCCAGGAACGCGGAGGGCGTGGACATCACGGTGACGCCGCCGGCGAGGGCGAGGTCGCACTCGCCGTTGCGCAGCGCCTGCGCCGCGAGGTGCATGCCCACGAGCGACGACGAGCAGGCGGTGTCAACGGTCATGGCCGGGCCTTCGAGGCCGAAGGTGTACGCCACCCGGCCGGACGCCACGCTCGCCGCGCTGCCGTTGCCGAGGTAGCCCTCGAATCCCTCCGGGGTCCGGTGCATCAGGCGCGGGCCGTAGTCGGCGTAGATGACGCCGGTGAAGACGCCGGTGTTGCTGTCCCGCAGGCTGGTCGGGTCGATGCCGGCCTGCTCGAAGGCTTCCCAGGAGGTTTCCAGCAGCAGCCGCTGCTGGGGGTCCGTGGCCAGGGCCTCGCGCGGGTTCATGTGGAAGAAGTCGGCGTCGAACTTGTCTGCGTCGTGCAGGAAGGCACCGTGGCGGGTGTACGTCTTGCCCGTCGCGTCGGGGTTCGGGTCGTAGAGGTTGTCGAGGTCCCAGCCGCGGTTGACCGGGAACTCCGAGATCGCGTCCGTGCCCTCGGTGACCAGCCGCCACAGGTCGTCCGCGGAGCGGACCTCGCCGGGGTAGCGGCAGGCCATCGAGACGATGGCGATGGGGTCGTCATCGGTGACGGTGCGGGGGGTGGGCGTGCGGCTTCCGGCGGGCGCCGTGTCGAGGAGCCGGCCGAGGAGATGACGGGTGAGGGCGTCGGGGGTCGGGTGGTCGAAGATCAGGGTGGCGGGGAGGCGTAGTGCTGTGGTCGTGGTGAGGTGGTTGCGGAGCTGGACGGCGGTGAGGGAGTCGAAGCCGAGTTCCTTGAAGGGGCGGTGGGGGTCGATGGATTCGGCGGTGCCGTGGCCGAGTACCGCGGCGATGTTGCTGCGTACGACGTCCAGGACGACCTTGTGCCGCTGCTCCGGTTCGGAGAGCGCGGCGAGCTGCTCCGCGAGCGCGTTGCCGTCGCCCGCGGCCGAGCCGGCTGCGGTGCGGCGGGCCGGCCGGGAGGCGAGGCCGCGGAGGAGGACGGGCAGCCGGTCCGGGTTCCGCAGGGCGGACGGCGTGACCGGGAGGCAGAGGTGGTGCGGTTGGGGGGTGGTGAGGGCCCTGTCGAGCAGGTGGAGGGCGTGCTCGGCGGTGAGGGGAGCGGTGCCGTGGGTGACGTTGCGGACCTCGTTGTCGGTGAGGTGGCTGGTCAGGCCGGTGGCTTGCTCCCAATAGCCCCACGCGAGGCTGGTGGTGGGGAGTCCCTGCCGGGTGCGGTGCTGGGCGAGGGCGTCCACGTACGTATTGGCGGCGGCGTAGTTCGCCTGGCCGGGGTTGCCCAGGGTGCCGGCGGCCGAGGAGTAGACAACGAAGTGCGCGAGGTCCAGGTCCTCGGTGGCCCGGTGCAGGTGGTACGCGGCGTCCACCTTCGGTGCCAGGACGGGGTGCAGCGTCTCGGGCGTGATCTTGGTGAGAGTGGCGTCGTCCAGGGCCCCCGCGGTGTGGATGACGGCGGTGAGGGGGCGCTGCCGGTCGATGGAGTCGACGAGGCTGCGTACCGCGTCGGGGTCGGTGACGTCGCAGGCGGTGAGGGTGACCTGGGCGCCGAGTTCGGTGAGTTCGTCGCTCAGCGCGGTGGCGTTGGGGTGGTCGGGGCCGCTGCGGGAGGCGAGGAGGAGGTGGCGTACGCCGTGCTCCGTGACGAGGTGACGGGCCGTCAGGCCGGCCAGGCCGCCGGTGCCGCCGGTGATGAGCACGGTGCCCTCGGTATCGAGGGGCCGGGCGGCGGCGTCGGCTGTGGTGGACCGAGCGAGACGTGGAGTGAGCAGCCGGCCGTCACGGAGGGCGAGTTGGGGTTCGCCTGTGGCGAGGGCTTCGGCGAGGTGGGGTACGTCTGTGACCTTTGCCGCGATGTCCACCGGGGTGTCGGTGTCGATGAGGTGGATGCGGTCGGGGTTTTCGTTCTGGGCGGTGCGGACCAGGCCCCACAGGGGCGCGTGGGCCAGGTGGACGTCCTCGGCCGGGCCGGTGGCGACGGCGCGGTGGGTGAGGACGACGAGCCGTCGGTCGGTCTCGTCGTTGTCCGCCAGCCAGCCCTTCAGGTGGGTGAGAAGGGCTTCGGTCGCGGCGTGGGCCGCGGCCGGGGTGTCCTCGGCGGCCGGAGGTGCGACGTAGAGATCCACCTGATCGAAGTCGATCTGGGCGGAGTCGTTCTGTCGCGCCTGGGGCGGCGTCCAGGAGAGCTGGAAGAGGCTGTTGCGGGTGGCAGCGCCCTCGTCGGCGCCACCGGTGGTGAGCGCGGTGGGGTCGACGGGCCGGGTGTTGAGGGCGGTGATGGTGGCGACGGGGGCGCCGGTGGGGTCCCAGGCGTGGAGGGCCAGGTCGTGGCCGTGCTCGCCGGTGGGCACAAGGGTGGCGCGGAGCCGGGTGGCGCCGGTGGCGTGGACGGACACACCGCTCCACGCGAACGGCAGCCGGAGTTCTCCGGCACCGTCGCCGTCGTCGCTGAGGCTGCGGGTGGCGAGCGGGTGAAGGGTGGCGTCGAGCAGCGCGGGGTGGATGGTGTGGCCCGCGGTGTCGGCGTCTTCGGCGAGGCCGATGTCCGCGTGGAGGGTGCCGTCCTGGTGGGACCAAGCGGCGGTGACGCCTTGGAAGGCGGGCCCGTACTCGTATCCTGCCGCTGCCATCCGGGCGTAGAGGTCCGCGATGTCGAGCTGCTGCGCGCCGGCGGGCGGCCACTGCGTGAGCGGCTCGGCCGCTTCGGCCGGTTCGGCGGTGAGGGTGCCGGTGGCGTGGCAGGTCCACGGCTCGGGCTCGGCCTCGTCGTCGGTGTGCGGCCGGGAGTGGATGGCGACCTGCCAGCGGCCGGGGCCGCCGTCCTCGGCGCCCGCCTCGGGGCTCGTCGTGACCTGGAGGTCGCGCGTGACGGCCTCATCCAGCACCAGCGGTGCCTGGAGGGTCAGTTCGTCGAGGTGGGTGGCGCCGGTGTGGTCGCCGGTGTGCAGGGCGAGGTCCACGAGAGCGGTGCCGGGCAGCAGGACCGTGCCGGCGACGGCGTGGTCGGCGAGCCAGGGGTGGGTGCCCAGGCCGACCCGGCCGGTGAACACGGTGGTGGCGTACGAGCCCTGCCTGTCGACCCCCGAGTCTTCGTTGCCGTCGGCGAGCTGGACGGCCGCGCTCAGGAACTCGTGGGCGCTGCTGATCTGGCCGAGGTCGGACGCGCTGGTGAGCTGCGCCGGGGTCTGGAGCCAGTAGCTCTCCCGCTGGAAGGGGTAGGTGGGCAGCTCGGGCAGGAGCTCGGCGGTGCGGTCGTCAGTGGGGAGGTGGGGGGTGAGGTCGATGGGGTGGTGGTGGGTGTGGAGGGTGGTGAGTGTGGTGAGGAATCGGGTTGTGGTGTCGTCGTTGCGGAT
>NZ_AXVU01000109.1:0-4210 GCF_000482585.1 Streptomyces sp. CNQ329 | reverse complement strand
GACTCCCAGTCCACGTGCGGCGTCGGCTCGTCCACATGCAACGTCGCAGGCAACTGCCCGTGCCGCATCGCCAGGACCATCTTGATGATCCCCGCCACACCCGCCGCCGCCTGCGCATGCCCGATGTTCGACTTCACCGACCCCAGCCACAGCGGCCGGTCCTCCGCCCGCCCCTTCCCGTACGTCGCCAGCAGCGCCTCCGCCTCGATCGGGTCACCCAGCTCCGTGCCCGTGCCGTGCGCCTCCACCGCGTCCACGTCCGACTCGGCCAGCCCGGCGTTCACCAGCGCGTCGAGGATGACGCGCTGCTGCGACGGCCCGTTGGGTACGGTCAGCCCGCTGCTCGCCCCGTCCTGGTTCACCGCCGAGCCGCGCACCAGCCCCAGCACCCGCCGCCCGTGCCGCCGCGCGTCCGACAGCCGCTCCAGCAGCAGCAGCCCCGCGCCCTCCGACCAGCCCGCGCCGTCCGCCGCGGCGGCGAACGACTTGCACCGGCCGTCCGGCGCCAGGCCGCGCTGCCGGCTGAACTCCACGAAGGTGTCCGGCGTCGCCATCACCGACACCCCGCCCGCCAGGGCGAGACCGCACTCCCCGAGACGCAGTGCGTTCACCGCCAGGTGCACCGCCACCAGCGACGACGAACACGCCGTGTCCACCGTCACCGCGGGCCCCTCCAGGCCGAGCGTGTACGCCACCCGCCCCGTCGCGACGCTGCCGGCGCTGCCGCTGCCGACGTACCCCTCCAGGTCCGCGGGCAGTTCCGGCAGCCGCGAGCCGTAGTCGTGGTACATCAGGCCGGCGAAGACGCCGGTGCGGCTGCCGCGCAGCGCGGCCGGGTCGATGCCCGCCCGCTCGAACGCCTCCCAGCTCGTCTCCAGCAGCAGCCGCTGCTGCGGATCCATCGCCAGCGCCTCCCGCGGCGAGATCCCGAAGAAGGCGGGGTCGAAGTCGGCGACGTCGCGCAGGAATCCCCCGCTTCGCGTGTACGTCGTGCCGCTGCGCCCCGGGTCCGGGTCGTAGAGCGCGTCGAGGTCCCAGCCGCGGTCGTCGGGGAACGGGCCGACGGCGTCACCGCCCCCGGCGACCAGCTCCCACAGCCCCCCGGGGGTGTCGGCGCCGCCCGGGAAGCGGCAGGCCATGCCGACGATCGCGATCGGCTCGCGCACCCGCTCCTCGGACTCGCGCAACCGCTGCCGGGCGTCCTGGGCGTCGGCGATGGCCCGCTTCAGGTAGTCGCGGAGCTTGGCCTCGTTGTCGGTCCCCTGCGCGGGGCCGCTGCGGTCTGCCATGTCAGGAGTTCCCCAGGTTCTCGACCAGATCGAAAAGGTCGTCGTCCGTCGCGGCGTCGAGATCGCCGCGGCTCTCCGGCTGCGCGGTGCCCGCGTCCTGCGCCGCGTCGTGCCAGCGCGCCAGCAGGCTCCGCAGCCGTACGGTGATGCGCCCGCGGTCGGCGCCGAGTGCGGTGGCGCGCCCGGCGAGCGCGGTCAGGCTGTCCTCCAGCCGGTCCAGTTCGCCGAGCAGGGTGTGCGCGGGGTCGGCCGGGCCCAGGTCGAGCTGTTCCCGCAGGTGCTCGGCGACCGCCGCGGGGGCGGGGAAGTCGAAGACCAAGGTGGCGCGGAGCCGGGTGCCGGTGGCCCGCTGGAGCCGGTTGCGCAGCTCCATCGCGGTGAGGGAGTCGAAGCCGAGGTCCTTGAAGCCGCGCTCCGCTTCGACCTGCGCCGGGTCGGCGTGCCCGAGCACCTCCGCCACCTGGCCGCGTACCAACTCCAGCAGGGCGGCGTCCTGTTCGGCCTCGGGGAGCGCGGACAGCCGGGCGACGAGATCGTGTGCCGGTTCTTCGGGGGCACCGGCCGCCGTCGCGGCCGGCGTGCGGACCAGCCGCCGCAGCAGGGCGGGCAACTCCCCGGCGGCGGCCATGGCCCGCAGCCTGGCCGGGACGAGCCGCACGGGCGCGAGGGCGGGGGGCCGCCGGTCCGCGGGGCGGGCGAGGGCCGCGTCGAAGAGGGCCAGGGCCTCGGCGGTCGCCAGCGGCGCGACGCCGGTACGTCCGATGCGCGCCAGGTCCGCCGCGTCGAGGGCGGCGGTGATGCCGGAGGCGGACTCCCACAGCCCCCACGCCAGCGAGGTCGCCGGCAGCCCGGCGGCCTGCCGGTGGTGGGCGAGGGCGTCGAGGAAGGCGTTGGCGGCGGCGTAGTTCGCCTGGCCCGCCGCCCCGCCGGTGCCGGCGAAGGACGAGAACAGCACGAACGCGGCCGGTGGCCGGGGCAGTTCGCAGGTCAGCTCGTGCAGGGTCCAGGCGGCTTCCGCCTTCGGCGCCAGGACGCGGTCCACGGCCTCCGGCGTGAGCGAGTCGATCACGCCGTCGTCCGTCGTCCCGGCCGCGTGCACGACGGCCGTCAGCGGGCGGTCCGCGGGGATGCCGGCCAGCAGCGCCGTCAGCGCCGCCCGGTCCGCCACGTCGCACGCGGCGACGGTGACGTCGGCGCCTGCCGCCGTCAACTCGGCGGCCAGCGCGTCGGCGCCGGGCGCGGCCGACCCGCGCCGGCCGGTCAGCAGCAGGCGCTTCGCGCCGTGCACGGTGACCAGGTGCCGGGCGACGAGCGCGCCGAGCGTGCCGGTGCCCCCGGTGACGAGCACCGTGCCGTCGGCGAACCCGGGGGCCGGCGCCGCCGCGTCCGGGCGGGTGTCGGCCCGTACGAGACGGGGGATGTGCGGCGTGCCGCCGCGGAGGGCGAGCTGCGGCTCGCCGGAGGCGACGGCGGCGGGGAGGGCGCGCCGGGACTCCTCACGGTCGTCGGTGTCGACCAGCACGAGGCGATCGGGGTGTTCCTCCTGCGCGGACCGGACGAGTCCCCAGACCGGCGCGTGCACCAGGTTCGGCGACTCGTCGCCGAGGGCGACCGCGTTCCGGGTGACGACGGCCAGGCGGCGGTCGGCGTTCTGCTCGTCGGCCAGCCAGGTCTGCAGCGCGCGCAGGGTGCCGAGCAGGACGGCGCGGCTCGCGGCGGGTATGTCGGCCGCGTCGGGGGCCTCTTCCACGTGGAGGACGGGCTGGTCGTCGCCTTCCGCGGGGGTACGGGCGCCGGGGCGGCCCGTCGGCGCCGACCACTCCACCTCGTACAGCGAGTCCGCGCGCGTGCGCAACTCCGCGACGGGCAGGGGGCGCAGGCTGAGCCGTTCCACGGAGACGGCGGGCGCGCCGTCCGCGTACGTGGCCACCAGGGCGACCGTGTCGGAGCCGGTGGGCGTGAGGCGGGCGCGGAGGGTGGCGGGGGCGGCGGCGGTGGGGTGGAGCCGGACGCCCTGCCAGGTGAAGGGCAGCCGCGGTGCGCCGTCGCCGTCCTCGCGGTCGCGGTCGGGGTGGTCGTCGAGGCCGATGGCGTGCAGGGCGGCGTCGAGCAGGGCCGGGTGCACCGCGAACCGGCCGGCGTGGCCGGCGTGCTCGGGGAGGGTGACCTCGGCGAGGATGTCGCCGCCCTGGCGCCAGGCGGCGCGCAGCCCCCGGAAGGCGGGGCCGTAGGTGAGCGCGGTCGCGTCGAGGTCCGCGTAGAGCGAGGTGAGGGAGAGGGGGGTCGCGTCCGCCGGCGGCCACGCGGGGGCGGCGGGCGGCGGCGAGGGCTCCGAAGAGGCCGGCAGGACGGTGGCGGTGGCGTGCCGCGACCACGCCTCGCCCGCCGGATCACCGTGCGGCCGGGCGTAGACGACGACGGTCCGCCGGCCGCCCTCGTCCGCGCCGCCCACGGTCACCTGGAGGTCGACGGCGTCGTCGTCCGGCAGCACGAGGGGGGATTCGAGGGCGAGTTCGTCCAGGTGGGCGCAGCCGGCGAGATGGCCGGCGTGCAGGGCGAGTTCGAGGAGCGCGGTGCCGGGGAGGAGGACGGTGCCGGCGACGGTGTGGTCGGCGAGCCAGGGGTGGGTGCGGAGGGAGAGGCGGCCGGTGAAGAGGAGGCCGTCGCCGTCGGCGCGCTCCACCGGCGGGCCGACCAGGGAGTGGGACGCGGGTTCCGCCGGAGCGGCGGGGGTGGCGTCGAGCCAGAGGTGCTGGTGCTGGAAGGGGTAGGTGGGCAGGTCGGGCAGATGGGCGGGGGCGGGGGCGTCGGGGCCTGTCGCGAGGCCGTGGGCGTGGGTGTGGGCGAGCGCGAGGGCGAGGCGGTGGGGGGTGTCGTCGTCGCGGTGGAGCGTGGCGTGGGTGACGGCGTCGGCGTCGGCC
>NZ_AXVU01000108.1:0-4235 GCF_000482585.1 Streptomyces sp. CNQ329 | reverse complement strand
GCTGTACAACCACTTCGCGGGCAAGGAGGAGTTGCTCGCCCTGGCCCTGAAGGCCCACGTCCACGAGGTCATGGCCGCGGCCGGCGGACCCCCGGTGCCCGGGGAGGGCACCGTGGAGGCCAACCTGCGCGCGTACCTCGACCGCGGCTTCGCCGTGATCACCCGCATTCTGCCGGCGTTCGCCGGTCTCCTCGCCCAGCCGAAGGTCCTCGTCCTCTTCCACGGCTCCGGCCTCCACCCCGAGAGCGGGGGAGGGTTGCGCGCCGCACTGGCCGACTACCTCCGCGCCGAGCAGGAGTTGGGCCGTATCGCCGCGGACGCGAGCCCGGAGGCGGCGGCCACCTTGATCATGGGCGCGTGCCACGAGCTGATCCTCCCGCGGCTCTTCGCCCCCGGCCCGCAGGAGCCGCCGGCCGTCCGCCCGGAGTTCACGGCCGACCTGGTCACCACGGTGCTCCGCGGCATCGCCCCGGCGTCCGGGCGCTGAGCCGGCGCGCGGTGCCGCCGGCCCGTTGCCGCGCCGGGATCACAGCCGGAGGGCGAACAGACGCACCGGGGACACCTCAGCCGACGGGGAAATCGAAGTAGGTGTCCGGATAGGGCTCGGCCCTCAGCGTGTAATGCCACCACTCGCACTCGTACGCGCGGAAACCGCAGGTCTCCATGGTGGACCGGAGGTAGTCACGGTTTCCCGCCTCGCTCGGTGTGATCCCTTCCGCACCGTGGTGCGAGAGGGGATCCATCAGGTCGTGGTCGCCTCCCATGGGGGCGAGTTCACCGGTGTCCAGCTGGTAGAGCGTGAGGTCCACGGTGCTGCCCCGGCTGTGGCCGGACCTGGCGGCGACATACCCGTGCTCGAACATGTCGGCTCTGCCGATGTTCGGATAGTGCCGTTGCTTCGTACGCCCGTCCTCCGGCTCCTCCGACCAGCGCAGGAAGCAGTCCACGGCCCGCTGCGGGCGGTAGCCGTCCCAGAGCAGCAGGCCGAACCCGCGGGACTCCGCCTTTTCCCGCACCCTGGCGAGGGCTCTGCACAGGGCCCTCGTGCCGACGATGCGATTGGCCAGGTATCCGTCCACCGGTTTGCCGGTGAAGTTGTCCCACGTGGCGTACTTGGCGTCCCACCGTATGCCGGGCACGAGCTCGTCCACGAAGGCGAAGTCCTCGTTCACCGGGGGTTTCCCTCCAATGCCGACGACACCATCTGGTCGATCACCCGGGAGAGCGGCATCCCCGCCGCCGCCATCATCCTCGGATAACGGCTGTAGGAGGTCAGTCCGGGAAAGGTGTTGACCTCGTTGAGGACGACTTCTCCGTCCTCCTTGAGGAACAGGTCGACGCGCGACAGCCCTCTGCATCCCAGGGCGCGATAGACGGTTGTCGCGGTGTCCAGGACGAGCGACCGCGACTCCGCCGGGATGTCGGCGGGAACGATGAACGTGGAGTTCTCGGAACCGCTTTCGGGGTTCTCCTCCTGGTGGATCTTGAAGAAGCCGTGCGAGAGGGCGACCCGGTCCACCTCGCCCGTGACCACTCCGGCCCCGGTGCCCAGGAGGGCGCACCCGACCTCGCTGCCGGCCACCGCCGCCTCGATCAGCACCTTCGCGTCGTACTGCCGTGCAGTCTTCACCGCACTCGGCAGGTCCTCCGGCCGGGACACCTTGCTGACACCGAAGGACGAGCCGGAGCGGGCCGGCTTCACGAAAACGGGATAGGTCAGCCGGTCCGGGGCGATATCCTCATCCGCGGTGACCGTCCAGAACTCCGGCGTGGCGATTCCCGCGCTTCTGGCGACGCCGTAGGTGAGGGCTTTGTCCATGCACAGCACCGAACTCTGGATATCGCATCCCACGTAGGGGATGCCGGCCAGCTCCAGCAGACCCTGTATCGCGCCGTCCTCGCCGAGTTTTCCGTGCAGGACGGGCAGGACGACGTCCAGGCCGATCGTTCCGTACCGTCCCTGCTCCAGGACGAGGAGCCCGCGCGCGCTCCGGTCCGGTGACAGCAGAGCCGGACGGCAGTTGCCCCGCTCCCAGTCCAGGCCCGGGCCGTCGCAGAGCTTCCAGACGCCGTTGTCGGTGATCCCGACGTAGAAGGGCTGGTACTTGTCGGGATCGAGGTTCCGTGCGACCTCCTGCGCGGACTTCACGGAGACCGGATGCTCCTCGGAGCAGCCCCCGAAGAGGATTCCGACCTTCAGCCTAGTCATGCCGACTCCTTCTTTCGAAATCCAGGCAGTTGGTGAGCGAGTTCTCGACCGTGTCGCTCAATGCGTGGTCCGTGTAGTACGCGGTATGCGGGCTGATGAGCACATTCGGCATCTCCTGGAGCCGCACCAAGGGCCCGCTTTCGATGGGCGTGTTTCTGCGGTCGGTGTAGAAGATTCCTTCCTCACCTTCGACGACGTCCAGCGCGGCGCCCCCCAATCTGCCGTCCGCCAGTGCCGTGAGGAGGGCGTGGGTGTCCAGCAGTGCGCCGCGTCCGGTGTTGACGACGAAGGCGCCGTGCTTCATCCGGTCGATGCGCTGACGATCGAGGAGGTGGTGTGTTTCCGGGGTGAGCGGCGTATGGAGCGTGACGATGTCGCTCAGCCGCAGCAGTTCCCCGAGAGACACGTGTTCCGCGGCGGCGGTGGGGTGCGCGTCGTAGGCGAGGATGCGGCAGCCGAAGCCCCGCAGCCGGGCCATGACTGCCGCGCCGATGCGTCCCGTCCCCACGACCCCGATGGTCAGATCGCGCAGTTCCTTCCCGCGCGTCTCGTGCAGCCTGTAATCGTGGACGTCTGCACGGCGGAGGGTGGCTTTCGCATGCCGGACCGCCATCAGCATGAGCATCAGCGTGTAGTCGGCCACGCTGTCGGGGGAGTAGGAGACGTTTTCCACGCAGATGCCGACGCGCTCCGCGTACGCCACGTCGATATGGTTGCACCCGATGCTTCTGGTGGAGATGTAGGAGACGCCCGCCCGGCTGAGCGCAAGAAGAGTGGCATCGGTGATCCGGGTCTTATGGTCGACGCTGACGCATCGGTTTCCGAAGGTGAGGTCGGTATTGTCTTCGGACACCGCTGCCGCGGTGATGGTCGGCACCACGCCGAGGCGGGGTGCCAGCTCCCGTACCAACGTCGCCTCATCGCGCCCGCAGCCGTAGACGGTGATTCCCGTCCCGAGGGCGGCCGGGAAACAAGCGGACGCCGGCGATGGGGGGCGGTCTGCCGCCGCTCGTGCTGGTTCGCCGTAGGTCATGCCCGCAGTCAACGGGACGCGGTGTTGCCCGGGGGTATGCGGTTTTCGATATGCCGACGATATATCGTCGGCATATCGAAAACCGCATACGTGCCCGCAACACGGTGCTGCTTTCGATGGAGGCGTGACCCACAGCGAACCAGCCTCTTCTACCTCTACCTCTCCGGCCTCGCTCCCGCTCCCCGGCTTCCCCGCCGGGCGGGCATGATCCCGCTCAGCCTCCGCGAGATCGCCGCGGTCGTCGGCGGGACGGTCGAGGGCGACGGCGCCGTGACGGTGACCGCTCCGCCCGTGCTCGACGGCCGGCAGGCCGAGCCGGGCGGCCTCTTCGTGGCCGTCGCCGGCGAGCGCGTCGACGGCCACGACTACGCCCGGCAGGCCGGCCGGGCCGGCGTGGTCGCCGTGCTCGGCTCCCGGCCCACGCCGCTGCCCACCGTCGTCGTCGAGGACGTCCAGGCCGCGCTGGGGGTGCTCGCCGCCCACGTCGTCGCCCGGCTGCGCCGCGGGCTGACCGTCGTGGCACTGACCGGCTCTCAGGGCAAGACCGGCACCAAGGACCTGGTGGCGGCCGTGCTGGCGGGCGCCGCGCCGACGGTCGCCACGGTCGGCTCGCTCAACAACGAGCTGGGCGTGCCGCTGACCATGCTGCGCGCCGACATGGGCACCCGGTTCCTGGTCCTGGAGATGGGGGCCCGCCGCGTCGGTGACATCGCCGCGCTCACCGGGCTGGTCGCGCCCGACATCGCCGTCGTCCTCAACGTCGGCCAGGCCCACCTCGGCGAGTTCGGCTCACGCGGGGCGATCGCCCGGGCCAAAGGCGAGCTGGTCCAAGGGCTGGCACCCGGCGGCACCGCCGTCCTCAACGCCGACGACCCGCGAGTCGTCGCGATGCGCTCGCTCACCGGCGGCCCGGTGCTGACCTTCGGCCGGGCGGAGCACGCCGACGTGCGGGTGCTCGACCCGGTCCTGGACACCCTCGGCCGGCCGTCCTTC
>NZ_AXVU01000107.1:0-4259 GCF_000482585.1 Streptomyces sp. CNQ329 | reverse complement strand
CCCTTCTTCGGCACCTTCGATGTGTCCGTCGTTCATGATGCGGGCCTCTCCTTCGCGTTGCGGGGGGCGACCAGCGAGTTTCGACGGCGCGGCGGAACGGCGGGTGAACGGCGTTGCGGAGGACGGGAAACAACAGATCACGCGGGAAACGTCGCTCCCCGCCCCGCGGGGCGCGTCCAGGGCGGTACGCGCGCGTCTGCCGCCGGAGCGCATGTCGTTGGCCGTCCGCGGGGGTGCCGTACGTCGCCGGGCCCCCGGCACCCGTACGTGCCGCGTGGCGGCCTTCAGGCCCCCGCCGGTGCCGCCGCCCCCTTCGCGTCCTCCCCGCCGGCCGTAAGCCGCCTCTCCAGCGGCCGTATCAGCGCGCTCGCGAGCAGTGCCAGGAAGCCGACCACCACCCACGGCAGCACCCGCTCCACGCCGTACAGGAGCCCGAAGAGGCCAGGCGTGACCATGTCCGCCGTCGCGAACGAGTACTGGAACGCCGCCAGGTACGTGCCCCGCGCGCCCTCCGGCGCCGCGTCCGCGGAGAGCGCGTTGGAGGCCGGACCGTGCAGCATCTCCGCCGCCGCCCAGAGCAGCATCACCAGCGCCAGATAACCGACCAGCACGGGACCGTCCGGCAGCAGCGCCGCGAGCGCCAGGGCCCCGCACCACCCCGCCCACGCCACCCCTCCCCAGGCCATCGCGCCTCCGCGGGAGGTGTGCCGGCGGATGCGGCGGGTGACCGCGGCGGTGGAGGTGGCGACGACGGCGGTGGTGAGGGCCAGAAACGCGCCGACCGCCCAGCCGGGCGCGTCGAGCCCGCGGACGACGTAGACGGGGGTGGCCACGGCGAGGAGGACGGTGCAGACGTTGAACAGTACGTTGACGCCGATCAGCATCAGATAGGCGCGGTTGCGCAGCAGGTGGCGCACGCCGTCGGCGGGCTTGCCGGCGACGTCCCCGGCGGCCGGGCGCGGACGGCCGCGTACGAAGAAGGTGACGGCACCGGCGGCGAGCACGAAGGACAGGGCGTTCGCCAGGATCATCCCCCGGTACGCGTTCTGCGAGGCGAGCCCCAGCAGTACCCCGGCGAGCACGGTCCCGGCACCGGTCCCGGCCGCGCGGATCATCGCGGCACGGGCGAACCACTGGTCCCGGGCACGGTCGTCGCCCTGCTCGGCGATGAGCGCGAAGACCGACGACCAGTACACGCGCAGCCCGGCCGCCTCGACCAGCGCCGCGGCGAACAGCGACGCCGGCCCGTCCACGGCCAGGTAGAGCAGGAACCCGCCGGCCTGCAGCAGTTGCCCCGCGACCACCACCGGCCGCGGGCCGACGCGGTCCACGACCCGCCCGACGAGCAGCGGAAGCAGCAGCGCGCAGGCGGTCACGGCGGTCATGAGGAGGCCGACGCGGGCCTCGGAGAGGTCGGTGACGGCGAGGAAGTAGACCATGGAAAGCGGCAGGTAGAGCCCGGTCCCCACGGCGTCGACGCCCAGCGCCGCCGGAATCGCCCAAGCCGCACCGTCCCGCTCCCGGGCCCGTCCCTCCACCTGCCCACCGGTCTGCACCGACAGCCCTCCGTCCACCCCCCGACAGTCGGGTGCAACGTTGTAACACCCTGTCCTTCGAAGTCAACAGACTTTGCGGCACCTGAGGAGCGTGTGCGCATGGCAGCACTGGACGCGCTCGACCGCTTCACCCGGCGCCATCCCTCGGCTGATCGCGTCGGGTGCTCCCGCGAGGCCGGGGCCGCCGACCGTGTCGCCGCCCTGCCGGCCGCGCTCGCGAACCCGCTCGCGGGGCTCGCCAGGCACCCGGCCCGCGCGGAGGCCGTACCCGTGCACATGACGGCGCCCACCGCCGAGCCCGCGGAGACCCTGGCCGAGATCAGGGCCGCCGTGGCGGGCCTGTCAGACCGGTGCGTCGTAGACCAGGCTGTAGCGCCAGAACGGCCGCCGGCGTATCCGCGCGCCGGCAGCTCCGCCGCCCGCTCCGCCGGGCCCTCGTGCGGCTTCCGCCGGCACATCTTCCGCGCGCGTCCCCGCGTGGCTTCCGCGCACGGCGATATTCGCTTGCGTGTCCGGTCGCCGGTCAGCATCGTGTGTACGGTGAGTGACGACGACGCGCCCCAGCGGTGGACCGAGGCCAGCGTCTACCCCGACATGTGGGCGGACCCCGACAAGGACCCCCGCAACAACGACTCCAGCCCCGACGGCGAGCTGGCCACGTTGCAGGACTTCCTGGTCAACTACCGGCTCACGCTGCAGATGAAGTGCGAGGGGCTGAACGCTGAGCAGTTGGCGCGCCGTTCCGTACCGCCGTCGACCATGTCGCTGCTCGGGCTCATACGTCACCTCGCCGAGGTGGAGCGGGACTGGCGCAACTGGGTCGTGCCGGAGGACCCCGCCCCCAAGATCTACGGTGAGCGCGACGCGGACTTCGACGGCGCCGCCGCCGACCAGGCGCTCGTCGACGCCGCCTTCGCCGACCTGGCCCGCGAGCAGGCGGAGTGCGACGCCGTGCTGGCCGCGTACCCCGACCTCGGCGCCCGGCTGCCCAAGGACGGCACCTCGGTGCGCGAGCTGTGGGTGCACCGGGTCGAGGAGTACGCGCGGCACTGCGGTCACGCGGACCTGCTGCGCGAGTGCGTCGACGGCCGGGTGGGTCAGTAGCGTGACGCGGCAGACGTCGCGCGGCATGTGGCGGTAGGCGTACAGCCGGGCGAGGCAACCGGGCGGGGACCCCATCGCGTTCGACAGGTGTGCGACGTGAAGTGGGGACCGGATGGCAGGCGCAGGATGCTGAGGCGGGGCGCGGCGCAGCCGCCGGGATTCGAGGAGTTCGTGGCGGCCCGCGGGCCGCGGCTGCTCCGCGTCGCCTGGCTGCTCACCGGGGACGCCCAGCTCGCCGAGGACCTGCTGCAGACAGTGCTGGCCAAGGTGTGGCCGAAGTGGGAGCAGATCGCGGACGGCAGCCCCGAGGCGTACGTCCGTACGGCCATGGTGCACACCAACATCTCCTGGTGGCGCCGCCACTGGTGGGGCGAGGTACCGCACGGCGAGCTGCCCGACACGGCCGCGGCGTCCGACGCGTTCGCCCAGGTGGATCTGGAGCAGTCGCTCGCCGCGGCGATACGGCGCCTTCCGGCGCGGCAGCGCGCGGTGGTCGTCCTGCGTTACTTCGAGGACCTGAGCGTCCAGGACACCGCGGCGACCCTCGGCTGCGCGCCGGGCACGGTCAAAAGCCAGTCCGCCAAGGCGCTGCGTACCCTGCGCGGGCTGCTGCCCGCGGCGGAACTGGTGGAGGGCGGTGAGTCCGGTGGCCGGGAACGCGGCTGAGACGGCGGGGGCCGGCGAGCCGGGCGGTTCGCGGGCCCGGCCGGCCGGGTGGGGTGAGCCGGCCGAGTGGGGTGAGTCCAGGGAGTCCTCCGAGGAGGAGCGCGCGCTGCGTGCGCTGCTGGAGCAGGCCGTCCCGCGGCCGATCGCGCCCGCCGAGCGGATGGAGCGGATACGGGGACGGGTGCTGCGGCGCCGCCGCCGGCGGCGCGCGGTGTGGGGGGCGACCGCGACCGCCGCGGCCGTCGGCGTACTGCTGCCCCAGGTGCTCCCCGCCGACGACCCGCCGCCCCGTCACGCGACCCCCGCCGCCGGGAGCGGGACGGCGGAACAGCGGGACGCCGAGACCCGGTTGCCGGAGCTGTCCGACCTCACGCTCCAGGTACCGGCGGGCTGGAGCAGCCGCACGGTGCGTACGGACTCGCCGGAGGGCGAGTACGTCGGCTACGTCGCGAGCCTGGCCCTCGAACCGTCCCCCGAGCCCTGCCCCACCGGCCCGGACGGCACCTGCACCACCCCGCCGCGGCAACTGCCCCGCCGCGGAACGCTGATCACGCTGCAACTTCTCGACAAGCCGGGAAAGCACGCTCCCGGGCTGCAGGCGCGCAAGGTGGGCAAGGCGTGCGTCGTCGCGGGCGGCACCGAGGAACTGTGGGCCGTACGCCGCCCGGCGGGCGCGGCGGAAGGGATCCAGGTGCTGGCCACGGTCTGCCTGGCGACCCCGGCGACCGGGGACGTCGCCGAAGTCCGCACCGTACTCAGCTCGATGCGCTTCGAACCCGCCCCGCACACACGCCGGCCGGAAGCGGCCGACCGCTGATGCTGCCCCGCCGTCGCCTGCTGTACGCGGCCGGTCTTCCCCTGCTCGCGGTGACGGGGTGCACGCAGGCCACCCCGTCGGGCACGGAGAAGGTGTCGCCGTCGTCCCCCGAACCC
>NZ_KI519462.1:3456-8038 GCF_000482585.1 Streptomyces sp. CNQ329 | reverse complement strand
CTTGCAGCGGCCGTCGGCGGCGAGGCCGCGCTGCCGCGAGAAGACCTGGAAGGTCCCGGGCGTGGCCATGATGGTCGCGCCGCCGGCCAGCGCGACGTCGCACTCGCCGTTACGGAGCGCCTGCATGGCCAGGTGCAGGGCGACGAGGGACGACGAGCATGCCGTGTCCACCGTCAAAGCCGGGCCTTCGAGCCCGAAGGTGTACGCGATCCGGCCGGACGCCACGCTGCCCGAGCTGCCCGTGGCGATGTAGCCCTCCAGCCCTTCGGGGTTCTGGTGCAGCCGCAGCAGGTAGTCCTGGGAGATGACGCCCGCGAACACGCCGGTGTTGCTGCCCCGGAGCGCGGCGGGGTCGATGCCCGCCCGCTCGAACGCCTCCCACGAGGTCTCCAGCAGCAGCCGCTGCTGCGGGTCCGTCGCAAGCGCCTCGCGCGGGTTCATGTGGAAGAAGTCCGCATCGAACAGATCGGCGTCGTGGAGGAACGCCCCGTGGCGGGTGTAGACCTTGCCCGTCGCGTCCGGGTCCGGGTCGTACAGGTTCTCCAGGTCCCAGCCGCGGTTGACCGGAAGGTCGCCGATGGCGTCGCGACCGGCGCTGACGAGATCCCAGAGCGCCGCCGAGTCGCGCACACCGCCGGGGTAGCGGCAGGCCATCGAGACGATCGCGATCGGGTCGTCGTCGGAGGCGGTGCTGCTGGTCCGGCTCGGCGTCCGGGAGGCGAGGGATCCGTTGTCGAGGATCTGGCCGAGGAGGTGACGGGTCAGCGCGTGCGGGGTCGGGTGGTCGAAGATCAGGGTGGCGGGAAGACGCAGAGAGGTCGCGTTGGTGAGCCGGTTGCGGAGTTCGACGGCGGTGAGGGAGTCGAAGCCCAGCTCCTTGAACGGACGCTGCGCGTCGACTGCGTCGGCGGCGCCGTGCCCGAGGACCGCCGCGACGTTGCTGCGGACGAGGTCGAGCAGACGGCGCTCCTGCTCGGCCTCGGAGAGCGTGGCGAGCTGCTCGGCAAGCGCGCTGCCGTCGCCCGCCGCCGAGGTGGCGGCGGTGCGACGGGCCGGCCGGGGGACGATGCCACGCAGGAGCGCGGGGACGCGGGGGGCCGTACGCAGCGCGGCCGGGTTGAGGGGGAGGCAGAGCTGGTACGCCTCGGGGCCGTCGAGGGCCGCATCGAACAGACGGAACGCGTGGTCCGCTTCAAGCGGGGTGGTGCCGTGGGTGACGTTGCGGACCTCGTTGTCGGTGAGGTGGCCGGTGAGGCCGGTGGCTTGCTTCCAGTAGCCCCAGGCGAGGCTGGTGGTGGGGTGGCCTTGGCGGGTGCGGTGGTGGGCGAGGGTGTCCAGGTAGGTGTTGGCGGCGGCGTAGTTCGCCTGGCCGGGGTTGCCCAGGGTGCCGGCGGCTGAGGAGTAGACGACGAACCGGGCCAGCGGCAGGTGCCGCGTCGCCTCGTGCAGGTGGTGGGTGGCGTCGATCTTCGGGTCGAGGACCGGGTGCAGGTGCTCGGGGGTGAGCTGGGTCAGGATTGTGTCGTCGAGGACCCCCGCGGTGTGGATGACGGCGGTGAGGGGGTGCTGCCGGTCGACGGAGTCGACGAGGGCACGTACGGCGTCGGGGTCGGTGGTGTCGCAGGCGGTGAGGGTGACTTGGGCGCCGAGTTGGGTGAGTTCGTCTTTGAGGGTGGTGGCGTTGGGGTGGTCGGGGCCGCTGCGGGAGGCGAGGAGGAGGTGGCGTGTGCCGTGTGTGGTGATGAGGTGGCGTGCTGTGAGGCCGGCGAGGACGCCGGTGCCGCCGGTGATCAGGACGGTGCCGTGGGGGTTGAGTGGCTGGGGGAGGGTGAGGGTCAGTTTGCCGGTGTGGCGGGCCTGGCTCAGGTAGCGCAGGGCCTGCGGGGTGTGGCGTACGTCGAATGCGGTGGTGGGCAGCGGTGTCAGGTGGCCGTCGGTGAACAGCTCGGTGAGGTGGGTCAGGATCTGTTGGATGCGGTCCGGGCCGGCTTCGATGAGGTCGAAGTTCCGGTACTGAACCTGGTGCTCGGTCTCGACCGCCTGCGGGTCGCGGATGTCGGTCTTGCCCATTTCGATGAATCGGCCGCCGGGGCGTGCGAGGCGCAGTGAGGCGTCGGTGAACTCGTGGGCGAGTGCGTTGAGGACGACGTCGACGCCCTGGTCGGGTCCGTGGGTGCGGAAGTGGTCTTCGAAGTGCAGGGTGCGGCTGGAGGCGATGTGGTGCTCGTCCAGCCCTTGGGCGTGGAGCAGGTGGTGTTTGGCTGGGCTGGCGGTGGCGTAGATGTCGGCGCCGAAGTGGCGGGCGAGTTGGAGTGCGGCGGAGCCGACGCCGCCGGTCGCGGCGTGCAGCAGCAGGGACTCGCCGGCCTCCAGCCGGCCCAGATCCTTCAGCGCGTAGTACGCCGTCAGGAAGGCCACCGGGACCCCCGCCGCCTGAGTGGAGGACCACTCCTCCGGAACGGGGGTGAGCAGACGGTGGTCGGTGATCGCGCGGCTGCCCGCGCCTTCCGGCATGAGACCCATGACGCGGTCGCCGACCGCGATGCCGGTGACGTCGGCGCCGACCTCGGTCACCACGCCGGCGCCCTCGCTGCCGAGGGGAGCGTCGCCGGGGTACATGCCCAGGGCGATGAGCGTGTCGCGGAAGTTCAACCCGATCGCGTGCAGTTGGACGCGCACCTGGCTGCCGGTCAGCGGGGCGTCCCACTCGGGGGCGGGACGGCACGCGAGTGCTTCCAGCGTGCCGTCGCCGTCGCTCGCCAGCTTCCAGGTGCCTTCCGGCACGTCAAGGACGCCGCTCTCCGCGCCCGTCGCACGCACGAGGCGCGCGGTCAGCACCTGGCCGCCGCGGACGGCGATCTGGGCTTCACCGGTGGCGAGGGCGTCGGCGAGGTGCGGAATGGCGGCGGCATCGGCGTGCGGGTCGATGCCGGCGGTGTCGGTGTCCACGACGTGGATGCGGTCGGGGTTCTCGTTCTGGGCGCTGCGGAGCAGGCCCCACAGCGGTGCGTGGGCGAGGTGGACGTCCTCGGCCGGGTGGGTGGCGACGGCCCGGTGGGTGACGACCGCCAGCCGTCGGTCGGTCTCGTCGTTGGCGGCCAGCCAGCTCTGCACGTGGACGAGCAGCGCCTCGGTCGCGGCGTGGGCCGCGGCCGGGGTGTCGTCGTCCGCCGGTGCGGCGACGTAGATGTCGTACCGGTCCAGCTCCGCAGCCTCGTCCTGCTCCGTCCCGGCGGGGTTCCACGCAACGTGGAAGAGGCTGTTGCGGGTCGCGGCGCCGGTGTCGGGGCCGCTGGTCAGCGCCGAGGCGTCGACGGCCCTGGTGTTGAGGGCCGCGATGGTGGCGACGGGGGCGCCTTCGGGGTCCCAGGCGCGCAGCGCGAGGTCGTGGCCCTCCTCGCCGGTGGGGGTGATCGTGGCCCGGAGGTGGGTGGCGCCGACGGCGTGGACGGAGACACCGGTCCACGCGAACGGCAGTCGCACCTGCGTGTCCGCCGCCGCGTCCGCCCCGGCCTTGGCGCCGCCGTGGGCGGCCAGGGGGTGGAGGGCGGCGTCGAGCAGGGCGGGGTGGATCGTGTGCCCGTCCGGGTCGGTGTCCTCGGGGAGGGCGATCTCGGCGTGGAGGGTGCCGTCGGGCGCCTCCCACGCCGCCGTGACACCGCGGAAGGCGGGCCCGTACTCGTAGCCGCCCGTCGCCAGCCGGGGGTAGATCTCCGACACGTCGAGCGCCTGCGCACCCGCCGGCGGCCACTGGGTCAGCGGCTCGGCCGCTTCGGCCGGTTCGGGGGTGAGGGTGCCGGTGGCGTGGCAGGTCCACGGCTCGGGCTCGGCCTCGTCGTCGGTGTGGGGGCGGGAGTGGATCGTGACCTGCCGGGCGCCCTGGCCGTCGGCGAGCGGTGTGGTGGTGACCTGGAGGTCGCGCGCGCCGGCCTCCTGCAGCACCAGCGGCGCGTGGAGGGTCAGTTCGTCGAGGTGGGTGGCGCCGGTGTGGTCGCCGGCGTGCAGGGCGAGGTCGACGAGCGCGGTGCCGGGGAGCAGCACGGTCCCGGCGACGGCGTGGTCGGCGAGCCAGGGGTGGCTGCCCAGAGCGACCCGGCCGGTGAACACCATCGTGCTCGCACCGGTCTCGTCCGGGCCGGTGGTGTCGGCGAGGTGGACCGCGGCGCTGAGGAGAGGGTGGGTGGTGCCGCTCATGCCGAGGTCGCCGGCGCTGGTGAGCTGGGCGGGAGCGTCCAGCCAGTAGGGCTGGTGCTGGAAGGGGTAGGTGGGCAGCTCGGGCAGGAGCTCGGCGGTGCGGTCGTCGGTGGGGAGGTGGGGGGTGAGGTCGATGGGGTGGTGGTGGGTGTGGAGGGTGGTGAGTGTGGTGAGGAATCGGGTTGTGGTGTCGTCGTTGCGGATGAGGGTGGGGTGGTGGTGGGCGGTGGTGGTGCGCTGTTCGAAGGTGTCCGCGAGGGCGGCGGTCATGACGGGGTGGGGGCTGGTTTCGATGAGGGTGTGGTGGCCGTCGTCGAGGAGTTGTTCGAGGGTGGTGTGGAAGTGGACGGGGTGGCGGAGGTTGTTGAACCAGTACTCGGCGTCGAGG
>NZ_KI519462.1:0-1451 GCF_000482585.1 Streptomyces sp. CNQ329 | reverse complement strand
GGGCTCGCCGGTGGCGAGCGCGTCGGTGAGGTGGGGGACGTCCGCCGCTGAGGTCCCCGGCTTGATGCCGGTGGTGTCGGTGTCCACGACGTGGATGCGGTCGGGGTTTTCGTTCTGGGCGCTGCGGACCAGGCCCCACAGGGGCGCGTGCGCCAGGTGGACGTCCTCGGTCTCGTCGGTGGCGACGGCGCGGTGGGTGAGGACGACGAGGCGGCGGTCGGTCTCGTCGTTCTCGGCCAGCCAGCCCTTCACGTGGGTCAGCAGCGCCTCGGTCGCGGCGTGCGCGGCAGCCGGGGTGTCCTCGGCGGCCGGGACGGCGACGTACACGTCCACCTGCTCGGGATCCACCTGCTCCACCTGCTCGGTGGTGGGGCTCCAGGCGAGGTGGAACAGGCTGTTGCGGGTGTCGTCGCTGCTGCGTGCGCTGAGCAAGGCGGCGTCGACGGGCCGGGTGTTCAGCGCCGTGACCGTGGCCACCGGCCCGCCGGTGGAGTCCCAGGCCCGCAGGGCCAGATCCTGGCCGTGCTCCCCGGTGGGGGTGAGGGTGGCGCGAAGCCGGGTGGCGCCGGTGGCATGCACCGACACACCACTCCACGCGAACGGCAGCCGAAGCCGGCCGTCCGCACCGTCGTTGTGCGCCGCGAGGGGGTGCAGTGCGGCGTCGAGGAGCGCGGGATGGATGGTGTGGCCGGCGGAATCGGCGCCCTCCGGGAGGGCGATGTCGGCGTACAGGGTGCCGTCGGCCGCCTTCCAGGCCGCGGTCACGCCTCGGAAGACCGGGCCGTACTCGTAGCCCGCAGCAGCCAGCTCCGGGTAGAGCGTGCCGATGTCGAAGGGTTCCGCACCCGAGGGCGGCCACTGGGTCAGCGGCTCGGCGGCTTCGGCGGCGTCGGCGGTGAGGGTGCCGAGGGCGTGACACGTCCAGGGCTCGGGTTCTGCCCCGTCAGCGTGCGGCCGGGAGTGGATCGTGACCTGCCAGCGGCCCGTTTCCTGTGCGTCCGACCCGCCCTGGGGCGCGGCGGTGACCTGGAGGTCGCGGGCGCCGGTCTCCGGGAGCACCAGCGGTGTCTGGAGGGTCAGTTCGTCGAGGTGGGTGGCGCCGGTGTGGTCGCCGGCGTGCAGGGCGAGGTCGACCAGCGCGGTGCCGGGGAGCAGCACGGTCCCGGCGACGGCGTGGTCGGCGAGCCAGGGGTGGCTGCTCAGACCGACCCGACCGGTGAACACCGTGGCGCCCGTGGCGGCGTCGGTCCCGTCGGCGAGCTGAACCGCGGCGTGCAGCAGCGGGTGGCTCGTCGTGTCGAGGCCGAGGTCGGTGGCACTGCTGAGCCGGGCCGGGGTGTTCAGCCAGAAGGGCTGGTGCTGGAACGGGTACGTGGGAGGGCTCGGCAGCGCGCGCGCCGTCCGCGGGAGGTGGGGGGTGAGGTCGATGGGGTGGTGGTGGGTGTGGAGGG
>NZ_AXVU01000104.1:0-4440 GCF_000482585.1 Streptomyces sp. CNQ329 | reverse complement strand
CCCGCCCGCGCGTCAAGGCGGCGCCCGCACGGCTGCCGCGCCGCATACCGGGGCTCGGCCCCCGCATTCGCGCCCGTATCCCCGCCGGAGCCCGCCAGGCCCTCGTCGTGACCGGCACTTCCCGGCGCTCCTCCGACGCGACCGCCGTGCTCTACGCACGCGGCCCCGCCGGCTGGAGCGCCGGCCCGGCCTGGCCCGCGCACAACGCCCTCCGCGGCTGGACCCACCACCACACCGCCGGCGACCTCCGCACCCCGACCGGCGTCTACGGCCTCACCGACGCCGGCGGCCTGGACCCCGACCCGGGCACGAAGCTCCCGTACGACCACGGCCCGGCCTTCACCGCCACCGGCCGCGGTTTCGAGGGCGAACCCCTCGCCGGCTCCTTCGACTACGTCGTGGCCATCAACTACAACCGCAAGCCCGGCACCACCCCGCTCGACTGGACCCGCCCCCTGGGCGACGACCGCGGCGGCGGCATCTGGGTCCACGTCGACCACGACGGCCCGACGAACGGCTGCGTATCCCTGGCCAAGCCCCACATGCGGACACTCCTGCGAAGCCTGGACCCGCACAAGCACCCGGTGGCGGTGATGGGCCCCGCGGACTGGCTGGCGCGCTGACACCGCCGGGACACCGGCCGCCGGCCGGAAGTGCCCGATGCCGGGGAGAGGCTGACGGCGCCTCGGGCGGGGCCCGGGGCGCACGGGGCGTGAGGGGCGGAGTTCGGCGGACGGTGTCGGTGGCCCGGGTTACTCTTCGGAGTCGTACCGACTCGCTACGGCGCGCAGAGGGGTGGGGTGCGTGATGACGGATCCGGTGTCGCTGGCCGCGATCTCCGGGGCGCTCGGCGCGATCGGCATGGGGATGGCCAACGAGGCGGGCAGGGCCGCGTGGGAGACCGCCGGGGCGCTGGTGCGCAGGGCGGCCGGGCGGGAGGTGCGGGCGCCCAGGCGGTCCGCGGAGGTGGAGCGGGTGGCCGCGCTGCTGCGGGAGGGTGCCGGGCGCGATCCCGAACTCGCGCGTATGTGGGAGCGGTTCGCCTCGACCCTGCCGTCCGGTCCGGGCCGCGTGGGCACGCCCCGGCTGCCCGCGGCGACGAGGCACTTCACCGACCGCCGCCAGGCGTTACGGCTGCTGGACCGCGAGGCGAACCGCAGGTTCGACGGCCGGCCGCGGGTGGCGCTGCTGCACGGGCCGGAGGGCATCGGGACCACCGCCACGGCGCTGTACTGCGGCGGCAGGCGCGCCCGGGACTTCCCCGACGGGCAGGTGTACGCCGATCTGCACGGCTGGTCGGCGCAGAGCGCCCTCGGCCCCGGCGTGATCGCCGGTCGTCTCCTGCGGGAGCTGGGGCTGCCGGCGGAGGCGGTCCCGCATGCGGCGGACGAGCGGCTGGACCTGTGGCGGCGGCTCGTCGCCGACCTGCGGCTGCTGGCCGTCCTCGACCACGCCTACTCCGCGGCCCAGGTGCGCCCCCTGCTGACCTCCGCTCCCGGGGTGTTCACCCTCGTGACGGCCCGTCATCCGCTGCCGGGGCTGGACGCCGTGCCCGTGGCCCTCGGGCCGCTGGCGGGCCGGGACGCCCGGCGGCTGCTCACGCACTTCGCCGGCTCCGAAGCCGTGGCCGCGGCGCCGGAGCTGGCGAAGGACCTGCTGGTGCGCTGCGCCGGATCGCCGTACGCACTGCGTACGGCGGCGCCGCTGCTGTCGGCGCACGGCGGTGCCGGGCCGGGCGCGGAGGATACGGCCGGGCCGGTCGCCGCCCTGACGGAGTCGGCGTACGGCGCGCTCGACGCCGACGCCGCCCGGCTCTACCGGCTGCTGGCGTTACGGGACTGGCCCCACGCCGACGCCAGGACCGCCGCATGGGCGACGCGGACGGCCGGCGGCGGCCCCGGCCCGGCGCCCGCCGCGGCGCTGCTCGGCGTGCTCGCCGACCGCGGTCTGCTGGAGACCGCCGGCACCGAGCGGTACCGTTTCCGGCCCGCCGTGCGCCGCCACGCCGAGCTGCTCGCCCGGCACGAGGACGGGCCGCAGGCGTGCGCCGAGTCTCTCGCCCGTGTCGTACGCGGCTACGCGGACCTCGCCGAGGACGCCGCCCACCAGGCGCTGCCGCAGAGTTGGCGCGTACCGCGGCCCGCTGTGCCCGCGCCGTTCATGGACCCCGCGCGGGCCCTCGGCGTTCTCGTGCGGGAAGCGGCGAACCTCTTCGAGGCCGTGCAGGCCGCCGCGGACGCCGGCGATCCGGCCACGGCCGTACGCCTCGCGCGCTCCCTGTGGCCGCTGCAGCTCAAGGCCGGCCGGCACGCCGAGTCCGTCCCCGCGCTCCGCGCCGCCGTGCGCCTCGCCGCGGGAGACCGCGAACCGGGCGCCGCCAGGCTCCGCGACCGCGCGGCGCTGCGCTTCCAACTGGCCATGAGCCTGACGGAGCTGCGCGAGGACGGGGAGGCGGAGACCGAGTTCCGGGCCGCCGCGGAGGACGAGCGGGCAGCGGGTCACATACGCGGGCACGCCTCGGTGGTCGAGGCGCTGGGCCTGCTGCGGCTGCGGCAGTGGGAATGGGCGCAGGCGCTGGCGTTCTTCGACGAGGCGGCCGCGCTGTACGGGACCCTCGCCCCCGGCGACGTGGGGCACGCCGACCTTGGCCGTGCCCTGCCGCTGATCGAGCGCCACCGGGGGCGCGCACTGCGCGGCGCAGGCCGGCTGGACGAGGCGGGTGCCCTGTTGCGTACGGCGGTGGAGTCCTTCGAGGGCATCGGCGACGACTACAACCGGGCCCGCGCCCTGACTGATCTCGCCGAGACCCGCGTCCTCGCCGCCGCACCCGCCGAAGCCCTCCCGCTGATCGACGAGGCCATCGCCCTGCTCGACGCGCAGAAGGCCGTGTACCCGCTGGCGCACGCGCGGTCCGTCCGGGCCCGCTGCGTCACGCCCTGAGCGGGGCGACGGTCACGCGGTGCTCCCGCGCGCCGGTCCGGACCAGCAGGCCGTGCTCGGCGAGGGCGACCGCGCTCCGCCCCGCCGCCAGCCAGGCGTGCAGGGCGGAGGCGTACGCCGCGGGGTCGGCGCCGGCGGCGCCGCGGGCGCCGGTGAGCGCGAGAGAATCGCCGGCGCGGGTGCGGACGGTGCAGTCGCCGGGGCCGGTGACGTAGGCGGCCAGGGCGCAGTGCGGGTACCGCCGGAGGGTCTCCGCGCACCAGTCGGCGGGGGAGCCGAGGCGCGGGTCGTCGGGTGGGCCGTGGCGGAGGATCACGTCGGCGAGGTCGAGGCGGCCGGGGTCGCGGGTGTCCTCGGGAACGGCGGTGTGCGCGGCACCGTCGCCGCCGGGCTCGTACGCGGGATCCGCCCAGCGGCGCAGCTCCACCGCCCCCGCGCCTGCCCCGGCCCCTGCCGCTGCCCGCGCGCCGGCGCCTGCCGGACGGCCGGCATCCGCCCTCGCGCCTGCCGGAGGGCCCGCGCCCGCCCCCGCCCTCGCGCCTGCCGGGGTGCCCGCGTCCGCCCCCGCGCCCGCATCCACCTCGGCCGGAAGCCGGGTGAGCACCCGCATCGGCGCGCTGCGGCGGACCGGCTGGTACGCGGGCAGCGGCAGCGGCTCCAGCAGCGCCGGCCGTTCGGGCTCGGGGAGTTCCATGAGCCCGTAGAAGAGTTCCCGCAGCCGTGCCGCCGCCTCCCCGGGCACCGAGGAGGTGAACCGTGCCGGGCCCGGCTGCGGGCGGTGGCCGGCGATCAGCGCGTCGAGCTGCGCGGGCAGCGGCGCGTACGGGTCCAGTCGCGGCGAGTCGGCGAGGAAGGCGGCCAGCGGCGCCCGCGGGTCGACGTCGTCGAGCGGGGCCGCCGCCAGCGCCACGGGCACGCCGAGGGCCGCGGCGTAGTACGTGACGGCCCCGTGATCGCCGATCACCGCGTCCGCCGCGAGCAGCGCCTGCCGCCAGTCGGCCAGCGGATCGACGAGCGCGAGCCCGCCGCGCCGGGCCCCGTCGAGCCAGGCCCGGACCTGCCCGGGCCCGTGCCCCTGCCAGATGTTGGGGTGCAGGACGGCCGCCACCCGGTACTCGTCGGCGGCCAACTCACCCGTCAGCCGCGGCAGCAGCGCGGGCAGCACGTCGTCCGCCCCGCCGTCGCCGAACAGCCCTTCGGAGTTCCACGTCGCGGACACCACGACGAACCGCTGCCCGTCGCGTACGCCCCACGCCCGCCGGAACCGCTCCCGGTGCCCGCGGGCGGCGAGCATCCGGTCGAAGCACGGGTCGCCCGCCAGCACGGCGGTCCCGGCGGCCTCGGGGCACGACTCCCGCAGGCGCTCCACCTGCTCGGGGTGCGAGAGCACGAACGCATCGGCCACGGGCCGCCCGTCCTCGAGCAACCACTCCGGCGCCAGCCCGAAGACGGGAGCCCGGCGTCCGGCGTCCGGCGACCGGCGACCGGCGACCGGCGACC
>NZ_AXVU01000103.1:0-4526 GCF_000482585.1 Streptomyces sp. CNQ329 | reverse complement strand
CGCCCGGACCACAGCCGCGCGGCCAGCGCACCCACCTCTGCCTCGGGGTGCTGCTCCAGGTACTCCGCAAGCTGTCCGGCGGCCTGCGCCAGCGCCGCCCCCGAACGGGCAGAAACCACCACCGGAACCGGCGCAGCCACAGCCTCCTCGTCCGAAGCCGGCTCCGCCGACGGCATGTCCGCCGCCCCGGTCTCGACCGGCGCCGCCTCCAGCACCACGTGCGCATTGGTGCCACTGATGCCGAACGACGACACGGCCGCCCGGTACGGCTCGTCGCTCTCGGGCCACGGTGTCGACTCCGTGACCAGCGAGATCGTGCCGGAGCTCCAGTCGACGTGCTGGGACGGCTCGTCCACATGGAGCGTGGGCGGCAGCGCGCCGTGGCGCATGGCCTCGACCATCTTGATGACGCCCGCCACACCCGCCGCGGCCTGCGTGTGCCCGATGTTGGACTTGATCGAGCCCAGCCACAGCGGCCGCTCGGGGCTGTGCTCACGCCCGTACGTGGCGAGCAGCGCCTGCGCCTCGATCGGGTCGCCCAGCGCCGTGCCCGTGCCGTGCGCCTCGACGGCGTCCACCTGACCGGGCGTCAGCCCCGCGCTGGCGAGCGCCTGCTCGATGACCCGCTGCTGCGACGGGCCGTTGGGGGCGGTGAGGCCGTTGGACGCACCGTCCTGGTTGATCGCGGAGCCCTTCAGCACGGCGAGGACCGTGTGCCCGTTGCGCCGCGCGTCCGACAGCCGCTCCAGCAGCACCAGGCCGACGCCCTCGCCCCAGCCCGTGCCATCCGCCGCCTCGGCGAACGCCTTGCACCGCCCGTCCACGGACAGCACACGCTGCCGGGAGAACTCGATGAACGCACCCGGGCTCGACATCACGGTGGCGCCGCCCGCGAGGGCGAGGTCGCACTCGCCGTTCCGCAGGGCCTGCGCCGCGAGGTGGAGCGCGACCAGCGACGACGAGCACGCCGTGTCCACCGTCACCGCCGGGCCTTCCAGCCCGAAGGTGTACGCCACCCGGCCCGAGGCGACGCTCGCCGCACTGCCGTTGCCGAGGTAGCCCTCGAAGCCCTCGGGGGCGTTCTGCATCAGCCGCGCGCCGTAGTCTCCGTAGATCACGCCGGCATAGACCGCGGTGCTGCTGCCCCGGAGCATGGCCGGGTCGATGCCCGCCCGCTCGAACGCCTCCCACGAGGTCTCCAGCAGCAGCCGCTGCTGCGGGTCCGTGGCCAGCGCCTCACGCGGGTTCATGCGGAAGAAGTCGGCGTCGAACTCGTCGGCTTCGTGCAGGAACGTGCCGTAGCTGGTGTAGCTCTTGCCCGTCGCGGCCGGGTCGGGGTCGAAGAGGTTCTCCAGGTCCCAGCCGCGGTTCGTCGGGAAGCCGGACAGCCCTTCGCGGCCCTCGGCGACCAGCTTCCACAGGTCGGAGGCGGAGTGGACGTCGCCGGGGAAGCGGCACGCCATCGACACGATGACGACAGGGTCGTCCGCGCTGTCGGCGCTCACGAGCTGCGGCGTCGCCGAGCGGGGGGCGGACTCCAGCAGCTCGGAGCCGATGTGGTCGGCGAGGACCTGCGCGGTCGGGTAGTCGAAGATCAGGGTCGCGGGCAGTCGCAGCCCGGTGGCGGAGTCGAGCCGGTTGCGCAGCTCGACCGCGGTGAGGGAGTCGAACCCGAGGTCGTTGAAGGGCGCCTGAGCATCCACGGCGGCGGCATCGCTGTGCCCCAGGACGGCGGCGGCGTTGGTGCGCACCAGGTCGAGGAGCAGACGCTGCTGGTCGGCGGCCGACAGCCCGGCGAGCTGCTGCGCGAGCCCCGAGACCTCGCTCGGTGCCGCGACGGCGGCGGCGCGGCGGCGTGCCCGCGGGGCGAGGTCGCGCAGAAGTGCGGGGACGCGGTCACCGGTGCGGAGGGCGGCCGGGTTCAGCGGGACGCAGAGGTGGTAGGGGGAGGGGGTGGCGAGGGCGGCGTCGAGGAGCTGGAGGCCGTGCTCGGTGCTGAGCGCCGCCTCGCTGCGGGCGACCTCGCTGTCACTGAGGTGGCTCGTGAGGCCGGTGGTGTGCTTCCAGTAGCCCCAGGCGAGGCTGGTGGTGGGGTGGCCTTGGCGGGTGCGGTGGTGGGCGAGGGCGTCCAGGTAGGTGTTGGCGGCGGCGTAGTTCGCCTGGCCGGGGTTGCCCAGGGTGCCGGCCGCGGACGAGTAGAGGATGAAGTGGGCGAGATCCAGGTGCCGGGTCGCCTGGTGGAGGTGGTACGCGGCGTCCACCTTCGGTGCCAGGACGGGGTGCAGGTTCCCGGGGGCGAGCTGGGTCAGGATTGTGTCGTCGAGGACCCCCGCGGTGTGGATGACGGCGGTGAGGGGGTGCTGCCGGTCGATGGAGTCGATGAGGGCATGCACCGCATACGGATCCGTGGTGTCGCAGGCGGTGATGGTGACCTGCGCGCCGAGTTCGGTGAGTTCGTCGCGGAGGGCGGTGGCGTTCGGGTGCTCGGGGCCGCTGCGCGAGGCCAGGTGCAGGTGGCGTACGCCGTGCTCTGTGATGAGGTGACGGGCCGTCAGGCTCGCCAGGCCGCCGGTGCCGCCGGTGACGAGCACGGTGCCGTCCGGGTCGAGCGGCCGGGGGAGCGTGAGGATCAGCTTGCCCGTGTGCCGGGCCTGGCTGAGGTGGCGCAGCGCGTTCGGGGCATGGCGTACGTCGAAGCAGGTGGTCTGCGGCGGCGTGAGATGGCCCGCGGCGAACAACTCGGCCAGGTGGACCAGCATCTCCTGGATGCGATCCGGGCCGGCCTCGATGAGGTCGAAGTTCTGGTAGCGGACCCGGTGGTCCGCCTCGACGGTCCGCGGGTCGCGGATGTCGGCCTTGCCCATCTCCAGGAACCGCCCGCCCGGGCGCAGCAGGCGCAGCGACGCGTCGGTGAACTCGTGGGCGAGCGCGTTGAGGACGACGTCGACACCCTGGTGCGGGGTGTGGGTGCGGAAGTGCTCCTCGAAGTCGAGGGAGCGGCTGGACGCGATGTGGTGCTCGTCCAGCCCTTGGGCGTACAGCAGGTGGTGCTTGCCCGGGCTGGCCGTCGCGTAGACGTCGGCGCCCCAGTGGCGGGCGAGCTGGAGTGCGGCGGAGCCGACGCCGCCGGTCGCGGCGTGCAGCAGCAGCGACTCGCCGGCCTCCAGGCCGCCGAGGTCCTTGAGCCCGTAGTACGCGGTGAGGTACGCCACCGGGATCCCGGCCGCGTCGGTGAAGGACCACTGCTCGGGGATGGCGGTGACCATGCGGTGGTCGGTGACCGTCTGCGCCCCGACACCGTTGGGGAACATGCCCATGACGCGGTCGCCGACCGCCACGTTGGCGACGTCGGCGCCGACCTCGGTCACGACGCCGGCGCCCTCGCTCGCGAGCAGCGCCTCGCCCGGGTACATGCCCAGGGTGATCAGAACGTCGCGGAAGTTGAGCCCGATGGCCCGTACCGCGACCCGCACCTGATGCGGGGCCAGCTCCTCGGGGAGATGCGGGTGGGGCAGGAGCGCCAGGTTGTCGAACGTGCCGGAGGCGGTCTTGTCCAGCCGCCAGGACTGCTCGCCGGCGGGAATCGTCAGAGCGTCCGCGACGCCGTCGGTGGAACGGGCAAGCCGGGGGACGAGAACCTGGTCGTGGCGGACGGCAAGCTGGGGCTCGCCGGTGGCCAGGGCGTCGAGCAGGTGGGGGACGGTGGCGGGGGCGCCGCCGGTGACGGTGTCGACGGCGGTGTCGGTGTCGAGGAGATGGATGCGGCCGGGGTTCTCGTTCTGGGCCGTACGGACCATGCCCCAAAGCGGCGCGTGCGGGAGGTGGATGTCGTCGGCCGGGCTGGTGGCCACGGCGCGGTGGGTGAGGACGACGAGGCGGCGGTCGGTCCGGTCGTTGTCGGCCAGCCAGCCCTGGACATGGGTCAGCAGCGCCTCCGCCGCGGCGTGCGCGGCGGCGGGGCCGTCGTCCTCGGCGGGCACCGCGACATAGAGGTCCACCCGCTCCGGTTCCACGGGCCCGGCCTGCTCGGGCTGATCGGTGGCGGTCGCGTTCCAGACGAGGTGGAAAAGGCTGTTGCGCGTCGCGGCGCCCGCGTGAGGGCCGCCGGTGAGTGCCGAGGCGTCGACCGGGCGGGAGTTGAGCGCGGTGACGGTGGCGACGGGAGCGCCGGACGGGTCCCACGTGTGCAGGGTCAGATCGTGGCCGTGCTCGCCGGTGGGCACAAGGGTGGCGCGCAGATGAGTGGCGCCGGTGGCGTGGACGGTGACCCCCGTCCAGGCGAAGGGCAGCCGGAGCCGGCCATCGGCGTCGCCCTTGCCGAGGTTCTCGGCCGCGAGGGGGTGGAGGGCTGCGTCGAGGAGGGCGGGGTGGATGGTGTGGCCGGTGGCGTCGGTGTCCTCGGGGAGGGTGATGTCGGCGTGGAGGGTGCCGTCGGTGCCGCGCCAGGCGGCGGTGACGCCTTGGAAGGCGGGTCCGTATGCGTAGCCCGCCGCCAGCAGGCGGGGGTAGAGGTCACCGACCTCCAC
>NZ_AXVU01000102.1:0-4529 GCF_000482585.1 Streptomyces sp. CNQ329 | reverse complement strand
GCGCTGCAGATCGGTCCGGAGACGCCGATCCTGACCACGGACGCGCGTCAGCGCTCGGAGTCCAAGTCGACGCTGATCACGCTCGTCGAGCACGCGCTGATGGCCAGGCTGCGCTGAGCGCGCCGGCCGGCCCGGGCGTGACGCCGCGGGCCGTCGACCCGTCAGGGGCAGGTTGCACCGTACGCTGCAACCTGCCCCTGAGGCGTTGATAACGTTTGGAAGCAGATTGAGGGGGTGTGTTGCACAGGATGCAGGCGGTCGACTCCGTTCCGCTGATGCCGGGGTTGCGTTTTGTCGGTTGGCGCCGCTTACGCCCTGTTTGGCAGTGCCTGCTTGATCGTACGAAGTCCTCGCCAGACGTTTGGAATGTGTCGCGCGGCGTGCTGGAATTCGAGGAACTGACCCGAGAGTAGGCCGAGAGGTTGTTGGTCCGGTGAGGCGCAGCAGCAAGGGTCCCGCACAGGAGGCGCGGGGCAACTTCAGCCCGCCGTCGCGCGCGGCGGTGCCGCCCCCTTCGGGGGCGCAGCCGGCCCCGCCGCCGCCGAGCGGCAGCAGATTCTCGCCCCGTAACTGGCGGGTGGCCACTCGGCTGAACGCGATCCTGCTCATCCCGGTGCTCGTGGCCCTCGCCTTCGCGGGCTTCCAGGTGAACAGCTCCGTCGACACCTGGCAGGAGGCCCAGGACGCGGAGAACACCGCCAAGGTGGCCAAGGCCGCGGGCGACTACGCCGAGCGGCTCATGGCGGAGCGTGACATCTCCGTGCAGCCGCTGCTCCACGGCGACCGCGAGGCGAGCCGGGTGACGGAGGCGCGCGAGGCCACCGACGCCGCCGCCGCCGAGTTCGACCGGCAGGTCGAGGACATGCCGGACAAGCCCGGCCTGCACCGCCGGCTGAAGGCCTTCCGGGAGCAGGAGAAGGGCCTGGAGCAGATGCGCCAGGCGGCGTTCACGCCCCAGGCGCCCGGCACCGACACCCACCTCGGGTACGCCGATATGTACCGCCCGCTGATGACCTTCGCCAACGAGCTGGGCCTGGGCACCAGCAACATCACCAGCTACGGCCGCGCGATGTACGCGATCTCGCTCTCCAAGTCCGCCGCCTCGCTGGTCCGCTCCATCGGCACCGAGCTGCTCGTCAGCCCGCCCGAGAAGGCGGAGGTGCTGACCGCGGAGAAGACCGCCCTCGCCTCCTTCGCCTATCTGGAGCCCATCGCGCTCGACGAGTTCAAAACCGGCAGCACCGCCGCCGACAACCGCCTGCTCGCGGACGCGCTGGCCGACCAGGAGGAGGAGGCCAGGAAGCGGCTCGCCGAGGCACAGCGGGAGGCCGAGAACGGCGGCGGTGAGTTCGCCGCGCCGCCGAAGCCCGCGGAGATGCTCGCCGGCGTCGCCGGCATCGGCGAGGGCACCACGCCCGAGGACCTCGCCGCCCAGGGCATCACCCCGCAGACCTGGTACGCGGCCACGAGCGTGCCCATCGCCGCGTACCGCACCGTCGAGATCGAGTTCGCCGACCGCGCCGTGGCCGACGCCCACGACATCGTCGAGTCCGCCAAGCGCGACACCGTCGTCGGCGCCGCCATCGCGGTGGGTGCGCTGCTCATCGGCTTCGTCATCGCCGCGATGATGGCCCGCTCCATGGGCCGCAGCATGCGGCTGCTGCGTAACTCCGCGTTCGGCATCGCCGAGCAGCGGCTGCCGATGCTGGTCGACCAGCTCTCCCGTACCGACCCGGGCCGGGTGGACACCCGCGTGCAGCCGATCCCGCTGCACAGCAGGGACGAGATCGGCGAGGTCGCCCGGGCCTTCGACCAGGTGCACCGCGAGGCGGTCCGGCTGGCCGCCGAGCAGGCGCTGCTCCGGGGCAACCTCAACGCGATCTTCACCAACCTCTCGCGGCGCAACCAGGGCCTCATCGAGCGCCAGCTCGAACTGATCTCCGGCCTGGAGGACCACGAGGCGGACCCGGAGCAGTTGGAGAACCTGTTCCACATGGACCACCTCGCCACCCGCATGCGCCGCAACGGCGAGAACCTGCTGGTGCTCGCGGGCGAGGACACCGGCCGGCACATGGACGAGGCGGTCCCGCTCGTCGACGTGCTACGCGCGGCGACCTCGGAAGTCGAGTCGTACGAGCGCATCGAGCTGGAGGGCGTGCCCGACAGCGAGATCCACGGCAGCGCCGTCACCGACCTCGTGCATCTGCTCGCCGAGCTGCTGGAGAACGCCACCACGTTCTCCTCACCGCACACCAAGGTCCGTGTCACCGCCACCCGGCTGCCGGACCGCCGGGTGATGGTCGAGATCCACGACAAGGGCATCGGCCTGACCGCCGAGGACTTCGCGGACATCAACCACCGGCTCGCCAACCCGCCCACCGTGGACGTCGCGATCTCGCAGCGCATGGGCCTGTTCGTGGTCGGCCGGCTGGCCGACCGGCACGGCATCCGGGTGCAGTTGCGCCCCTCCGGCGAGCAGTCGGGCACCACCTCGCTGGTGATGCTCCCCGAGGCCATCGCCTTCGGCGGGGCCACCGAGACCTCCGACCAGCAGGACGAGTTCACGGTCTCCCGGATCGTCGCCGACCGCCCGTCGTTCCAGCCCTCTGGTAACGGCTTCGCCGCGGGCCGCCCGCGCAGCGCGGCGGAGCTGGGCTTCGACGACTCTCCGTATCCGCAGGTCGAGGCCCCGCGCCCGGCCATGCCGGCCCTCGGCGGGCAGGAGGGGGTCTTCGACCCCATTCAGCGCTCGCTGCTGCGCGAGGAGCGCAGGGCCGCGCTCGAAGCGGCGGCACAGGACCGTACGCCCGCCTTCCACGAGCCCGAAGCGGAGGCGGCGGAGACCGATGCCTTCACGCCCGGAGGTATCTCGCCGGAGCCCGCGTACGATACGTACGGCCACGTCGAGCCCGGCGCCGCGCCGAATCACTGGACGGGGCAGGGCGCGTACGACAGCCCGGCAGCACCGGAAACGGAATCTACGGCACAGTTCGGCACCGGCCGCAGGGGCTTCGGCTTCGGCGAACCGGAGCCGGCCCCGGCCGACGACGAGTGGAGGTCGGCGAACGACGAACGCTGGGAGCGCGCCGAGCAGGTGCGCGAACCGAAGGCGGGCGGGGTCACCCCCGCGGGCCTTCCCCGGCGGGTGCCCCGCCAGAACCTGGTGGAGGGCACCGCGGAGCAGGCGCCGCTGGGAGGCCCACAGGTCTCCCGGGCCCCGGAGGACGTACGCGGCCGGCTGAGCAATCTGCGGCGCGGTGTCCAGCGGGGCCGCGAGCGGGGGCCGCAGCAGAGTGACGGACCGGGCATGGGCCCCGGCACATACGATCAGGAGCGTTAGGTGAGCCCGATGAGCCAGGCGGCGCAGAACCTGAACTGGTTGATCACCAATTTCGTGGACAACACCCCGGGGGTGTCGCACACGGTGGTGGTCTCCGCCGACGGACTCCTCCTCGCGATGTCCGACGGCTTCCCGCGCGACCGCGCCGACCAACTGGCGGCGGTGGCGTCCGGACTGACGTCGCTGACGGCCGGTGCCTCGCGGATCTTCGAGGGCGGGTACGTCAACCAGACCGTGGTGGAGATGGAGCGCGGCTTCCTCTTCATCATGTCGATCTCCGACGGCTCGGCCCTGGCCGTGCTGGCGCACCCGGAGTGCGACATCGGTCTGGTGGGCTACGAAATGGCCCTGCTGGTCGACCGGGCGGGCGCGGTGCTCACCCCCGATCTGCGTGCGGAGCTGCAGGGCAGCCTGCTGAACTAGCCGACAATCGATGCACGTTGCCCGTTTGCCGGGCTAAGGTGCGTCGAGTGCAGTGATGCTCCGGCACGCCGTCGGGGAAGGGGAACGCAGTGGCAGCGCACCAAGAGGTACCTCACGGCGGTGAGGACTGGCGGTACGGCTACGGCCCGCAGTCCGACCGGCCGGGCATGCCGCCGCAGCACGGGATGCCCCCGCAGCCGGGGCCTCCGGGCGTCCCGTACGCCGCCCCCGGCATGCCCCCGTCACCGGGGCAGCCGCAGCCGCCTGCCCCGTCGCCGTACGGCGACGGCGCGGCACAGCACCGCGGGCGCCCGGCGCCCGCGCCGCAGCACCCGTCCCCGGCCTCCGCGCGCGGCGCCCGCGCGCCCCGGGGCCCGCAGTCCCGGCTGGTGCGCCCGTACGCGGTGACCGGCGGCCGGACCCGGCCGCGCTACCAGCTCGCCATCGAGGCATTGGTGCAGACCACTGCCGATCCCTCCCGCCTCACTTCCCAGCTCCCCGAGCACCAGCGCATCTGCCGACTGTGCTATGAACTCAAGTCGGTCGCGGAGGTCTCCGCGTTGCTGACCCTCCCGCTGGGCGTCGCGCGCATCCTCGTGGCCGACCTCGCGGAAGCCGGCCTGGTCACGATCCACCAGCCGGGCGGTGGCGACGCCGCGGGGGGCCAGCCAGATGTGACTTTGCTCGAAAGGGTGCTCAGTGGACTTCGCAAGCTCTAGTGGTGTGGCCGGTTCTGCTCCGGCTCGTGCGACCACGTCGGCGAAGA
>NZ_AXVU01000101.1:0-4564 GCF_000482585.1 Streptomyces sp. CNQ329 | reverse complement strand
CTGTGCTACCAGCCCGACGCCGACGACATCGGCTCGCTGCTGTCCGACGGGCTGTTCGGCGACGCGGTCGCCGCCGCCGTGGTCCGCGGAACCGGGGGAGTGGGCATCGAGCTGGAGCGCAACGCCTCCTACCTCATCCCCGACACCGAGGAGTGGATCTCCTACGACGTGCGCGACACCGGCTTCCACTTCCAGCTCGACCGCCGGGTGCCCGGCACCATGGAGCCGCTCGCCCCCGTCCTGCGCGAGCTGGCCAAGGACCACAGCTGGGACGCCGGCAAGCTCGACTTCTACATCATCCACGCTGGCGGCCCGCGCATCCTGGACGACCTCGCCAAGTTCCTCGAGGTCGACCGCGGCGTGTTCCGCCACAGCTGGTCGACGCTCAACGAGTACGGCAACATCGCCAGCGCCGTCGTACTCGAGGCCGCCCGCCGGCTCTTCGAGGAGGACGCCCTCACGTCCGGCGCCACCGGCATGATCGCCGGATTCGGCCCCGGTATCACCGCCGAGATGGCGCTCGGCACCTGGGCGGCCGACGTTCCCCAGACCATCGCCTGAGTACCGAACCGACGCAAGGAAGCGATGCACATGAGTGAAGGGTTCTTATCCTGCTCGTCTGGTGATCTCGACGGCGTGATCGGCGGCGATGGTCCGGCCGGTACGGCCGGCGCGGCAACGGGTTTGACCGGGGAGCGGCCACTGCTCGGGCCCGGTGAGGGCCCGGTCGCCCCAAGCCCGCAGGCAGGCTGGTCGTGAGTGCGCCTCGGACGGGCAGGAGAAAGCTGCCGGTGTGTCCCCGCGGCGGCCAGGACCTGCACGCTCATCCCGTCCGGATCCGGTGTCGAAGGCTCACGGGCACGCTCGTGCCCGTGAGTTCTGCGACGTCCGGCCGAACGGCGCGACATCGCCACGCAGTATGGCGAACTCCCCGCCGGTGAGGAACTGCTGACGGTGCCCTACGTGCCGGGCGACCGCACCACGCCCGGCAGTCCCACGCCGGCCGCGCCGCCCCTGCGGCTGCGCGGCCACGGGCACATCGGCTGCACACACGGTACCCGGGCAGATCTCTGTGCGCTGATCTTGGCGTGTACAGGACAAGATCCGGGTCTGTGTGGACCTTCTCCGGCGTCAGCCTGCCATCCCCATACACGCCGAATCCAGCGATCACCAGGTCGAGCGGGTCGTGGACGCCGCGCAGCGCGGTGAGACCCACTCGGCGTCCACGGTCCCTAGGAGGGGCAGCAGATGACGAACACCCAAACGTCCCCGGACAGCATCATGCGGCTGATCAACGGCTACTGGTCCACCGGGATCCTCGCCGCCGCAGCCAGGCACGCGCTCTTCACCCACCTCGAAAACGGCGCCGGCACCGCCTCCGAGCTGGCCGACCGCGCCGGGATATCCGAGCGGGGTGCGCAAAGCCTTCTCGACGGGCTCGTCAGCGTGGGCCTGGTCGAACTGGACCAGACCCGGTACCGCAACACGGCCGAGGCGTCCGCCTACCTGGTCGAGGGCAAGCCCGCCTCGCTTGTCAGTTTCGCCCGGCTCAAGCTCACGCACATGGGCAGCGTGGCCGACCTGGCCGAGGTGGTCCGTGCCGGAGGGCCGGTGGACAACCCCGTGGTGGAGGTCGCCAACAACCCGCACTGGGAGGGGATCGTCACGGCCATCGCGGCCCAGTCGGTTCCCGCCGCGACGCTCGCCGCCGAGTTACTCGGTCTCGCCGATGCCGGGGAGATCTCCATCCTCGACGTCGGCGGCGGGTCGGGCATCTACTCGGGCATCTGGCTGGAGGCCAACCCGGCCGCCCGCTCGACCCAGCTCGACTGGGAGCCGATCAACGCCGTCGCCCGCCGGCTGCTGGCCGAGCGCGGCGTGGCCGACCGGTTCACCTGCATCAGCGGTGACTTCCACACCACCGACTTCGGCGTCGCGAAGTACGACGTCGCGGTGTACTCCCACATCGCCCACCAGGAAGGGCCGGAGAGCAACGTCGAGATCTTCAGCAGACTCCGCCAGGCCCTCAAGCCCGGCGGCACCCTGGTCGTCAACGACTACGTCGTCGACGACGACCGCAGCGGCCCGGCCTTCCCGCTGGTCTTCGCCTCCGAGATGTTGCTGAAGAGCAAACAGGGCAGCACCTGGCGGCGGAGCGACTACGACGCGTGGCTGACCAAAGCCGGCTTCGGGGAGGTCCGCTTCCACTCCGCGCCCCCGGGCACCCTGGTCCTCGCCCGGTAGCAGCCCCGGGAACCCGGTCCCGCACCGCCCTCGACCGCAAGGCAGTCGTTGTCTTCGGCTCTGTCAGATGAACAGCTAGCGAAGGAAACCGATCATGGCACCCGTGAACCTCTCGATCATCTACTACAGCTCCACCGGCAACGTGCACACGCTGGCGCAGGCCGCCGCGGAGGGTGCGGAGAAGGCCGGCGCGACCGTGCGCCTGCGCAAGGTCCGCGAGCTGGCGCCGCCGGAGGCGGTCAACTCCAACCCGGCCTGGGCCCAGCACGTCGAGGCCACCGCCGATGTCGCCGAGGCCACCTTGGACGACCTCGGCTGGGCGGACGCGGTGCTGTTCGGCACCCCGACCCGCTTCGGTAACGTGGCCAGCCAGCTCAAGGCGTTCATCGACACCGCCGGCGGCCTGTGGCAGCAGGGCGGTCTCGCCAACAAGGTCGTCTCGGCGTTCACCGCCAGCGGCACCGCGCACGGCGGCCAGGAATCGACCATCCTGGCGCTGAGCAACACCTTCTACCACTGGGGCTGCATCATCGTCCCGCCCGGTTACACCGACCCGATCCAGTTCCAGACGGGCAACCCCTACGGCACCTCGCACATCGCGGGTATCGGCCCCGGCGGTTCCGGCCCCGACGAGGCCGTCTTGCAGGCGGCCCGGCACCAGGCCCGGCGCGTCACGGACACCGCCGCCGCCCTCAAGGCCGGCCGCTCCGCCTGACGGACCGCCACTGCAGGCGGGCCCGCCCCGTTCCCTTTTCTCCGGGGCGGGCGCCCGCCTGAACCACCGCCGCCTGCGCCGCCTTCCGCGGCGCGCCGCAGGCGGCGTCTTTCTGCCCGCGCCGGAAGCGGGGGCCGCCGCGGGATCCGGGCCCTGGAGGAGAACTCTCATGAACATCACGTTGTGGATCGTCGCCTCGGTGCTGGGGGCGGCCTTCCTGGCCGGCGGCGCCATGAAGCTGGCCCAGCCCAAGGAGAAGCTGGCCGCCTCCGGCTGGGACTGGGTCGAGGACTACGACGGCGGCGTCGTCAGGATGATCGGCACCCTGGAAGTACTGGCCGGGGTGGGCCTGATCCTGCCCGCCGTGCTCGACATCGCACCGGTCCTGGTGCCGGTGGCCGCCACCGGCCTGGCCGTGCTGATGACCCTGGCGGCCCTCACCCACGCCCGCCGCAAGGAACAGCAGGCGATCGTGCTGGCCGTGGTCCTGCTCGCCGTCGCCGTCTTCGTCGCGTGGGGCCGCTTCGGCCCGCACTCCTTCTGAAAAGACACCCCGCACCACCGCCCTTTTCGCAGAAACCCCCCTCAGCGTTCAGCCCCGCCGGCGGGCCGGTCACCTCCACCGGCCGCCGGCCCGCCGGCGGTACAGCCCGGTCCACGAGCGCGCCGTGACCGCCGCGCCCGGCGCAGCCCTCTGCCGTACGTCCCTTGCCTCCGCGTACTCACTCCTTCCTGTCTTGGAGCGCCATGTCACGTCGCCTGTTCACCTCGGAGTCCGTGACCGAGGGACACCCCGACAAGATCGCCGACCAGATCAGCGACACCGTCCTCGACGCGCTGCTGCGCCAGGACCCCGCATCCCGCGTCGCGGTCGAAACCCTGATCACCACCGGCCAGGTGCACATCGCGGGTGAGGTGACGACCGCCGTCTACGCCGACATCGCCACCCTGGTCCGCGAGAAGATCCTCGAGATCGGCTACGACTCCTCCGCCAAGGGCTTCGACGGCGCCTCCTGCGGGGTGTCGGTATCGATCGGCGCGCAGTCCCCGGACATCGCGCAGGGCGTCGACGCGGCCTACGAAACCCGCGTCGAAGGCGCCTCCCGCGCCGAGCAGGACGACGAACTGGACCGCCAGGGCGCCGGCGACCAGGGCCTGATGTTCGGCTACGCCTCCGACGAGACCCCCACCCTGATGCCGCTGCCGATCGAGCTGGCCCACCGCCTCGCGCGCCGCCTGACCGAGGTCCGCAAGAACGGCACGGCCCCCTACCTGCGCCCCGACGGCAAGACCCAGGTCACCATCGAGTACCTGGGCAGCCGCCCCGTCCGCCTGGACACCGTCGTCGTCTCCTCCCAGCACGCCGGCGACGTCGACCTCGACGGGCTGCTCACCCCCGACATCCGCCGGCACGTCGTCGAGCCCGTCCTGGCGCAACTCGCCGAGGACGGCATGAAACTGGAGACCGACGACCACCGGCTGCTGGTCAACCCCACCGGCCGCTTCGAAGTCGGCGGCCCGATGGGCGACGCCGGCCTGACCGGCCGCAAGATCATCATCGACACCTACGGCGGCATGGCCCGCCACGGCGGCGGCGCCTTCTCC
>NZ_AXVU01000100.1:0-4680 GCF_000482585.1 Streptomyces sp. CNQ329 | reverse complement strand
CCCCCCTTTGCTCTCGCAAAAATTCTTTCATTTGCTCTTTTATTTATCATTAAATTCAAACTTATATTTTACGCAAATAATTGCCATCTAAACTCCTATATTTGAGCAAAAGAAAATCCCCGGAATCCGTATTGGATTCCGGGGAATTCTTCGTTTACATCACGTTCGACTCTCCCAATAGTCTTGAGGCCCGCGAGATCCGTAGTAGTCAACGTACAACAATAGACCTTTCAATTCGCTTTCAGAACCTTCGTAAGAAAGTTGTTCTTTGATCTCTTGTTTCATGCGTCGTTTGTCGATTGCACCGGTTCGGATGAATTGCCACATGGCAGGACTAGAAAAGCCTCGATACACGTGGGCAAGGTCCCGTGCCTCTCTGTCTCCAGGAATAACGACGCGATCTTTCATGTCATACCTCGTTAATAGATAGAGATTCATGCCGAGAAAATCCCCGAATTCTTAATTGAATTCGGGGATTCTCACGTACTGCTATGCACTTTCGGCGAGTAGATATGCCGAAGCTACATCCACAAATCCGTCATGTGCCGATACTGCTTCTAACCTTGCTGCGGTAATGTCTTCTCGCGTACTTCCGTGATTACGCATCGCATATGTAAGCGAGATCATTCGGTCCGCTGCTTCGCGAACTTTAACGTCGTTGATCAGGAGTCGCATAGTTACCAAAGGGCGAGTCACAGCCAAACGTGTTTCTTGCCCCATAGTGCGCAATTCCTGTATCTGTTCTGACGAGAGATTCCGCAATTCAGCGTCTACGCGCCGATACAGAATGGAACGGTGCTCGCTTACGGCTAAGCACAGAGCAGTTACCGCTTCGCGTCGATCATTTGAGAGTTTTTCTCGACGTGCTACGAGTTCGGAACGTCCGGCTGCCAAGTGTTGAAACACTCCGGCTATAACGGCACCCATTAGCGTGCCGATAACTGCGACTATAGTCCCGATCATTACTCTTTCCTTCCGGTGATGTCACTTCTTAATGTACTACACTCAGCACACCAACGCAAGGTCTCGGTCTAACTTTCCGTCTTCTTTTTTGTGCTTGTCTTGGATCTTAGATATCGTACTTTGACTGATCCATAGTACGTACGAAGCTACTGCTACAGAGAACATTGCATCGACGTACACCGGATATCTTCCGCCTTTAAAGAACAGAAGTAGTCCGACGTATATTACAGCCATGATCCACGGAAGTAATCGCCAATGCTTCCCGCAGAAAAGGCAAGTACACTCTTGACGCTTCATCATTCTCTGTCCAATTCTCTTAATTGAAACGTCACGGTCATGTCGTACTTATGGTCACCGCATGTGAACCATCCCAGACCTTCGTATGCTTCATGTTCTTCGTGGAAGAAATGAAATTCGATGGCTAGGGCATATCGCGCAGGTCTTCCGCATCGTCTTCCGTCAACCGGCTGCATACACGTCTGGTGTCCTTCGTCTTTCTTTTCAGCCCTAGGCAACTAGACTCCTCTATACTGAATGCGGGAACCCTCCTAGCTATGGGATAGGAGGGTTCCCGCATAACTGCCTGTAGTCTAGTGCCTGTTGACAGTCACTCTGACACTACGAGAGCGATTGCAACAGTCTTTAGTTTTTTGATTCTGAGAGTCGATTTCTATTTACTCACCTCCTGAATTCGTTCAATCATATGCCACGGATGGAAGACCATTCCTGATTTTCTTGTAGTCTCCCATTCGCCGGTATGATCGCTGTAGACTTCAGTCTTTCGATCCCCGATGACCACACCATATTCCGTCAAAGTAATGCACTTGCCATCCGTTGCATAGCGACTAATGCCGGTACGCACATTCAAGACGACATGGTACATCTTTCCTTCGACTGGAATTCCGAGTTCCATTCCGTTACCTAACGATCATAGATACCGGATGACCATTCTTCATGTGATCGACGCATGAACCACAATCTTCGCGCGGACCTAATCCCTTATGTGCCTCGCGGGACGCGTACGCGTGATACCAACACTGACGACATTCGCCCTTTGGCGGGTCAACCGCTTTGGCGTTAGCCAACGGTATTTCCCTTCTTCTCGCTTTCCAGTCGCTCATCAGAAAGTGAGACGATTTGGAACGGTACTCCGACAAGTTCGGAGTATGCGATTTCTCCTGACGTACTCTCTCCGATGTACCCGCTTTCGTCGGTCACGACCATTACGCGATCTGACCGGCGAATCTTCTCGCGATGAAGTGGGTCGAGACGCTTTTTGTCGTCTTCAGTTCCGTTCTTTACTGCGTGCGGCATGAGCACTATTTCGCCTAGCCGCGTGAGGTCTGCGGCTAAGACCAACATTCGGTCATAGAACCGCATTGAGCCGCAGATGGTTGTGATTTCGACTCGCACTAGTTCTCTTACCCTTCATCTCTCATGTCTGCTTCGAGACTGCACAGACATTCTTCGCTGATAGCGTCCTTTGTCGTCTCGCAGTTATCGCACCATCCATCCCGCAGACACGCCAGGGTCCCAAGCGGCGTATGCAGCCTCTACTTCTTCTGTCACCCGAGAGATTACAGAACGCATGTCTTCTGCGCTCAATCGAATCTCTTCAACGACTGCGGAACGTGTTTCTTCTACGCTTTCTTGACCTTCACTCATTCTGCCGTTTTCTTCCTGTTCTTTCGGTTCAACATTCGGGGCAGGGACATCCGTACCCGTGATGCCACCCTCTAGACGCACGCCAACCGCGAACTTTTCCGTCTCCAGTCCATTCAATTCCAACCCATGTGTTATCCGCGAGATTATCGGGATTACAGCGAATTGAATGATTCTTCCACGGGTCAGAATTCTGTGATTCATCTTGCGTCCAATGCACTCTATGTTCTTCACATAGAGTGCATCGTTCTACGCGTTCAATTCCGGAGAGATTGACGGGCGGGAAGTCTTCCGGCATCGGATCACCGGAAGATGCTTCCCACACCGTTGCAATTGCGTCTGTCAAACCTCGTACCTATCGCTTCGCGCGAAATGTGTGGTTGACCAAATGCTAGACCAGTGGTCAGAGAGCTTGTTCCCACAGGTTTCCCCAATGGTTTCTCGATTGGTTTCGCCCGTGATTTTCCGACCGATGTTCCCATCGGTTTCCCCGAAGGTTTCGCGATGTCTGCACGGGTGAATGGATGACAGGCAGGTCAGAAGCATTGGTCAAGTGCAATGACGATACCGACACGTCTGTCTGTGTATCAGCAATCGTCCGGTTTACTCTGAAGGCGTGCGCGTTCCTCGCGCATGTCTAATAGCGAATTGATTGCGACGTGCGTAGCATCCTCCTTACTCTTCGGTCCGATACTTGCGTAGTTGGCTGCTTGTTTTCCGAGGGTACTAAGTGCCGTGTCAAGGTCACTGTCTGAAAGTTCTGGACTCTTACGTTCCTCGCTCATATCTTCCCTTTCCGTCAAGTAGCTTCGTACCTTTCGACTTCAATTCCGTTGTCTTCTGCCATTCGAGCGCAACCGCTAGCTCCACGCGATCCGTTCTTAATGAACGCTAGACAAATGTCGGCTCCACTCTCGACCATTTGCCGATTTCGCTTGGGTCCGGCAGACCGACCCATGCGCCAGTCGGCGGGATGCCGCTCAACCACCCCTCCCCATGACTCCCAAAGGCTCTCAGCGTGCCTGTCAGCCCCTGTCGGGCAGTGACCCGAGACGAGTACCGCCGTAGGTCCGTAACGCTCCCAGAGGGGGCACAGAGCCTCTTGGAGCCGCTTGCGCTCAACCGGGGATCGGTCCCCCCAGTCACGCGATCCTGTGACGAGTACGCGGAACGGTCGGGGATTCTGCACCGGCATAAGTTCCGTCGTAACATCGACTTCAATTTCTTCTTGTTCGTCTTCGTGCAACCTACCTTCCATTACGTCTTCCCATGTCTGCTTCGGAACGTACGGAGACGAGACAGCATCTTCCGGAATCTCATACGGATCAGTCAGGAATAGATTCCCTTCACGATCCGGCATGTAATCGTCTCCGATAACGTACTGTCCTGCCCTCTTAGAAGGGTCGAACGAAATACGTTTCTTAGCCGGAACCCATTCCCCAATGATGGACAACGGATCAGACCTTTGCAGACCCAACTTCAGCGGAATGAAAGCCCTAGGACCCTCGCCCGTTACGTGGTTAAACGGGTCAGTTTCGACGTACCATGCTCCGTCATTCCACGCATCCATAATCTTAGACGCGGGCAAGTCTCGTAGTGCGAAACCGCGAGTCTTTGTGTGTTGCTTCCACTCCTTCTTTCCGGTTGGATTCCTGTCTTCGTCTAGAACCTTGTCGTACGACTCGTACGTGTAGATTCCCGACTGAAAGAGGTAGACATTCCGGTACTGTTCGGCTTCCCATTCGCCCAACTGATCCGAATTCTCTACCCCATCAATCTTTGTGCGAGAGATGATGCCATCCGTAGCAAATGACACAACGTCTGCACCATTCTGCAATGCCAAGTCAAGAACCATGGCACGACAGCCGGACGTAATAAGTCCAGCCCAAATATACGACTGAAACGGCGGTCGTTCTGCCGTCCATTCACCGTTCTTCTGAACGAGACGCCACCCAATAGACTGTGCTGTCTTTCCGTACAGACTATTGATGAGAAGCTTAAGCACCTTCTGAGCACCGTTACCGGCTTTCTTCAGTTGCTTCCGTTCCTCGTATA
>NZ_AXVU01000099.1:0-4893 GCF_000482585.1 Streptomyces sp. CNQ329 | reverse complement strand
TCGGTGGGGGATTTGCGCGGTTTCCCGGGACGGCTCACCGTGACTTTGTGCCGACCGCTTCCACTCGCGGCGCGCAGCCTGTCCGCGAGCGGGTGTCTCGTGCGCCGGCATCGGCCCCCGTCCGCCGGGTGCGATCCGCATGGCCTTCGACGGGGTGCCGCTCCCCCCGGGCCACCCATAGCCGCCGGTCTGTCACGGGCCGGAGTCCGGAGTCAAGGGTGGGGCGAAGCCCCATCGCACAGCGACGCCCCTGGAGCGAAGCGGAGGGGGCGCCCTTGACGCCGGACGCAGGCCCGCACACTCAGGAGATGGGTGGCCCGGGGGGTGCCCCCACGGCTCCGGTAACCCCGACGCCCCCTCCCGGACGCCGGGTTCGTGCCGTTACCGCAGGGGCCCGCCCTGCCGGCCTTGATGGTCGGGATCAGCCTGCGGAGCCCTTCCACGGAGTCGGTGACTCAGTCGCCAGACGCCGCCGATCACCTACCCCTGACCCCGACCACCGGACGCCGAACGCCGAGCGCCGACCACCGGACGCCGACCACCGACCACCGAGCGCCGGACGCCGGACGCCGAGAACCGAGCACCGATTGCCGCTCCCCGTCCACCGACCGCCCGACCACCGACCACCGACCACCGCTCCCGGCCCACCTACCACCGCCCACCGCCCACCGGCAAACGGCAAACGGCTCCCGGCCCCGGCGGCATGGGGGCACCGCCGGGGCCGGGTGGGTCAGGGGTCAGGGCACTGAGGTCAGCCGAGGGCGCGGACCGCCTGGTAGTAGACCCAGGCCGTCCCGTTGCACGAGGTCTTGGTGGCGCCCGAGTAGCGGTTGCACACGCGCTTGAGGTCCTCGTAGAAGGCGCTGTCGATCCGGGACTTGTTGGCGCTGAACGTGCCCATTTCCTTGTAGTTGCGGTAGCCGAAGTCGTGGCGCTGACAGGACTTCTGGAACGGGAAGCCGAAGGGGTTGTCCGGGGAACTGCTGCAGTAGTCGGTCGACCAGTTGAAACCGTACGCCGACCAGGCGCCTCGGTTGGCCTCGGCTGCCGCCCAGGCGTTGTAACTCGTCGCGCTGGTCTGCGTGAAGCTGCTGAGCACCTGGGCCTTGTCGGCGGGGGCGGCCTCGGCGGGGGCGACCGTTGCCAGGAGGGCCGCCGCGGTGACGCCGGCGGCGACCAGACCCTTCTTTGCGGTGGGGCGCATGGGACTCCTCGGGTAGGTGCGCCGGGTCGCGGCGCACGGCCTGGGGGGGGTGCCGACTGCCGCGGGCGTGCCGGCAGTCGGCCGTGCCGGCGCTCAGACTATGCGCGTAGATTTCCCGAGGGAAGTCATGCTCCTGTCAGAATCATGAAGTCGGTGTGCGTTCCCCAAACCGCGCAACCGCCCCGCAACCGCCGTGCATTACAACGGGGAGCGGCCGTGTCCCCACCGACGGACGGACGGACGATGAAGCGACGCACCCTGCTCACCGGAGCCCTCGCCGGCGCGGTCGCCGCGCCGGCCGCCGTGACCCTCGGGACGTCGGCCGCGCGCGCCGCGGCGGCGAACTACCCCATCGCGCTGACCGACCAGGCCACCAACAGCTTCCAGGTCTTCGACCGCACCGGCGACTGGTCCGCGGCGTCGACCTGGAGCTTCACCCCGGGCACCACGAACGGCTGGGACGACCCCTTCGAGATCCGCTTCCGCGCGACCACCCGCTACGGCACCATCGCCCTGATGACCGCCGGCCAGCCCGGCAACGGCCGGGCCGGCATCGTCGCGGTCACCGGCAACGGCAACCGCCTGGACCGCGGCGACCTCATCTGGGAGACGTCCGTCGCCAGTTACCCGCACTGCATCGAGCGCATCCCGAACGTCGCCGCCGTCGTCGTCGCCGGCACCCGCGACCGCATCCACGTCTACGGCGGCGCCAACAGCGACCACTCCACGCTCCGCGAGGTCCAGACGATCACCGACATGCCCAAGCCCCACGCCGTGCTCTGGGACGACGTGAACGACCTGCTCTGGGTCACGGGAGGCAAGGTCATCCGCACCTACCGGGTCACCGGCGCCAACTCCACGGCACGGCTGGTGAAGTCCGGTACGGACATCTCCTTCGCCGGCAACGGCCACGACATCCAGCCCGACTACACCGACCCCGGCAAGCTGTGGGTCACCGACAGCGGGCGCGTGTACTCCCTGGACAAGGCCACGCGGAAGGTGACGATCATCTCCGAGGAGAACTACGTCAAGTCGTACGTCCGTTACACCGACGGCGAGGCGATGTGGACCCTGGACCCGACGCCGTCGGACCCGCCGTGGGGCGGCCCGACCGTCTACTTCTCCGGCGGCCAGTCCAAGACCCGCCCGGGCGCGCAGATCTACAAGGCCCGCATCGTCACGACCCGCTTCCACTGACGTCCCCGGGCTCCCCCGGCGGCTCCGGGACCCCGTACCCATCGGGACCCCGTACCGCGCCGGGCCCGCGGACCGCGCGCCGGAACCTCCCGGCGCCGTACGGGCGGCGGCCCGGCACCGCGGGCCCGCCCGCGGCGGGCATCGTCATGACCCGGCTCAGTTCTCCGCCGCGGGCTCCCCGGCCGCGGAGGACTCTGCCGCGCCGCCCTCCGCGCCGTCCCGCCGCCGCAGGTACACCGCCGTGCCCAGCGCCCCGGCCGCAAGTGCCACGATCGCCCACTCCGGCGCCGACCCGACCCGCGTCGCCAGGGTCTCGTCCGTGCGCAGCGGCACCTCGGCCGTCAGCACCTCGCGGCGCCACGGGCCCGTCTCGTCGACCGTCTCGCCGTCCGGCGTGACGATGGCGCTGATGCCCGTCGTGGACGCGACCAGCGTCGAGCGGTCGTGCTCGACCGCCCGCAGCCGGGACATCGCGAGCTGCTGCTCGGGCTCGCCGAGGTTGCCGTCGCGCATGTACGTGGCGTTGTTCGTCGGCACCGCCAGCAGGTTGGCGCCGGTGCGCACCTGGTCGCGGACCTGGCCGTCGTACGCGACCTCGTAGCAGATCGACTCCGCCAGGTGCACGTCCCCGGCGTCCAGGCGCACCGCCTCGTCGCCGGCCTCGAAGTCGCGCGGGATGAGCTGGAGGTCGCCGAAGCCGCCGAGCAGCGAGCGCATCGGGATGTACTCGCCGAAGGGCACGAGCTGCCGCTTCGCGTAGTACGTGCCGGGGCCGCTGCCGGGGAGCCAGAGGAGCCCGGCGTTGCGGATGCGGTCGCCGGGGGCGTCGAGGATGGCGCCGACGACGACGGGGGCGCCGAGGTCGTCCACGACCTGGGAGATCCGGGCGCTGAGGACGGGGTCGTTGCGCGGGTCGCGGTCGGTGGAGTTCTCCGGCCACAGCACCAGGTCGGGCCGCTCCGCCCGGCCCGCGCGCACGTCCGCGGCCAGTTCCTCGGTGGCGGCGATGTGGTTCTCGGCGACCATCTCGACCCGGGCCTGCTCCTCCAGGCTGCGGGCCCGCGGCACGTTGCCCTGCACCACGGCCACCGTCGCCCGCTCGTCGCCCGCGTTCCCGGCGCTCGGCAGCAGCAGCGTCCCGCAGGCCCCCAGCGCGACCGCCGCGGCCAGCGCGAGCGCGGGCACCTTCCACCGCGCGGCCCGCGCGGTGACCAGTGCCGCGAGCGCGCCCGCGGCGAGGGCGACGACGGCGCTGACCAGCGGTGCGCCGCCGGCCGAGGCCCAGCCGAGGGTCGGGGCGTCGGCCTGGCTGAAGGCCAGCCGCCCCCAGGGGAAGCCGCCGAGCGGCACCCGCGAGCGCACCGCCTCGACCGCCACCCACCAGGCCGCCGCCCACACCCACCAGGCCGGCAGCCGCACCAGCGGCGGCACGGCCAGGCACAGCCCGCCGAGCATCAGCGCCTGGATGACGCTGAGCAGCAGCCACGGCAGGATGCCGAGGTTGGACAGCCACCACAGCAGGGGGATGAAGAACGCGACGCCGAAGGCCGTGCCGGTCCAGAACGCGTCCCGCTTGCGGCGGGCGCCGCGCAGCAGCACGAAGAGCGCCGCGGGCGCCACGGCGGCCAGCGGCCACAGCCCGTACGGCGGGAAGGCCAGCGCGAGCAGCACGCCGGCCACCGCGGCCAGCGCCGGTGAGAACCACGTCCGGCGGCTCACGGACTCCAGCCACGGCGCGCGCAGCCGCACGGCGGAGGCCCACGGCACGGCGGCCGGCGGCCCGTCCCCGCCGTGGGCGAGGACGGCTGTCGTACGCGGTGGTGCGGCGGTCACGAAGCCTCCAGGATGCGCTCGTCGTCGGGCGCCGCGGGTGCCGCGGCACCACGCCGGTCGGTCCGGCATCCGCGCGCCGCCCACCCGTATTCTCGCCCCGCCACCCCCGTCGCGCGCCAGTGACGTTCGACTCGGTCGCCGCAGGCTGCCGGGCGGGGGCGGCCGGGGCGCACGCCGGAGCCGCCTCTACGCGCCCGGGCCGCCGGCAACCGCCCGGCAGGCCACCGGGCCGCAGCCCCGCGCGCCGCGCTCCCGGCGCGCGGCGTCCTCGCGGACCGACAGGCCGGGGTCATCGAGCTGCTCTCCCCGGGGAGCCGGGATCCGCGGGGGAGCATGTGCGGCGGGCCGGCCGGAGGGCGACGGCCAGGGGGCGCTCACCGTTCTCTCGTGTACCGCCTGCCGCAGCGGGGTGAGGTTAGGTTAACCTAAGCTCCCGTGAGAGCCGGAGAGAGCACGCCCACCGCCGCGGGAGCCCGCGGGCACGCCCTGTCCGCCGCCGACGTCACCGTGGCGTACGACGGCGTCGACGTCGTCCACGACGCCTCGCTGCGGCTGCGGCCCGGCGAGGTGACCGCCCTCGTCGGGCCCAACGGCAGCGGGAAGTCGACGCTGCTGCGCACCCTCGCGCGGCTGCAGCGGGCCCGGCGCGCGAGTCTCGT
>NZ_AXVU01000098.1:0-5028 GCF_000482585.1 Streptomyces sp. CNQ329 | reverse complement strand
CCCGGCACCCGGCACCCGGCACCCGGCACCACGGAACACGCCCACCGGTGCCTGCGCCACCCCGCGCCCGCCGGTACAGCCTGCACCGCCGGTTACAGCCGGTACACCCGGCACCCACCGGCGCAGCCGGCACTTCGGAACACGCCCGCCGCACCTGCGCCATCCGGTGCCCGCCGGGCAACCGGCACCCCGCGGCACCTGCCGGTGCGGCCGGGACCCGTGGGCACCCGCCGGCGCAACCGGCACCCGACGACGCCGACCGGTGCCCGCCGCTAGGCGGTCCCGTACATCCGGTCCCCGGCGTCGCCCAGCCCCGGCACGATGTACCCCGCGTCGTTCAGCCGCTCGTCCATCGCCGCCGTGACCACCGTCACCGGCGCGCCCGCCAGCTCGTGCTCCACCGCCTCCGTGCCCTCCGGCGCCGCCAGCAGGCAGATCGCCGTGACGTCGTCCGCGCCCCGCCGGATCAGCTCCCGTATCGAGGCGACCAGCGTGCCGCCGGTGGCCAGCATCGGGTCCAGGACGTAGACCTGCCGCCCGGACAGGTCGTCCGGGAGCCGGTTCGCGTACGTGCTGGGCTGCAGGGTCTCCTCGTCGCGTATCAGCCCGAGGAAACCGGCCTCCGCCGTCGGCAGCACCCGCATCATGCCGTCGAGCATGCCGAGCCCGGCGCGCAGGATCGGCACGATGAGCGGCCGGGGGCGCGCCAGCCGCACGCCGGTGGTCTGGGCGACGGGGCTGCGGACGTCGACCTGTTCGGTGCGGACGTCGCGCGTCGCCTCGTACGCGAGGAGCGTCACCAGCTCGTCGGCCAGCCGACGGAAGGTGGGGGAGTCCGTGCGCTCGTCGCGCAGCGTGGTGAGCTTGTGTGCCACCAGGGGGTGGTCGACCACGTGTATCCGCATGCTTCCGAATCTATCCGAGTCCCCGGCGGACACGGATACGCGCCGGGGCCCGGGGGTACGCGTGGAGGGACGGGCCGCGGTGCGTACTCAACCGCCAACCGGGTGCAAGGTGGATATGTCCCCCCGGCCCGCACGGACGCTGGAGGTGTGTGATGCCGGATCGTGATCTGCGCAGCGGTGATCCGCTGGCCGAGACCCCCGACGACCGCAGCCGCCGCCGCGCCGCCTTCCTGCACGACCTGCACGAAGCCGAGGAGCTGCGGGCGCGCGTCCGGCCGCGGCGCGCCCGGGCGGCGCGGCGGCGCCATGTCCACCGCATGCGCACCTTCCGCTGGTAGACGGCCGATGGACGGCCGGACGCGGGCCGTGCGGCGGCCCAATTCACGACGCAGCGCGGAAGACCCCGCAGACGGCGCAGGTTTCTGTCACGATTCCGGTGAGGGCGGGTCCTCCGCCCCTGGTCGGGGGGAGAGAGCAGGCAAGCTCGACCACCCGGCCCGGCACACCTAGGACCAGTGGGAGAGTCACGGTGTACTTCGCCGCACTGCTCGCGCGCACCGAAGACGGGTGGGAAGCGAGCGATACAGAGCTCGACGACGTGGAGACGCTGGACGACCTGGCCGACCTCGCCCGCGAGGCGACGGCCGATGACGACGAGACCGTGCTGGTGCTGCTTGAGCAGGAGGACATCTGGTACGGCGTCATCCGTATAGACGGTGAGGACGACCCGCGCGTGTTCGTCTCGAACGCCGCCGCCGCCGCGCGCAGCGCGTACGGGGAGATCCTGCTCACCCCCGAGCTGCTCGGCCGCGAGCCGGAGGACGACATCGCGCTGGAGAGCCTGACGGACCTGGACGGCACGGAGGACGGCGAGCCGGACGCCGGCACCGGCGCCGACGCGGACTCCGAAGCCGACCCGGACGCCCCGCCCGGCACGCCGGCGGGCCCCGTGGGCGACACGGAGCTTCTGGAGGACCTCGGGGTCTCGGAGAAGCAGTTGCTGGCGCTGAACGGCGACGCGGTCAACGAGATCGCGGACCTGCTCGGCGCGGCGGACGTGCTGGAGACGGTCCGCTGACGGAAGCCGGCGGAGGAGGAGAGAGCGGCCCGTACGAGAAGCTGTGGGAACCGCCGATGCGCGCGGCCCTGGCGGAGGCGGAGCGCGCCCTGGAGACGGGCGACGTCCCGGTGGGCGCGGTGGTCGTGGGCCCGGTGGACGCGTCCGGTGACCCGTACGACGACCTGATCTCCTCGCCCCCCGGAGGCCGGATACTCGCCAGGGCGAGGAACGAGCGGGAGGCGACGGGCGACCCCACCGCCCACGCGGAGGTCCTGGCGCTGCGCGCCGCGGCGGCGGCGCTGGGCGGCTGGCGGCTGACGGGCTGCACGCTGGTCGTCACGCTGGAGCCGTGCACGATGTGCGCGGGCGCCGCCGTCCTCGCCCGCGTCGACCGCGTCGTCTACGCCGCCCGCGACCCCAAGACGGGCGCGGCGGGCTCCCTGTGGGACGTACTCCGCGACCGCCGCCTGAACCACCGCCCCGAGGTCATCCCCCACGTCCTCGCCCCCGCCTCCACCGCCCTCCTCACCGCCTTCTTCCGCCACACCCCGGCGCCGGAGGGCCCGCGCCCGTAACGGATTTCTGATCACGGCGGCGTGTGGGCTAAGCTGCTCGGCGGTAGCGTGTCCGAGCGGCCGAAGGAGCTCGCCTCGAAAGCGAGTGTGGGGGCAACTCCACCGTGGGTTCAAATCCCACCGCTACCGCCATGAGAAACCGCCTCCGACCGGGAATCCGGTGCGGGGGCGGTTCTGTGTGCGGCCCGAAGTCCCCGGGTCCCGGCGTCGGAACGACGTCGCGGGGGGCGACGGGCGGTGCGGAGGCGCGTCTGCCGGGGCGGGTCGTCCGCGTCGGCATCGTCAAGCCGGTGGCCCAACGCTCAGCCTGCAGCAGCGCGTTCGAAAGCCGGGCGGCCGTCCGGCGGTGCGGCGGCGGCAGTTCTCCGTACGGCGTCGGCCGCTCCGGCGCCGCAGGGGGACGGCGGCGGCGTAGACCGGCGGCGGAGGGGAAGGCGGCCCCGGGGGGAACCGGCCGCCTCCCCCCGCGAGGGGCGGGCCGTACGACCGCGCTGCGGCGAGGGGGAGTAGCCGCGGCGGACGCGCAGTGAGCCCGCCCCGAGCCCTCCGGGGTCCTGCCGGGCCCGGCGGGCTCTCCGTCCATGGTGCGCCGCGGGCGGCCCTCGGCGTGACCTGCAAAAGCCCCCCGTGACCGGGCCTTTAGTCCATAAATCATGGGTACGACTCCAAGCGCGGATAGAATCGTCGCGACTACGCCTGGGGAGAGAGCAGGAACGGGCGTGTGCCGCACAGGGGAGGCATCGACGCACGTGGACTACAAGAAGATAGCGCTGGGGCTCGTCGGGCTCTTCGCCATCTACTCCATCATCAGCTCCCCCTCGCAGGCGGCGGACGTGGTGCAGGTCGTCTTCGAGTGGATCTCGGAGCTGGCCAAGGGCATCGGTGACGTGATGTCCGACCTGCTCGACGACGCCTCCTCCTCCGAGTGACGCCGCGGCGGCGCCCGGGCCGGCCGCCTCGCGGCGGCTGCCCGCCCGGGTGATCGCCGACCACGCGATCAGCCCCGTGTGCCCGTACGTGATCAGCCCTCCTGCCTGGCCGAACGGGCCCCGGCCGGGGGCCGCGGCGGCGGCCAACTGGCCGCCAACACGGCCGATTACGGTGCTTGCACAGGGCGCGCATCTCTTGTGATGCTATGACCGCTTTTCCGGATGTGCCGGTTTCGCCTGCGGCGCGCACCGCGGCACCGGCCGTACGTCACGTCGTCGCGAAGGGGTGGTGGTGTGGTGCAGCCGTTGTCCGCGCGTACCGCCCCGCCTGCCCCCGGCCGGCCCCCCGCCGCCGCCCAGGTCCCGAACGCCGCCCCGGCCCCGCCCCCGGCCTCCCCGCGCACTCCGGCTCCCGCTTCCTCTCCCCCGTCCACGACCGCCCCGGGGCCGCCCGCCCCCGGCGGCCCGGTCGCCGCCGGGCCCGCACCGGCGCCCGCCCCCGGCGACTCCGACGAGCCCCGCGATCCGGGTGGCCCCGGCGACCCCGAGGAGTCCCGTAAACCGGACTCCCGCGCCCTCACCCGTGCCCTCTTCGCCCAGCTCACCGCCCTCGAACCCGGCACCCCCGAGCACACCCGGGTCCGTACCGCGCTCATCGAGGCCAACCTGCCCCTCGTCCGCTACGCCGCCGCCCGCTTCCGCAGCCGCAACGAACCCATGGAGGACGTCCTCCAGGTCGGCACCATCGGCCTCATCCACGCCATCGACCGCTTCGACCCCGCCCGCGGGGTGCAGTTCCCCACCTTCGCCATGCCCACGGTGGTCGGCGAGATCAAACGTTACTTCAGGGACAACGTCCGCACCGTCCACGTCCCCCGCCGGCTCCACGAGCTGTGGGCCCAGGTCAGCGGCGCCATCGAGGACCTGACCGTACGGCACGGCCGCGCGCCCACCACGGCCGAGATCGCCGCGCATCTGAAGGTCGGCGAGGACGAAGTACGCGCCTGCCGCGAGGCCGGCCGCTCGTACTACGCCACCTCCCTCGAAGCCGCCCAGGAGGGCGACGGCATGCCGGGGCTGCTGGACCGGCTCGGGTACGAGGATCCGGCCCTGGCCGGCGTCGAGCACCGCGATCTCGTACGCCACCTCCTCGTCCAACTGCCGGAGCGCGAACAGCGCATCCTCATGCTGCGCTACTACCGCAACATGACGCAGTCGCAGATCAGCGCCGAGCTCGGGCTGTCCCAGATGCACGTGTCCCGGCTGCTGTCGCGCAGCTTCGCACGCCTGCGATCCGCAAACCGGATCGATTCCTAACCGGATCGGGTAGGACTCTTCGAGGTCATGGCTGACGCCCAGGCTCCGTATCTGCGCGTATATGTCGACTTGACGCTACAGCGCGTTGCCGACTTGTGACATTCTGCTGGAACGGTGTTTGGCATGCCCCGGCACCCGGTATCTCAGTCGGAGGCTGCTTCTCTCGGCAGTCCGGCGGAAGTCGAGTCGCCGCCGGTACCAACGGGAGGGGCGGCCTGGAACCGTCCGCGACCTCAAGGGGG
>NZ_AXVU01000097.1:0-5054 GCF_000482585.1 Streptomyces sp. CNQ329 | reverse complement strand
GGTGTGGTCGATGTGGTCGGGCGCAGGGACCTTGAACTGGGAGGGGTCGGTGAAGATCAGCGACTTGGCCCGGGCGGCCTGCGGGGTGACGAAGTGCTGGGTGACGAAGATACCCAGGTCACCCGGGCCGCCGCCGGCGCGGCGGGAGTTGTGGGCCTGAAGCTGCGGCTGCCACCGCGAGGGGTTGGTCACCTTGAACGCGGTGTTGACCGGCTCGTAGCCGGTGTAGTCCGCCCACGGCGTGGGGTTGTACTTGCGGCCCTCGTAACCCAGGACGTTCATGCCGTCGTTCTTCAGGTTGTCCCAGGCGTTCTTGGCGGCCACATTGCCGATACCGATGGGGCTGGTGAGGTCTTCCGACTCGTCGTCGGGGTCCAGGCCCAGCGCCGTCATCAGGCCCCGGATGCCCTCGGTGTCAAACGGCAGCATCCGCCTCCACACGCCGAGCTGGGCATAGATGGTGGCGACGTTGACATTGCGGTTGGTGGCGGACTCACTGGACGGCCGGCGCGGGATACGGGTGTAGATGCCCACCGCGGTCTCGTGGTACGGCGCCAGCGCGTCGAAGACCGCGATCATCGCCGCGCGGCTCGTCCACAGGAAGACCGTCACATCCATCGGCCCGATGAACGCCAGTCTGCCCTCGAGCCCGGCCGCGGCGTCGGTGGGCTGGGTCCACTTGATGTAGTTGTCCTTGTCCAGATCCAGGTCGATCTCGGCCGCCTTCTCGCCGGTGGCGGCCCCGGCCAGGCGGGGGAAGGCGAGCTGGGACAGCACCGCAGCCGAAGCACCGCCGATCAGCAGCGATCTGCGGCCCACTGCAATACCCGAGGCGGGAGTACGTCCGGACGTCGTCATATGAAGATCCTTGTCCCCAACGGTCATGATGATGGAAGAGAGAGCGTGTGCTGTACGTGAACTGCTCCCCCGGGGATCGCCCGGGGGAGCGGGGTGAAGCAGGGCATCCCGGCGGCCGCGGTACCGGCGGCCACCGGGATGAAACGAGGCTGCTCAGTCCTTGACGTCGCCGCTGATGTGCCGCTGGACGAAGGCGTGGGCCAGATCGCCGAACTGGGTCCCGAAGGCCAGCGAAGCCTCGGCGGTCTTCGTGAAGTGGGCGCCGGCCCACACCCGGCTGGCGGCGCAGTCGTTCTCGAAGTCGCTCCAGGTCGCCCAGGTCAGTTCGAGGTCGGCCGCGGGCACGGTGCCCGGCTCCTTCTGGCCCGAACCGGCGGGGAAGGTGTGGGTCCAGTCCAAGACGTCGTCCCCGCAGAACCTGCGGGCGGCTTGTGCCTGGGCGGCGGTCAGGACGGTGAAGCCGGAAGGGTATTCGGGGTGGTTGCCCACCGGCAGGTAGCCGGTCCACTCGTCGGCGGGCATGTCGTCGACCGTGCCCTTGCCGGGACCGCCCCAGGCGGTCACCGGCTTGCTGCCGTACACGTGCGCTACGGCGCTGAAAGGCCGGACGGCGTCGTAGCCGCGCTTGTGGTGCCAGGCGGCGATCAGACTGTCGAACCGTGCGGTCGAGCACGCCAGGAACAGGTGCACCCAGCCGTCCAGGTCCAGATCGTGCGCCATCGCCGCGGCCCGCGGCGACAGGGTGACCGACAGCGGCGTGTGCTCGAAGAACTCCGCCTTGACCTTCTGCTCGTCACTCAGCGCGGCCGACGCCGCGAGGACCTCGTCCACCGCCTGGCGGTAGGCGCCGGCGTCGGTGTGGTCGAGGTGACCGGGCGCGGGAAGCTCGAACTCGCCGGGGTCCTTGTACGTCTGGGGGGTGACCCGGCCCAGTTGCGGGGTGGCGAAGCACTGGGCGGTGAAGATCGCCTTGTCGCCCGGGCCGCCGTCGATGCGGCGGCGGTGCGGCTCGACGGCGGGCTGCCAGCGCGAGGGATCGTTCAGCTCGTCGGCGGTGTTCACCGGCCGGTAGCCGGTGTAGTCCTCATAGGGCTGCCCGTGGTAGCTGCGGCCGTTGCCGCCCAGGGCGTTCATGCCGTCGTCCACCCGGGCGGCCACGACGGCCCTGCCGGCCGTGTTGCCGATACCGACCGCGGTGGTCTCGTCCTGCGACTCGTCGTCAGGGTCCAGACCCAGCGCGCCCAGCGCCTGCCGCAAGACCGGCGCCCGCTCCGTGAACACCGCCTTGACCACCTGGAACATCGCGTACAGGCCCGCGATGTTCTTGTTGCGGTTGGTGGCCGCCTCCTCGGCGGGACGGCGCGGAATCCGCGAGTACACGCCCACCGCGGTCGGGTGGTACGGCGCCAGCGCATCGAACCACGACGTCTGCAGCAGATGCGTCACCCACGTGTACGAGGCCACATCGCCCGGAGCCATCGCGTCGGCCGGCGGATACCCCCCGCCACCATGAGTGGTGATCAGGTCCCGGATGAAGTTGCCGTTGTCGAAATCGAACGGTATCTGCTGGGCACGGCCGGATGTCGTCACGAGCTTTGGCCTTCCTCCGCTTGGATCGCCTTCATATGCACAACGGAAATCTGGTAGTACGCCGCGAGGTCCAGGACTTCGTGCTCGTGCGACCACTTGGCGGCCGTGGCATTGACGAGAGCGCCGGCGTACTTGTGCGGAGTGGCCCGCATGAACTGCTCGATCCTCGGTTCGAGACGGGCGGGGAGTTCTGCCAGGTCGATGCTGCGGCGCGGCTGCGGCGCGAAAGCGATCCGGCGGATCTCCCGCGCATCCCACCCGAGCGTGGCGTAGATCCGGTACGCCCTGCCCGCGTACGCCACCATCTCCTCGCTCGGTGTACTCATCCCGGTTTCACGCAGCATGGCCGAAACGGTCTTCGGGTCGAGGTTTCCGGCGATGGCGGCAGGGGCCTGGAAGTACAGGTTTATCGTCTTGTTCCGGTAGTCGACGCCGATGAGCGCCACGTTATCGAGGCCGTAGCGGGAAAAGAATTCGGCGTTCTCGCCCACCGCCCGCGGCATGGACGGCAGATCGGCCAGCCGCGACACCTTCTGCTGATCGTGCGGGAAATTCGCGTAGATCTTCTTGAACCCGCCTACGATACCGCAGTCGATATAGTGCTCACTGGTGGGCGCCAGCGACACGATCTCCGAGAGCACAGTGCTGACCGGATGGTCCGTCTCCGTGAGGATTCCACCCGCCAGAGCGTGAGCATACGGGTCGGCGATACCCGACGAAATCTGCACGGAATATTCCATCTCCGGTACCTGCTTGCCGGCCTGGAGACTGAAGATGACGCCGCCGGCGTCCGAAAGACCGCCGGCGAATGCGGAAAGAATCGGCCAGACCTTGTCACGCGAGAAAGGCGCATCGACCAGACGAGCTGATTCCTCAATGGCCGAGTAAAGTCCTTCCGCCTCAAAAACTTCGGACACCAAGCACTCCAAGCAGTCGATGCCGACCAACTTTCTATGAATCCTGTGGGACCCTATCATCCGCCACTAAAGGGCCACTCGAATGGAACTATGGCAAGGATCTTCTTGACACTCCGAGTACCCGGGCCGACAATTTATGGGGTGACGAAAATGGGGCGTGCCATGCCTGTCGGCCCTGCTCACCGTAACCAGGGAGACAAACGTCAGGGCCGCAGTCCTGATTCACATGGACACTCGGCACGAACTGCTCAGAACGAACTGGAGGGCAAATGACTGGCACAGGCATGGAAGGTCTCTACGCCGCGATCGAGGAAGCATCAGGACTGCTGGACATATCCCCCTCGCGAGACAAGGTCTGGCCGATCCTGTCGGCGTACGACCTGGAGAAGGTCGTCGTGGCCTTCCGCGTGACCACGCGCGCCAGCCGGGATCTCGACTGCCGTTTCACCGCGCTGCCGGCGGACGTCAACCCGTACCGCTACGCGGTGTCGAAAGGCATCGCCGAGGCCACCGACCACCCCGTCGGCACGCTCCTCGACGACGTCCAGGCGAACATTCCGGTCATCGCCCACGGTGTCGACTTCGGAGTCACCGCGGGCTTCAGGAAGACCTGGACGTTCCTCCCGGGCAACGACCTTCAGAAGCTGTCGAAGGTCGCCGCCCTGCCGTCCATGCCGCCCAGCCTGGCCGAGAACTTCGACTTCTACGCCCGCTACGGCCTGGACGACAAGAACAGCATGATCGGGATCGACTACCCCAGCCGGACGGTGAACGTCTACTTCCTGCAGTTCTCCGACGAGTGCCGCCGGCCGGAGACCGTCCGCGCCATGCTGAGCGACCTGGGCCTGCCGGAGCCCAGCGAGCAGATGCTGGCGCTCGCCAACCAGGCCGTCGGCATCTACACCACCCTGACGTGGGACTCCCCGAAGATCCAGCGGATCACGTTCGCCACCCTGGTCCCCGACGCGCAGGCCCTTCCCGAGCGCATCCAGGTCGAGCCGAATGTCGAGAAGTTCGCGAGGAACGTCCCGCACACCTACCCCGGTCCCGTCCAGGGCCTGTACAACGTCGCCTCGTACTCCGGCGGCGAGTACTTCAAGCTCCAGACCTACCACCAGCTCGCCGAGGGCTCCCTGGAGGCGCGGGTCCTGCTCGGCACCGCAGGCGCCGGCAACTGACCGCCGGGCACGCCCATTCGAAGATCACGGCACTAGCGGCCCCCGGGGGAGTCCTTCTCCCGGGGGCCGCAGTGCCGCGGTCCTTTCCGCAGCACTGCGGCCTCCTGCCGGGCGCAACGGCGAAGCTCCCGGCGGGCGGGGAATCTCGCCGAGATTCCCCGCCCGCCGGGAGCCTGTGCCGCCCGGTGCGCCGGCCGGCGCACCGTGGTGAACCTCAGCTACCGGAGACGGTGGCAGACTTGGCGTCCTCGATGAGGTCGTCGACGTCGAGCTCGAACAGCCCGCCCTGCCGCCCGCTGAGCCCGGAGACCAGCTTGACGAAGTCGACCTCCGCCTCGTTCTCCTTCTCCGGGTCGACCATCTCCTGGGCCATGTTGAAGTAGAAGCCCTTGGTCTTCGAGCGGTCGTAGAACCCCTCCACGAACTTGCGGATGTCGTGGAAGAACTCCTGGTACGCATTCGAGTACCGGTCGAGCGCCTTCTCCTCGATCGCCGGGTGCTGGAGAATCTG
>NZ_AXVU01000096.1:0-5139 GCF_000482585.1 Streptomyces sp. CNQ329 | reverse complement strand
GGGCAAGACGTCCCTGGCCCTCCACGCGGCGCACGAGGCGCGGCGTGCGGGCTGGTTCCCCGGCGGGGTGTACTTCGTCGACCTGCACGGCGCCGACGAGAGCCCCGTCACCGCGGACGGCGCCCTCCGGGTGCTCCTCCGCGGCTTCGGCGTCGAGCCCGAGCACACCCCGTCGACCGCGGACGAGCGCGCCGCGCTCTACCGGTCCGTCCTGGAGCGGGTCGCCGCCGACCGCGGCCCCGTGCTGCTGCTGGCGGACAACGCGGCGGCCTCCTCCCAGGTGCTGCCGCTCCTGCCCGGCAACCCGGCGCACCGCCTCCTGACCACCTCCCGGAACGTGCTCGCGCAACTCGGCGCGCACCAACTGCGCCTCGGCATGCTCCCGCCGCCCGCCGCGCTCACGGCGCTGCACGAGGCGCTCATCGCCGCCGACCCCGGCGACCGGCGGCTGGACCGGGAGGCCGACGCGGCCGGCGAACTGTGCCGGTGGTGCGGGCACCTCCCGCTCGCCCTGCAGATCGCCGCGGCCCTGCTGGTCGCCGACCCGGGCAAGCCCGTCGCCGAACTCGCCGACGAGCTGCGGGACATGTCGACACGCATGCGCTATCTGGACGACGGCGAACGCGCCGTCCGGGCCGCCTTCGACCTGTCGTACCGTCTGCTGACCGACGAGCAGGCCCACCTCTTCCGGCTGCTCGCGCTCCACCCCGGCGCGGACGTGTCCGTGAGCGCCCTGACCGCGAGCTACGGCGGGCCCCTGCCGGTCCGGGGCGTCGACACGCTGGTCCGCGCCCACCTGGTGGAGCCGAGGGACGCGCGCGGGCGCTGGCGCATGCACGACCTCGTACGGGCCTACGCCGTGGCCGAAGTCCGCGCCGACCGCCGCCTGCACGAGCGGCACGAGGACGCCAGGGCCCGGCTGCTCGCCCACTACGGCGACCGGGCGACGGCGGCCAGACGGCTCGTGCTGACGCCGTCCGTTCCCGCGGCGGGCGCCGCACCCGCCGCACCTCCCGCGCCTCCGGGGTCCGCGGCGCCCGCCGTGCCGACCGCCCCCGCTCCGCCCCCGGATCCGGTCGGGTTCCCCGACCGCGACGCGGCTCTCGCCTGGTTCGACGACGAGCGCGGCTCGCTCGTGGCTGCCGTCCGCTGGGCCGGGGAGCCCGCCCACGCGCGCGGGGCCGTGCGGCTGGCGCTGAACCTCGGCGAGTACTTCGCGCTGCGCCGCCGCTACGACGACGCGGTGACCGTGTACGAGCACGCGCTGCCGGCCGCCCGCGGGCTGGGCGACCGGCTCAGCGAGGGCAAGTGCGCGAACAACCTCGGAGTCGCCCTGCGCTGGACACAGCGGCTGCAGGAGTCCGTCGCCGCCTGCCGCGCCGCGCTCCGGGCGTACGACGACCTGCCGGACACGTACGCCGCCAGCCGCGGGCGGAGCTGGCACAACCTCGCCGGCGCCCTCAACCTGCTCCGGCTCTTCGACGAGGCCCTCGTGGCCGAGGACCGGGCGGCGCGTATCGCCGCGGAAGCGGGCGACGCGGGTGCGCTCGCCCGTGCGGAGAACGGGCGGGGACACGTGCTGTTGAAGCAGCAGCGATACGACGAGGCCCTCGCGGCCCTGTACCGGGCGCGAAGTCTGATGTCGGACGTCGAGGACCAGCCGCTGGGCGGAATGGTGATCAACAACATAGGCCGCGTACTGCGGGGGACGGGTCGGCTGGACGAGGCCGCGAGCGCGCACCGCAGTGCCCGGGCCACGTTCGCCGCTCTGGGGGACCGTGAAGGCGAGGCCGCGTGCCGCAACGAAGGCGCGCTCGTCCTCGCGGACCAGGGGCGGTTCGCCGCGGCGGCGGAGGAACAGCGCGCCGTGCTCGCCGTGCTGCGGGGGATCGGCGCGCGGTACCGCGAGGGGATCGTCGGCTACGACCTCGGCCTCAGCCTGGAAGGGCTCGGAGAGCACGACGATGCCGCGGAGGTGTACGAGCAGGCCGCGGAGGTCTTCGCGGAGGTGGGGGCCGACTACCACCTCGGGCTCTGCAACGAGCGGCTGGCCGCGATCCGCGCGCTCTCCGGCCCGCGGGCGGCGGGAGGACCGGGATGAGTACCCGTGTCGGGCCGAGCGCCCCTGCCACGGCGAACGGTGACGCCGGCACCGGCGTCGGCGCGGTGCCGCCCCCACTCCTGTCCCCGACGGCCCCGCTGCTCTACGTCCAGCCCACGACCCTGTGCAATCTCGACTGCTCGTACTGCTACCTGCCCGGCCGTACGCGCGCCCGCCGCATGTCCCGGGAGGTGGCCGACGCCGTGGCCCGCGGCGTGTCCGCCTGGGCCGGCCGGCACCCCGTGCGCGTCGAGTGGCACGGCGGCGAACCCCTCGCGGCCGGGCTCGCACACTTCGCGGACCTGCTTGCCGCGTTCCCGGCGTCCGGCAGCCGCCATCCCGTACACCACGGCGTGCAGACCAACGCCACGCTCGTGGACGACTCCTGGTGCGAGCTGTTCGTCCGGCGGCGTGTCCACGTGGCGGTCAGCCTAGACGGCCCGGCCGGCCGGAACGGAGACCGCGCCGACCGCGCCGGGCGCGACAGCACCGAGCGCACCCTGCGCGGCATCCGGCTGCTGCGCTCGTACGGCATCCCCTTCACCGCCATCGCGGTGGTGCGCGACCCCTCGGCCGAGACGGCGTTCGCCCTGTACGACTGGTTCGCCGGGCTGGGCTGCACCTCGCTCGGAATCAACCTCGTGGAGCGCAAAGGGACGTGCCGCGGGTCCGGGACGCCGGAGTACGGCCGGGTGGTGGAGTTCTGGGCGGCACTCACGGCCCGGGCCCAGCACGACGGTCGCCTGCGGGTACGGGACGTCGACGACGCCCTGCGATATATCGGGGACCACCTGGCGGGGGGCGGCGAACGGTCCGCGGACCGGCCGCACCCGCCGGTGCCGCTGGTCATGTGGAACGGCGACGTGATCCCGGTGGGGCCGGAGCTGGCGGGTTTCTCGTCCCCGGCGTACGGGCGCTTCGCGGTGGGCAACCTGCGCACGTCGGAACTGGACGAGGTGGTGGCGCACGCCGCCGGCACCCCGTGGGTCGCGGAGGCGATGCGCGGCGTGGCGGCCTGCCGGGCCCTGTGCGACCACTTCGCGTACTGCCGCGGGGGCAACCCCGCGAACAAGTACTTCGAGACCGGTCGATTCGACGTCACGGAGACCCGGTACTGCCGCAACAGTAGGAAAGCGTTGATGGACGGAGTGCTTCTCCATGCCGAACGGCACTGACGACCCGGGCCGGAACGGGCCCCTGGCGGACCGTATCGAGCGGCTCCGCGACCCGCTGACCGTGCTCGCGCGGTCGGTTCCCGCCGCGGAGAGGCGCGAACCGCGGCCCAGTGCGTCCATAGATCCCCTCGAATGGGAGGGATGGGAGCCGTGGGAAGAACATGCGGACCTGACCGAGGATCCGGAGGAGCCGGAGGACCCCGAAGCCCCCGAGGAGCCGGAGGGGGCGACGGGCGCGACCGGGGCCGGTCAGCCCTCCGACGGGACCGGAGGCCCGCCGGAGGGCTGACCGGCGGCGGAAGCCTGCGCGCGATGCGGCCGGAACCGGCATCGGCGCAGCCCGGCGCGGACCGGGGTGCCGCCGTGTGCCGCATCGCGCGCGTGGGCGCCTCTAACGGACGTTGACGAACACCGGGTTGGAGTAGAACCACAGGTCCTCCCACGGGCTCTCCAGCCCGTCCGCCACCGGCTCCGCCTCGTCCGTGCTCGTACCGCGTACGCGCGCGTACATGTCGCCGTCCACGTCCCGCAGCGTGTGCCGGATGACGTACTCCCCGCCCTGGCGCCGCCAGTCGTCCGGGCCGAAGCGGGCGACGACCTTCGTGGTCGGGTTGGTGTCCGCGTCGCGGTCGGTTACCGGGCCCGTGACGCTGCCGGTGATGAGGTCGACGCGGCGGACCTCGGGGCGGTCGCCGTTGCCGTTCCTGCCGGCCGGCGGGCGGAAGCGGATCTCGATCCCCACGTCCGTACCGCCCCGGCCGCCGACCGTCAGCGTCTCGCCCATGGAGGCACTGGCGCCCCGGTGGGCCGCCGTGAGGTCGAGGGAGGCGATGAGGTCGCCGGTGCCCACCCAGACGCGGCCGTTGCGCAGGCCGTCCATGATGTCCGCGTAGTCCTGCCGCGCCATGACGTACGTCTTGCTGTACTCGCCCGGCCAGAAGTCCGAGCCGCCGCGCGTCCAGTGCACGTGCGAGTCCGACGTCGCCGTGATCCACCAGCGCCGGCCCTCGCCCAGCAGCGCGTCCCACAGGCCGCCCAGGCGCGCGGTCATCTGGTCGAAGCCGCCGTACGTGGGGTGGTTGCCGTAGCCGCCGCGGGCGCCGCCGACGAGGGGACCCGCCTGGTGGCCGGGGGCGCCCTCGAAGCCGACGTAGACGTCCGGGGCGGCGTCGTTGCCGTTGCGGAACTCGCGCGGGGTGTCCTGGCCGTAGACGCCGAGACCGGTCGCGGACCGGGAGGCGTGGTGGGCGATCACCAGCGGCCTGCGCTCCATGGCGTTCGCGGTCTTGAGGAACTCGACCATCTTGGCCTCGGTGTCGCGGCCGGGGTCGGCGGGGAACGGGTCGAGCTTGGCGAACCGGCGCTCCAGCTCGTACAGCTGCTGCGCCTCCTCGCCGTGGTGCGGGATCATCAGGGTGTGGTGGTCCAGGGCGGGCGCGTCGAACTCCATGCCCCAGAACTGCAGCACCTCGGGGACGAGCACGCGCGAGCGCAGCAGGTCGGGGTAGGCCAGCTCCAGATTGACCTTCGAGTGGGTCGGGCCGCCGTGGTCGGTGCACATCACCCACGACAGACCGAAGTGCTTGGCCATGACGGCGTTGGTGACGATGGGGTACACCGCGTCGGCGCCCTTGTGGAACGTGGGCGGGCTGGTCGCCGTGTCGAACCTGCCGCTGTACTCGGAGTGCACGTGGTGGTCCCCGGCCCGCCAGGCGCGCCGTCCCTTCCCGCGCCCGCCCCCGCCGGCTGCGCGCGCGTCGTCGGCGGCGGAAGCCTCACCACCGACGGCGAGAGGGCTTGCCGCCGCGAGCGTCGCCCCCACGCCGGCGTACCGGACGAGCCGGCGCCGTGAGATCCCCCGGC
>NZ_AXVU01000095.1:0-5175 GCF_000482585.1 Streptomyces sp. CNQ329 | reverse complement strand
GCCAGCTCCCGCGACCAGCGCCGGAACGACGTCGCCACCGGCTCCAGCTCCGGCTTGCGCCCCTCGCCCACCGCCTCGCAGGCGGCCCGCAGGTCGGGCAGCAGGATCCGCCACGACACGCCGTCGACCACGAGGTGATGGACCACAAGAGCGATCCGCCCGACCCGGGACGGGCCCGCATCCAGCCAGACGGCCTGCACCACGACTCCGGCCTCCGGGTCCAGCCGCCCGGCCGCCGCGATCGCCTCGCGTTCCGCAAGTGCGTCGAGACCGTCAGCGCCGGCCGGGCCGACGCCGCCGGGGGCGTCCTCGTCGGTCGCGTCGATACGGGTGACGAGCGGGGCCGGGTCGACCGAGCCCCGCTTGCCGACCCTCAGCCGCGGGTTCGCCGCATCCGTCAGGTCGGTGCGGGCCCGCAGCATGTCGTGCGCGTCGAGCACCGCGCCGAGCCCTTCCGTCAGGGCCTCGAGTCCCAGGCCCGCGGGCGCGCCGACGACCGTCCACTGCGCGAACCGGGGCGCTGCGGCCCGTTCGCCCAGCCGCCGCATGACCGGCGTCCACGGCACCTCGCCGACGCCCTCGTCCCGGGCCGCCGGGCGGCGCCGCGCCGACCCGGCGACCAGCGCGAGCCTCTCCGGGGTTCTCTCCTCGAACACCTGCCGCGGCGTCAGCACATACCCTGCGCGCCGCGCGCGCGACGCGAGCTGCATCGAGGTGATGGAGTCGCCGCCCAGGGCGAAGAAGTCGTCGTCCGCTCCCGCCCGCTCCAGCCCCAGCACCTCGGCGAACAGCGCGCTCAGCGCCTCCTCCGCAGCGCCCGCCGGCGCCCGTCCGGTCGCGCGCCCGGCGAAGCCGGGGGCGGGCAGCGCCGCCCAGTCGACTTTGCCGTTGACCGTCAGCGGCAGCTCGTCCAGCACCACCACCGCGGCCGGAACCATGTACTCCGGCAGCGCGGCGGCGACGTGCCCGCGCATATCGTCCGCCTCGACGGCCCGCCCGGCGGGCACGACGTAGCCGATGAGCCGCTTCTCGCCCGGCCTGTCCTCGCGCGCCACGACCACGGCCTGCGCGACGTCCTCGTGGGCGGCGAGCACGGACTCCACCTCGCCCGGCTCGACGCGGTAGCCGCGGATCTTCACCTGCTCGTCGGCGCGGCCCGCGAAGTGCAGCAGACCGCCGTCCGTCCAGCGCGCCAGGTCCCCGGTGCGGTACATCCGCCCGCCGGTGTCGAACGGGCAGGCCACGAACCGCCCGGCGGTCAGTCCCGGGCTCCCCGCGTAGCCGCGGGCGAGGCCGGGCCCGGCGACGTACAGCTCGCCCACGACGCCGGGCGGCACCGGCTGCAGGAACGGATCAAGGACGTACACCCGCCGGTTTGCCATCGGCCGGCCGATGGGCAGCACGGCGCCCGTCGTGTCGCCGGGACGCAGCGCATGCCACGTGGCGCACAGGGTGATCTCTGTGGGCCCGTAAAGGTGCCGTACGCGCAGGCCGGGGCACGCCTCGCGGACCCGCGCCACCGCCGCGGCGGACACCACGTCGCCGCCGGTGAGTACTTCACGCAGGCCGGCGAAGCACTCGGGGGACTCCGCGGCGAGCACCCGGAACAGCCCGGCGGTGACGTGCAGTCTGCTCACGCTTGCGCCGGCCACCGCCCGGCGCACCCGCTCCGCGTCGACCACGCCCGGCTCGGCGATGACGACCCGGCCGCCGGCGGCGAGCGGCACCCACACCTCGTACAGCGAAATGTCGAACGCGTGCGGCGCATGCATCAGCACCGCCTCGCCCGGCCCCGCGGCCCAGCCGCGCTCGGCGGCCAGCACCACCACGGCACCGTGCGGCACGGCCACGCCCTTCGGCGTCCCCGTCGAGCCGGAGGTGTACATCAGGTACGCCACGTCCGCGGCGGCCACCGGCACGGGGACCGCGGCCGTGCGGGCGGCGACGGCGTCCGCGGTCGACGGGTCGTCGAGGACGACGAGCCCGGCGGCGCCGGCGGGAACGGCCGCCCGCGTCCGCCGCGTGCACACCACGGCCGCGGGGGCGGAGTCGGCCAGGAGGAACGCCACCCGCTCCGCGGGATAGCCGGGGTCCACCGGCACGTACGCCGCGCCGGCCTTCCAGGTGCCGAGCAGCGCCACGAGCAGGTCGGCCGACCGCTCCATGACGACGGCGACCCGGTCGCCACGGCGCACCCCGGCGTCGGTCAGATGCGCCGCGAACCGCCCGGAGACGTCGTCGAGTTCCCCGTACGACAGCGTCCGCGGCCCGTCGGTGACGGCGGGCGCGCCCGGTGACCGCCGGACGTGGTCGGCGAACAGTTCCGGTACCGAAGCGCCCGGCAGCGGCTCCGCGGTGGCGTTCCACTCCTCCACCACGCGCGCCCGGTCGGCGGCGGCGGCCATGTCGATCCGGCCCACGGGCACGGCGGGATCCGCGGCGATCTGCTCCAGCACCCGTACCAGCCGCTCGAAGACCGTCCGCGCCGCGGCGCGGTCGAACAGGTCCGGGCGGTAGTCGAGCTTGAAGCTCATCTGCTCGCCGGGGGCGGCGACGAGCGTCAGGGGGTAGTGCGCCGCTTCCCGGCCGCCGGCCATACGCATCGCGAAGGCATCGGGGGCGGGTGCCTCTTCGGGCGGCAGGGGGTAGTTCTCGTAGACGACGATGGTGTCGAAGGCACCGCCGGCACCGGCGAGCCGCTGCACCTCGGGCAGGCCCACATGCTGGTGCGCGACGAGCGCGGACTGCCGGTCCTGGAGGTCGGCGAGCATCCCGGCCACCGGCTGCGCGCCGTCGAGCCGGACTCGCACGGGCAGGGTGTTGAGGAACAGGCCGACCATCGACTCGACACCCGGCAGCTCCGGCGGCCGGCCGGAGGCGGTGGCACCGAACACCACGTCCGTACGCCCCGCAAGCCTCGCCAGCACCAGCGCCCACGCGCCCTGCACCACCGTGTTGAGCGTCAGGCCGCGGGCGCGGGCGAGCGCGACCAGGCCCGCGTACAGCTCCTGCGGAATCTCGGCGATCAGGCTCTCCGGCGCGACCGGCCGCCGGCCCGCGTCGGCGGGTGCCACGAGCGTCGGTTCCTCGGCTCCGGCCAGCTCCGTGCGCCAGGCGGCCCGCGCGGCGTCCTTGTCCTGCCGGCGCAGCCACGCCAGATACTCCCGGTACGAGGTGACCGGCGGCAGCCCGCGGGTGTCACCGCCCGCCGCGTACACCGCCCGCAGCTCGCCGAGCAGCACCGGCATCGACCAGCCGTCCATGAGGACGTGGTGGCTGGTGACGACCAGGCGGTGGCGCTCGGCACCGAGCCGGATGAGGAGCAGCCGCAGCAACGGTGCGGCGGCCGGGTCGAAGCGCTCCGCGCGCGCCTGGGCCGCCAGCCGCTCCGCTTCGGCCGACGCGTCGGCCTCCGGCAGGTCGGAGACGTCCGCCACTTCCCACGGCAGCGTCACGTCGCGCACGATGACCTGGACCGCCTCGCCCGACTTACGCCGCCGGAAGCTCGCGCGCAGCGCGGCGTGCCGCTCCAGCAGCGCCTCCCACGACGCCCGCAGCCGGTCCGGGTCCACGGGTCCGACCAGCTCCAGCAGCCGCTGGCCCTGGTAGACGTCCGGGCCTTCCGCATCGAAGGCGGCGTGGAACAGCAGGCCCTCCTGCAGCGGCGACAGCGGCCACACGTCCTCGACGGCGGATCGGGTCATCGCTCTGTCTCCTCACGGCGGATCGCTGGCTGCGGCTGGGACGTTCGGTTCGGCTCTGGGGTCTTCGGGTGCGGTGGCGTCTGCGGGTTTGTCCGGCGGGTGTCACAGAAGGTCGTCGTCGGCGGGATCGGCTTCGAACTCGTCGACCTCGTCCTGGCGGAGGTCGAGCAGCGCGAAGTCGGAGGGGGTGTGCCCCCCGGCCGCGGGGTCCCCGGTGTGCGCGGCGAGCCCGGCGAGCAGGTCAAGCCAGGCGGTGCCCAGTCGTTCCGTCTCCTCGGCACCGAGGAGCCCGGTGGGCCGGCTGAGGGTCAGGGTCAGCTCGGGACCGTCAGGGGTGTCGCGGACCACGGCGTTCGCCTCCAGCGCGTGCGCCACGGGCGTGTCGGGGGCGACGGAGCCGCCGACGGCGGTCTCCCCGGCCGGCTGCCACGGCTCCGGGTCTCCGGCCGGCGACGCGGCGGGGAAGCGGCCGAGGTAGTTGAAGCCGATCTGCGGATGCGGCAGGGCGGCCATGGCCTCGGCGGTCTGCGGGTTGAGATGGCGCAGCAGCCCGTGGCCGAGACCGTCACCGGGCACGGCCTGCGCCTGCTCCTTGACCGCTTTGAGCAGCGCACCGGCCGCCGGTCCCCCGGCGCACGCCTCGCGGAGGTCGATGCCGGAGGCGTCGAGGCGCAGCGGGTGCACCGCGGTGAACCAGCCGACCGTACGGGACACGTCCATGCCCCCTGCGGGCAGGCGGCCGTGTCCCTCGACGTCGACCAGCACGCCGCGGTCCGTCGTCCCCGGCCGCCCGTGGAGGACGGCCCCGGCGAGGGTGGCGAGCAGCACCTCGTGCACCCCGGTGTGGAAGACGGCGGGTGTGCGACCGGTCAGCGTCGCCGCTTGGCCGGCGGGCACGGTCCAGGTGTGCGAACGCATCGTCGCCGCGGTGTCGGTGGTGGGGTCGAGGGGGCGGTGGCCGATGGGTGGTTCGGGGGTGTCGAGGAGGTGGGTCCAGGTGGGGAGTTCGGCGGTGCGGTTGTCGGTTGTTGCCTGGGTGAGGAGTTCGTGGGCCCAGTGCCGGAAGGGGGTGGGTACGGGGTCGAGGGTGGGCTGGCGGCCTTCGGTCAGGGAGGTGCAGGCGGCTTGGAGGTCGGGCAGGAGGATGCGCCAGGACATGCCGTCGACCACCAGGTGGTGGGCGACCAGGACGAGTCGTCCGGTGCGGGAGGGCCCGGCGTCCAGCCAGACGGTGTGGAGCATGATCCCGTCGGCGGGGGCGAGGCGGTTGACGGCGGCGCGGGCCTCACGGGCGGCGAGCGCGTCGAGGTCGGAGGTGCCGGCTGCGTCGATACGGGTGACGAGACGGGCGGCGTCGAGAGCGCCGCGTTCGGGGACGACGAGACGGGGGTTCGCCGGATCCGACAGATCGGTACGGGCACGCAGCATCGCGTGCACATCGAGCAAGGCGGCGACCGCGGTGGTCAGCACG
>NZ_AXVU01000094.1:0-5234 GCF_000482585.1 Streptomyces sp. CNQ329 | reverse complement strand
GGGGCCGCCACCGTCCGTGACGGCGACGGTGACGCGGCCGTCCGGATCGACGTGCCAGTCGGCCCGTACGCGCGTGTCCGCGGTACCGGGGCTCGCCGCGCCGGGCGGCTCCTGCTGGGCCGGGATGACCGCGTGCGCCGCTTCCGCGCCGGGCACCGGGTCCGCGCCGGGGCCGGCGGCGGGAGGGGCGTCGGCGGGGGCCGGGTCGAGCACCTCGGCGTCCGCGGTCGCCGCCCCGGTGGCCAGCGGTCTGGCGTGCCTGCAGGCGTTGCTGAGCAGCTCGGACAGCACCAGCACGGCGTCGTCGACGGTCGCCTCGGACGTGCCCCTGGCGCGCAGGTCGGCACGCAGACGGCGGCGGGCCATCCCCACTCCGTCCGGGCCGTGGGGAACGGCCATGGACGAAGCCGGCGCCTGCTGTGCCACCACGAACATCACCACCCCCAGCGATCTCCTCGCCCCGCAACAGGGAGTCAATGCCCCCGCGGGGTGGATCGGAAACCGGCCAACCGTCGACCGTTGATGCACTCGTTACGTAACCGAACGCAGTGCGCGCGCCGGAGTACTACGCGTAGTCATGCATCGCCGGTCGGCGGCGTGTCGTAGCCGATGCGGTCCAGGTGTGCCCGGACCTGGCGGGGGCGGTTGGTGATGACGGCCTCGACGCCGAGGCGGGCGCACAGGGCGACGTCGTCGGGTTCGTCGACGGTCCAGACGTGGACGCGGTGGCCGGCGCGGTGGAGGCGGGTGACGTAGCCGGGGTTGGCGCGGACGATGCGCATGCTCGGGCCGGCGATGCCGACGCCGCGGGGCAGGCGGCCGTCGCGGAAGCGGGGGAGCAGGAACTGCATGAGGAAGACGGTGGGGACGGCGGGCGCGGCGGCGTGGACGCGGTGCAGGGAGCGTGCGGAGAAGCTCATCACCCGCACGAGGGAGGGCTCCTCGGTGGCCGGGCCGGAGCCGGGGGCGGCAGGGGGCGCGGCTTCGGCGGTGCGGGGGGCCGCCGGGCCGGCGAGGCCGAAGCGGCGCAGCAGTGCGACCAGTTTCTCCTCGACCTGCCCGCGCCAGCGTGTGGGGTGCTTGGTCTCGATCGCGAGTTCCACCCGGCGCCCGGCGTCGGTCACCAGCTCCAGCAGGCGTTCCAGGGTGAGTACCGAGGTGCGTTCCCAGTCGGGCTCCTCCGGAGTCGCGCGCTGGCGCCGGCCCACCTCGTCGCGGCGCTTCTCGCGGGCCTTCCAGGAGCCGAAATCGAGGGCGGCGAGGTCGGCGAGTTCCAGCGCCGAGACGGCCCCGCGGCCGTCGGAGGTACGGTTGACGCGCCGGTCGTGGACACAGACGAGATGGCCGTCGGCGGTGAGCCGTACGTCGCACTCCAGGGCGTCGGCGCCCTCCTCGATGGCGGTGCGGTACGCGGCGAGGGTGTGCTCCGGCGCCGCCTCGGACGCGCCCCGGTGCGCGACGACGGCGGGCAGACCCGGCTGCGTACGCCCGGACGGCCGATCCGCTGGTGCTTGGCTCACCGGCTCATCGTGCCACCCCTCGCGCCCGCCGGCCCGGCCCTCGGCGGCCCTCCAGCGGATGCGCCGGGAATGTCCGAAGTAAAGGATGTCAGCCAAAGACTAGGTGCGGTTTACCGTCCGCTGACAAGCGGTGCGGGAACCTGGTTGGGCGGGTAGGCGCAACTGGCACCTGGCGTGAGACGTGAAGGAGAGAGCTGTGAGCACCGAGAACGACGGCGCGACGCCTCCGCGGCCGGATTTCCCGCCGCCGGATGCCGGAGCGAGGTCTCCGGTCGAGTCTCCTGAGCGTGCGCACGGCGGAGCCGGCGGCGCCTGGCCGGCGGGACCGGAGGGGCCGGGTGGTTCGGACGCTGCCGGCTCCCCGGGTGGCCCGGTTGCCGGGGGGCACGGTGAGGCACGCACGGAGCAGTTCGCCGCGGTCGGCGCCGCGGGCGACACGGGCTCCGGCGGCGGTCACACCGGGCCCGCCGGAGGTCAGGCCGGGCCCGGCGGCGCCGCCGGTTCGTCCGGCGCCGCCGGTTCGTCCGGCGGCGCCGGCCCGCAGTGGTCCCCGCCTCCGCTGCCGGCGGGAACCTCCCCGGCGGGGGCCGGGTCGGCGAGCCCCGGCCCGGCGGGCTCGCCGCCCCCCACCCAGCCCGGCTGGGGCGCGCCCCCGCCGCCCGGCGGCAGCGGCTGGGACTCCGCCCCCCGCCCCTCGGGCAACGGCGGCCGGCGCATGGGCACGCTGGTCGCGGCCACCCTCGTCGCCGCGCTGATCGGCGGTGGCGTCGGCGGCGGTATCGGGTACTGGGCGGCCGAGGACGACTCCGGCAGCACGTCCACGACCGTCTCGGGCTCGCAGGAGGGCCAGAAGATCGAGAACCCTCCCGGATCGGTCGCCGGCATCGCCAACAACGCGCTGCCCAGCGTCGTGACCATCGAGGCCGGCGGAACCGGCGGCGACACCGGCAGCGGCGAGGAGGGCGGCGCCACCGGCACCGGCTTCGTCTATGACAAGCAGGGCCACATCCTGACCAACAACCACGTCGTGGCGGGCGCCGAGGGCAGCGGGTCGCTGACGGCGACGTTCTCCAACGGCAAGACGTACGACGCCGAGGTCGTCGGCCAGGCCAGCGGCTACGACGTGGCCGTCATCAAGCTCGCCGACGCCTCCGACGCCAACCTGACGCCGCTGCCGCTCGGCGACTCCGACAAGGTCGACGTCGGCGACCAGACGATCGCCATCGGCTCGCCGTTCGGCCTGTCGGGCACGGTCACCACGGGCATCGTGAGCGCCAAGAACCGCCCGGTCGCCTCCGGCGACGCGACCGGCCAGCAGGAGTCGTACATGAACGCCCTGCAGACCGACGCCTCCATCAACCCCGGCAACTCCGGCGGCCCGCTGCTCGACAGCGACGGCAACGTCGTCGGCATCAACTCCGCGATCCGCCCGGCGGACAGCGGCAGCCCGTTCGGCGGCAGCCAGGGCGGCAGCATCGGCCTGGGCTTCGCGATCCCCATCAACCAGGCCGACCGGGTCGCGAAGGACCTCATCGAGACCGGTGAGCCGGTCTACGCGATCATCGGCGTCTCCGTCGACAACTCGTACCAGGGCAAGGGCGCGAAGATCACCGAGTCGGGCAGCGACGCCGCCGGCGACCCGGTGACGCCCGGCGGGCCGGCGGCCGAAGCAGGGCTGCAGCCGGGCGACGTGATCACGAAGCTGGACGACACGATCGTCGACAGCGGGCCGACGCTGATCGCCCAGTTGTGGGCGCACAAGCCCGGCGACAAGGTGGAGATCACCTACGAACGCGGCGGCGACCAGACCACGACGGAGGTCACCCTCGGCGAACGCGAGGGCGACGACTGACGGACCGGCGACCCAGGCGGCCGGGCACCCCGAGAAGGGGCGCCCGGCCGCCGCTGTGTGTGCGGAGGGCGGCGGGGACGGGGCCGGGCCGTGCGGCCGGCCACGGCCGCGACTCCGTCGTTCAGGCGAGGGGCTGCCTGTCGCTCTCCGGGACTCCGGCAGCGGTTTGCGCGTCGCCCCGCCCGCCGCCCCGGGCGAGGCCCCCGGCTCCGACGGCCTGCCGGCGGCGGAGCCGGATCTCGGCCGTCACCCCCCGGCTCCGGCCCCGTACGGCACCGGGGACGGCGCCCGGACGGCCCCGCGGGCGTGACGCGCGGGAGGGCGGGAGGCCCGGGCCGGGTGTCCGGGGCCGTCCCTCGGCGGCCCCGCCCCTCACCCGGCCCGGACCGGCTCGGCCGGGACCCGTCACTGCCCCGGCCGGGACCTCCCGCACCGGCCCGTGCGCCCGCCGGTCATCCCCTGCGGGCCGCCTCCGCCCGCGCCTGCGCCCAGGCCGCCTCCTTCAGCGCCATCCGGGCCGCCGGGAGCCGCCCGGAGGGCGTCTGCCAGTAAGGATGCGTGGACATCCGCACCGACAGCCGCAGCAATCGCCGCCGCAGGACCGCGGTTTCGCTGGCGCTGTGCCGCGGCTCTTCGGCGAGCCTGCGGTACACCGCGTACCAGTCGCGCTGGGTCTGGACGAGGTCTTCGGGGAAGGTGTGGGTCACGCAGTTATTCTGACACGTGTTCGATTTTCGAGTCACGCGTCTACGCCGGATCCCCACCGGCCACCGTCGCCCACCGCCCCGCCGCGATCACCGGTACCTTCGCCGGCCGGCGCCTCGACCTGCCCGTACGCCGGCCGGACCGGGCATCCCGGGCGCCGGCCGCGACGTGAACCCGGCCCACGCCCGGGCGTGCCGCGCGGCACCCGCGGCACGCCCCGGATGAGCGGCCCCGGCCCTGCGCCCCCGCCGGCCGCGGCAGAAAACCGTTCGACAGTGCGGGCCTGAGGGGATGGGATGAGGCGGACCGCAGGCCGGAAGGAGAGTCGTTTGCCGTCCGAGACCACCGCGGGCGCCCCCGCGGACACCGCCGCGGGCGGCACCGCCGCCGTCCCCGCCGTCGACGAGGACCTGGCCGGGCGCCTGCTTGCGGCGCAGTTCCCGCGGTGGGCGCATCTGCCGCTGCGCCCCCTGCTCCCCGGCGGCTCGGACCACGTGATCTTCCGGCTCGGCGACGCGATGACCGTACGCCTCCCGCGCGGTGACTGGGCGGCGGGCCAGGCCGAGAAGGAACATCTGTGGCTGCCCCGCCTCGCCCCGCACCTGCCGCTGGCGGTGCCGGCGCCGCTGGAGGTGGGGGAGCCGGCGTTCGGCTACCCGTGGCACTGGTCGGTTTCGCGCTGGCTCGACGGCGAGACACCGGCGCACGGCAGCCTGGCGGACCCGGCGGAGGCGGCGGCGGACATCGCGGCGTTCCTGCGCGCGCTGCAGAGTCTGGCGCTGCCCTCCGAGGGCGCGTACGGGCTGCTCTCCCCCGCCGTACCGCTGCGGGAGCGCGACCGTACGACGCGGGCGGCGATCGCGACGGTGGAGGCGGCCGGTGCCTTCGACGCCCGCGCGCTGACGGCGGTGTGGGAGGCGGCCCTGGAGGCGGGGGAACGGAGCGGCCCGCCGGTGTGGTTCCACGGCGACATGCACAACGGCAACCTCCTCACCCGGGCCGGCCAGTTGAGCGCCGTTCTCGACTTCGGCGGCCTGGGGGTCGGGGACCCGGCCTGCGACCTGGTCATCGCCTGGACCCTGCTGGACCCGGGCCCGCGCGCCGCGTTCCGCGAGGCGCTGGGCGTGGACGACGCGGCGTGGGCGCGGGGGCGGGGG
>NZ_AXVU01000093.1:0-5264 GCF_000482585.1 Streptomyces sp. CNQ329 | reverse complement strand
CGTCCCACCAGACCTGCCCGAGCACCCGGACTACCCCCGCATCCTCGCCGTCTTCAACGGTGCGACCGGACCGCTACGGGCCCGGGATGTCTGCGAAGCCCTCGATCACGAACTGCTGCCGAAGAACATCGAGGGCACCCGCGCCAAGCTGAAACGCCTGGTCAAGCTCGGCATCATCACCGAGATCGACACGGGCAGCTTCGCCAGGAAGCAATAGCCGACCAAGCCCCGCGACCACCAGCCCTGCCCCAACCTCACCAGGAAACGGACATCAGATCACGAACCGCCCTCTGAAAGGCTTGCCACAGTGGTAGGCGTTTGGGGGATGTGATGGCCCGCCCGGCAGTACGAGATGGCAGGGATCCCAAAGCCGTCCGTGACACTCGCGTCTTGATTGACTGTCTGCAGGAGCTGGTGCGGGGCGCCATCTCCAAGACCATCCGCGACTGTGCCAAGTACCCGGAAACGGTATGGCTCGCGGACGCTCCCAATGGTACCGTGCGCCATGCTGCGGACGCTGATCCTCGCATCATGGTGGTCAAGCACCGTCCGCCCCAAGAGGCACCGCGGCTGCCGGCGATCCTGCATGGCAGGGTGTCCGCCGAGGCCGCTGCCACCGCCGGGCCGCAACCTCCCAGCCTGATCGACAACACACCGAATGGCCGTCAAATGGCCGACGGCCAAGCGGCTGTGGAGGAGAACCAGCCAGCACTGGAGGGCGGCAGATCCGAAGAACGCAAGGCGTACGAGACGTGGGCCGGCGAGTGGATGCGATGGTCGCAAGAAGAGCTGGCGGCCGAGCCGCAGCGGCGACTGCACCAGCAGCTGTACTGGATGGCCAAGAAGATCGAGCAGGACAGTGACACCTTCGAAGTAGTCCTGGCCGTAGGTCTCTTGCAACTCGGAGCCGCTCGTCCCTCGGCCCGTGTCCGCCGGCACATCGTGACAACACCGGTGACCCTCACCGTTGAACCGGCGTCGATCAACGTGACCGTTTCTCTGGTGCCGGAGCACCCCGGCCGTCTGGAAGACACCGACTTCCTCAGCGAGTCCGACGGCTACACGTCGGAGTTGCTGGGGGTCGTGCGCTCCGCTGTCGAGGATGTCCCCTTCCACCCGCTGTCGGACCGGGCGGCACAGGCCGTGCGCTCGTGGGCGCAGCGGGCTTTCGGAGTCGACCGGGTGCTCCCATTCGACCCAACCGGCCAGCACCCCGACCTCACCGCTGAACCCCAGACGCGGTCCCTGCATCTCGCGCCCGCACTCGTCCTGCGCGAACACAGCCAGCGCTCCGTCCTCGGCTTCTACGAGAGCATCGCCCGGGCGCTGAAACGTCCCGGAGCACAAGCGCCTTTGGGACTGGCTCAGCTGCTGTATGACCTTGAACCGGAGCACCGGACGGCCTGGGGGAGCAGGAATGGCTCCGTGCCGCCAGCATTGGGACCGGATCCGCTGTTCCCGATGGTCACCAACGATGCCCAGCGCGATGTCCTGGACCGGCTGCAGCGCGACACCAGTGTCGTGGTCCAGGGCCCGCCGGGCACCGGAAAGACACACACCATCAGCAACCTGATCGCCGCACTCCTCGCGGACGGCAAGCGAGTCCTGGTCACCAGCGCGAAGAGCCAGGCCCTAAACGTGCTGCGCGACCAGCTACCGTCCAAGCTGCGCAGCATGTGCGTGATCCAAGGCGATCAGCGGCAGGGCGGTAACTCCGATCTGAGCCAGTCGCTGGGAGCATTGGCCCACCTGAACGCGACAACGAACCTTGCTCGGCTTCAGGAGCGCATTGACGACCAGCAGACGCAGCGGCACCAGCTCATGGCAGAGCAGGCCAAGCTCAAGGACCGCCTGCGTCAGGTACGCGAGGTCGAGTGGTACGAGCACCCCGAGATCGCGCCGGGCTACCGAGGGCGGCTCGACGACATCGTGCAGGCAGTGGCACACGGCGCAGCTGGATATCAGTGGCTGCCGTCCCTGGATGTCCAGGCCCCACAGGTCCCGCCCCTGACCACGGACGAAGCTGAGCGACTGTGGCTGCTCGTTGCCCAGCATGGCCCCGGAATCCTCGACGCCCGCATCCAGTACTGCCCGGACCCGGCAACGCTGCCGGACCCGGCGGAGGTTTCCCGCTGCATCACGGAACTTCAAGGAGCCGAGCAAGCCGTCGGCCGCGAGCCGGTCACACCGCTGGCGCAGGAACTGGCGGACCACGGTGACGCGCGGCTCCTGGTGCTGGAAGCGCTCCTGGACCGAGCTCAGCAGGCCCTGCAGAGGGTCGGGCTGTCCGCGGACCCCACCTCCTGGCAGGCGGATACCTGGTCCACGCGTGCGCTGCAGGACGGCATAGCCCAGCGATGGCAGCAGCTGTGGGACAGCATCCGAAACGCCTCACAGCGTGCACAGCTGACCCACGATGAGATAGCCGCAGCCTCCTTCCTGGAAGTGGAGATCCCCCGCCTGTCCGAAAGCGAGGAGAAGGAGCTCCTGATCGCGGGCCGCAATCTGGAACAACACGTCCTGCGCACCGGTAAACTGAACACGCGATGGCCCCGGCCGGCCGTCGTCAAGCAAGCCCGATTCCTCCTGGAACAGTGCCGGGTAGAGGGCATGGCGCCAACCAGCCGAGAGCACATCACCGCGGTCGTACGGCAACTGGAGATGCGTGCCCACGCCCGCACCCTGCGCGGCCGGTGGACCGGCGTCGGATCGGCCGTCGGACAGGACACAGCCGAACTGATGACGTCCGAGCTCCTGGACAGGGCCGTCATCCTGCAAGCCATCGACACCTGCGTGGAGGTCATCCGCCAAGTCCACGCAACCCTGCTGGCCGACGGAATCCCGACACCGGTCACCACCGCCGAGCAGTGGCGCGACATCCGCCAGGCCACGGCCCAGGCCCGTCGACTCCTGCACATCAGGACCGCAACACAACGCTTCGAAGAGCTCCTCAAGAGCCTTTCGCCGCCTCACCCGCATGGCGTGGAAGAGCTGCAGCGCGCGGCGGATGCAGCAGCGGCCCGTGATGCGCAGGCCTACGCTCAGGCGGTGGAGGCACTGGCTACGGCTTACCAGCGTGAGGCACACCGGCGCGAGACCGGCAAACTCTTCGAGCGCCTTGCCGAGGCCCACTCCGAACTCGCCAAGGACTTCGCCGGCGATCCCCTCGCACCGCACTGGCGCTCCCGGTTCGCCGTGCTGCCCCAGGCCTGGGCGTGGCGGCAGGCGCAGGAGTTCCTCGACACCCACCTGCTCCCAGGACGCGAAGAGCAACTCGAAGGCGAACTGGCCCAGATCCAAGGCCGACTGCACGACCTGGTGGAACAGCTGGTCTGCGACCGCGCAGCATTCCATTGCGTCAGCCGCATGACCACCAAGCACAAACAGGCCCTGGCTGCGTACGCCAGCGCCGTGGCCAACGCAGGCCAGGGAACCACCGAATACGGCAAACGCCACCAGCGTCACGCACGCTCAGCCATGCAAACAGCGCAAGGAGCGGTACCAGCGTGGATCATGCCGCTGAACCAGGTGGCGGAAACGATCAGTCCAGAGCCGGACGCCTTCGACGTCGTCATCGTCGATGAAGCAAGCCAAGTGGGCCTCGAAGGCCTGCTGTTGCTCTGGCTCGCACCCCGCATCATCGTCGTCGGCGACGACCGGCAATGCGCCCCGCTCTACAGCGGCAGCAAGCATGACCGGATCACCCAGATCTTCGACGAGCGCATGGCCGACCTCGAACCCTGGCAGCGCGAAGGCTTCGACCCCAAGTCCAACCTGTACGAACTGCTGCAGTCCCGCTTCACTGAAGTGATCCGTCTCACCGAGCACTTCCGGTGCATGCCGGAGATCATCAAATGGTCCTCCATGCAGTTCTATCCCGACAACCAGCTGGTCCTGCTGCGCCAGCACGGCTCCGACCGCCTCCCGCCGCTGAAGGTCGTCCATGTGCCCGAAGGGCACTGCGAAGGACGCCGGGGCAAACTCATCAACCGGCCGGAGGCGGAGGCCGTCGTCAACGAACTGCACCGCCTGACCCAGGACTCTGCCTACGCAGACCGCAGTATCGGCGTGATCATCCTGCGCCACGGCGACCAGACACGACTGGTACAGGACCTCGTCGACCAGCGCATAGACTTGTCGGCACGCGAACGCCACAGCATCCTCGTCGGCACACCCGAGCAGTTCCAGGGAGACCAGCGCGACGTCATCCTTCTGTCGATGGTCGTCGACGGAGCCAACGTCATCGCCGCGACCGGCCGCAACAATGAACGACGCTTCAACGTGGCCGCCAGCCGGGCCCGCGACCAGATGTGGCTCTTCCATTCCCTGACCGTCGACCAGCTCAGCAGCAAAGACCTGAGGCGCTCCCTGGTCACCTACATGGTGAGTCCGCCACCGCCCTACACACACCCACACCAGCCCGCCCACGTCAGCGCAGACCGACACTGCGAGCCCTTCGACTCGCTCTTCGAGCAGCGTGTCTTCCTGCGCATCAAGGAACGCGGCTACGACGTGGTGCCCCAGTGGGAAGTCAACGGAAAGCGCATTGACCTCGTGGTCACCGGAGGCCACGGACGCCTCGCAGTGGAGTGCGACGGAAGCCCTCACCACTCCACCATGAAGCAGATCCACGACGACGCCGAGCGCGAGCGGGAGCTTCGCCGCGCCGGCTGGACGTTCTGGCGCATTCGCAGCAGCGCCTTCGCCCTCTCACCAGAAGAGGCCTTGGAACCGCTGTGGGAACGCCTGACCGAGCTGGGCATCCATCCCCGCACTGTCCGCGAGCCATCCATCGACAACGCGCCGACTGACATGCCCTGGGCTCCGGTCGGCTTGTCCGAGGCCGAACCCGACGAAGACGCGGACCCCTACGACGGCGAGCCGGACGAAGACAGCGAGGAACACTGACATGGACAACTTCGACGACAGCACCCTCGAAGAACTAGTACTACAGGGCTAGATCTTGATCACCTGAAGTCGTAGCCGCCTTCGGAAGTGGTGGCGTCGTGCCTCCGCCTGATGCGCGCGCCTCCAGATCGACCAGTGAAGTCCCTGGTCGATGGCGGTGCGAGTCGAGCCGATCAAGTTGAACAGCCGCCGGGCCTCGGTGACGGTCAGGGCCGCGAGCCGCCGCGTTCGCGGCCCGCGGTCACCGCCCAGGCGTGAAGAGCCCCCTTTTGCGGGGTTCGGGTCATCGCGGCCAGGAACGCCAACGCCAGCATGGACAGGGTGATATGGCGATACCAGGCGTCGTATTTGCGTAC
>NZ_AXVU01000092.1:0-5360 GCF_000482585.1 Streptomyces sp. CNQ329 | reverse complement strand
CTGTGCTACCAGCCCGACGCCGACGACATCGGCTCGCTGCTGTCCGACGGGCTGTTCGGCGACGCGGTCGCCGCCGCCGTGGTCCGCGGAACCGGCGGTGTCGGTATCGAGGTGGAACGCAACGCCTCCTACCTCATCCCCGACACCGAGGAGTGGATCTCCTACTCGGTGCGCGACACCGGCTTCCACTTCCAGCTCGACCGCCGGGTGCCCGGCACCATGGAGCCGCTGGCGCCGGTGCTGCGCGAGTTCGCCAAGGACCACAGCTGGGACGCCGGCAAGCTCGACTTCTACATCGTCCACGCCGGCGGCCCGCGGATCCTGGACGACCTCGCCAAGTTCCTCGAGGTCGACCGCAGCGTGTTCCGCCACAGCTGGTCGACGCTGACCGAGTACGGCAACATCGCCAGCGCCGTCGTCTTCGACGCGGCCCGCCGCCTCTTCGAGGAAGACACCGTCAAGCCCGACGCCACCGGCATGATCGCCGGATTCGGCCCCGGAATCACCGCCGAGATGGCACTCGGCACCTGGGGCACCGACACCGCGGGCACACCGGGCTGAGCCCGGCCGATGCTCCGGCATCCGTAACGTGAGCTGGATTTCGCGCGGACAAAAGGGGAAGTGAACTGCATGACCGGCCTGATCCTCCCACCGGGGCAGGGGCGAAAGCTGATCACCAAGGCGCAGGAGGTGACCTTCAAGGCCACCGAGGCGGACGGCTCTTCCGTATCGATCTTCGAGGTGGTCGTACCGCCCGGATTCGACGTCGGGGCGCATGTCCACGGCGAGGCGCAGGAATTCTTCTACGTCCTGGAAGGAGAGCTTGAGCTTCTTGCGTTCGAGCCGACCAAGCGTACGCAGGAGAACTGGCACGAGTGGGAGTCACCCGAAGGAGACCGGATGGTCCGCGCCACCGCCGGCGCCAGCATGTTCGTCCCCGCGAACACCCCGCACGCGTTCCGCAACGCCTCCGGTGAACCGGTGCGCATGCTGTTCCAGTGCTTCCCCTCACCGGTCCACGAGCGCTACTTCGAGGAGATCGCGGAGATCTGGTCCTCCGGCGCACAGGTGGATGCCGACGCCGTCGAGGAGATGCGCCGCCGCTACGACGTCCACCAGATCACCCCGCTTCGCTTCGACCCCCCCGCCGCCGGCGCTGCCCGGCCGGCGGCGACGCGCGGAGCGTGACGGAAGATGACTACGACGGACAGGACCACGATGGACAACATCCCCCTGACCTTTGCCAGTCTGGGCGAGCGGGAACTGGCCGCCGTCGCCGAGGTGTTCGCCTCCGGCTGGCCGGCCGGCCAGGGCCCGAGGGGCAAAGCCCTGGAAGCCGAGCTGAAGGAACGTTACGGAGCCGGCGGCGCGGTCGCGGTGAGCAACTGCGGCGCCGCGCTGCACCTGGCGATGCTCGCGTTCGGCGTCACACCGGGCGACGAGGTGATCGTCGCCGACTACACCTTCCCCGCCCCCGCCCACGCGGTGCGCTACGTCGGCGCCACCCCGGTCTTCGCCGACGTACGCGCCGACACCGGCACCGTCGACCCGCAGGCGGTCGCGGCGCTGGTCACCGACCGGACCGTGGGCGTCATCGCCGTCGACACCGTCGGCCTGCCCGCCGACTACACCGAACTGCAGGCCGTCGCCGACCGCCACGGCCTGTTCTTGATCGAGGACGCCGCCTGCGCGGTCGGCGCGACCTACCAGGGCCGCCAGGCCGGCTCCCTGGCCGAGGTGGCCTGCCTGTCCTTCCACGGCCGCAAGGGCGCCAGCAGCGGCGAAGGCGGAGCGCTGATCGCCACCGACCCGGCGATCGCCGCCCACGCCCGGCAGCGTTCCTCCTTCGGCATCGGCAGCATCTTCGACCAGGGACAGGTCATCGGCCTGCCGATCCCGGAATTCACCGAGATCGGCTACAACTTCAAACTGTCCGACATCGCCGCGGCGATCTTGCAGGTGCAGCTCACCCGCGTCGAGGAACTCCTCAAGCGCCGCGCAGCCGTCGCCGCACGCTACGGCGAACTCCTGGCCGACGAAGAACTCCTGACGGTGCCGCACGTGCCCGAGGACCGCACCCACGCCTGGCAGTCCTACCTGGTGACGCTGGATCCGGCCGTCGACCGCGGCGCGGTCGCCACCGAGCTGCGCGCCCAGAACATCGGGTCCTTCCACGGCACCTGGGCAAGCCATGTCCAGCCCGCGTTCGAGGCCAAGCAGGTCTGCCCGGTCTCCGCCGACCTCTTCAAGCGCAACCTCGGCATCCCCATGCACGCCGAACTGACCATGAGCCAGGTCGAACGGGTCGCGGAAGTCCTGCGCAAGGCGGTCCGCACGCACGCCGCGCCGGCCCCGCACGCCGGCTGACACCCCGCCCCCTTCCGCCCCGGCGCGCCCACGCCTGCCCCAGACGCCCCGTGAAGGAGACACTCCCCATGAAGGGCTCCACAGCCTACAAATCGATACTCAAGCGCGGTCTTCACATCGGTCTGCTGCCCCAGATGGCCGCGGCCGTCAATCCCTCCACGCCGATCACCCTCGACCACACCCTCGACCTCTTCCCCGAGGCCGGACGGCGACTGACGGTGGCCCAGTACGCCGAGCACGTGGACGACCTGGCAGGGCGCCTGTGGGCGGCGGGCGTCCGGCCCGGCGAGCGCGTCGTGATCTACAAGACGGCCAACGCCGACCACTGGATGATCGCCGCCGCCATCTCCCGTATCGGCGCGATCGTCGTCAACCTCTCGCCCGCCCTGGACGCGGTGACCGTGGCCGCTCTCCTGCAGCGGGCCGACCAGCCGAACCTGGTCACCGACACCGCCAAGCTCGACATCCTGGCCGAAACGCCGCTGGCGGACCTGACCAAGCGGGTCATCACCGTGGGCGGCGACCGGCCGGAGTCGATCTCCCTGACCGCGCTCGCCGGCGCGCCGCGGGTCTCCCCGGTCGTCCGGCCGATCGACGAGGCCGCGGTGATCACCCACACCTCCGGCACCACCGGGATACCCAAACTCGTGGTGCACACCCCCCGCACCCAGGGCCTGCGTCTCATACCCCAGTGGCGGCTGCTGTCGCTGATGCGGAAGAAGGAGACCGTCGCCATCCACGTCCCCTTCGTCCACTCGCGGATGGTCGCGGCGATGTCCCTGGCGCTGCTGAAGGAATTCCCGGTCCTGCTCATGCGCGAATCGGACCCCGAAGACGTCGCCGAGCACTTCCTGGCACACCGCCCGGCCCTCATCGAGGCGCTGCCCAACTCGCTGATGGAATGGGAACCGCTCACCGACGACCCGCGCACCCCGTTCGCGTCGGTGAAGGTCTTCTCCAGCACCTTCGATGCCATCCACCCCGGCACGATGAGCAAACTGCTGAAGTCCTCCAAGCGGCGCGGGGCGCTGTTCTTCCAGATCTACGGCCAAAGCGAGGTCGGCCCCGCCGCCGGCCGCGCCTACCTGCGCCGCTCCGCCCACAAGGCCAACGGGCGCTGCGTCGGCTGGGCCATGCCCCTGGGCGCCGCGAAGATCCGCGTGGTCAGCCGGGACGGACAGCCCCCCTCCGAGACCAACCCCGGCTTCATCGAGGTCGCCTGGGACGGCCTGGCCAAGACCTACTACGCCGAACAGGACCGCTACGACACCAACCGCAACGGCGACTGGTGGCGGACCGGCGACGTCGGCTACCGCACCAAACTCGGCTGCCTGCACATGCTCGACCGCGAGGTCGACATGATCCCCGGCGTGCGCAGCTCCCTGGAGATCGAGGACGTCGTCCTCAGCAAACTCAGCGAGCTCAGCGAACTGGTCGTGGTCCAGGGCCCCGACGCCCAGCCCGTCCCGGTGATCTGCACCGTCGACGACAAGCCGCTGGACCTCCAGCGCTGGCGCGCCGCCGCCGCCGCCTTCCCCCAACTGGCCGACCCCGTCCAGATCCCGCAGGCCGACCTGCCCAGAACCGCCACCCTGAAAGTGCAGCGGCTCGCCCTGGCCCGCCGGCTGGAAAAGCAGTGGAAGGAAAACACCAAGGAAAACACCAAGGAAAAGGAGAAGCAGGACTGACCCGGGCGCAGCCCGCCGGCGTCACCCGCACGCACGCCGGCGGGCCCCCACCCCCCACACGCGCACCCGCCACCTTGGGGACACCCCCCGGGCAGCCGCCCCCTCCCCCCTCTTTCTCCGGGGGACGCACCCGGCCGGCGCGCTCCGGCCCGGCGCGGGCCGGACACCCCTTGCCGCAACGTGCTCATACGTCCCGCCCGAGGAGACACGCAGTGACTACCGAAGTGACCTCCTTCACCGACACCCGCGGCCGGCCGGCCACCTCCGCGCGCCGAATCATCGACGACCTCCTGCAACGGGTCGAAGACAGACTGCGCGCGCTGCTGTCGGCCGAACACGACCGCTACGCACAGATGGACCAACGGGCCCTGGACGCCATCGACGCACTGACCGACCTGGTCACCTCCGGCGGCAAACGCCTGCGGCCCACCTTCTGCATCACCGGCTACCTCGCCGCCGGCGGCGAGGCGCAGGGCGAGGGGATCACGGCCGCCGCCGCAGGCCTGGAAATGCTCCACGTCTCCGCCCTCATCCACGACGACGTCCTGGACGACTCCGCACAGCGGCGCGGGCAGCCGACCATCCACACCGCCTACGGCCACCGCCACGAAACCCGCGGCTGGCGCGGCGAATCACGCCGCTTCGGCGAGGGAATGGCCATCCTCATCGGCAACCTGGCCACCGTCTACTCCCAGGAACTGGTCAGCCAGGCACCCCCGGCGGTACTCGGCGAATGGCACCGGCTGTGCTCCGAGGTCAACATCGGCCAGTGCCTGGACGTCTGCGCCGCCGCCGAGTTCTCCGCCGACCCCGAACTCTCCCGCCTCATCGCCCTGATCAAATCCGGCCGCTACACCATCCACCGCCCCCTGGTCATGGGCGCCCACGTAGCCGGACGCCCCGACCTGGCCACCGCCTACACGCAATACGGCGAAGCGGTCGGCGAGGCATTCCAGCTCAGGGACGACCTGCTGGACGCCTTCGGCGACTCCGCCCAGACCGGCAAACCCACCGGCCTGGACGTCACCCAGCACAAGATGACCCTGCTGCACGGCTGGGCCATGCAGCGCGACCCCCACATCCGCACCCTGATGACCGAACCGGGACACACCCCCGACGAGGTACGCCGCCGCCTGCAGGACACCGCCGTGCCCGAAGACGTCGAAAAACACATCGCCGACCTCGTCGAACAGGGCTGCGCCGCCCTCGCCCACGCCCCCATCGACCCCACATGGCGCCGGGAACTCGCCGACATGGCCGTACGCGCCACCTACCGCACCCACTGAAACACCCCACCGGCAGCCC
>NZ_AXVU01000091.1:0-5816 GCF_000482585.1 Streptomyces sp. CNQ329 | reverse complement strand
GCGAACGCGGGAAACGCGTCATACAACTCCCGCCCCATCCCCGGGAACTGACTGCCCTGCCCCGTGAACAGAAACGCCGTCAGGTCCCGCGCCGAGGCGATGCGCCCCGGCCGCTCGGCCTCGCCGTCCGCCACCGCCGCGAGTTGCCGCACCAGCTCCTCGCGGTCCCCGGCCACCACCACCGCGCGGTGGTCGAGCGTCGCCCGCGTCGTCGCCAGAGACCGGGCCAGGGACGCGAGGTCCAGGTCGTCGCGCCGTTCCTCCACGTGTGCAAGGAGCCGGTCCGCCTGGGCGCGCAGAGCGGTGCCGGACTTCGCCGACAGCGGGATCGGGAGCAGCGCGGCGTCCCGGGGAGCCGGCGACGGCGTCGGCGGCTCCGCGTCCTGCGAAGCGTCCGGGGCCTGTTCGAGGATCACGTGCGCGTTCGTGCCGCTGATCCCGAACGACGACACCCCCGCCCGCCGCGGCCGGTCCGCCTCCGGCCACCGGCGCGCCTCGGTCAGCAGCGCGAGCGTGCCCGAGGACAGGTCGACGTGCGGCGTCGGCTCGTCGACGTGCAGCGTCGCGGGCAGTTCGCCATGCCGCATCGCCTGGACCATCTTGATGATCCCCGCGACCCCCGCCGCCGCCTGGGCGTGCCCGATGTTGGACTTGATCGACCCCAGCCACAGCGGCCGGTCCTCCGCCCGCCCCTGCCCGTACGTCGCCAGCAGCGCCTCCGCCTCGATGGGATCGCCGAGCGGCGTGCCCGTGCCGTGCGCCTCCACGGCGTCCACATCGCCCGGCCCCAGCCCGGCGTTCTCCAGCGCCGCGCGGATGACACGCTCCTGCGACGGCCCGTTGGGTGCGGTCAGCCCGTTGCTCGCGCCGTCCTGGTTCACCGCCGTGCCGCGGACGACCGCCAGCACCCGGTGGCCGTTCCGCCGCGCGTCCGACAGCCGTTCCAGGGCCAGCACGCCGACGCCCTCGGCCCAGCCCGTCCCGTCCGCCGCCGCCGCGAACGGCTTGCACCGGCCGTCCGGCGCCAGCCCGCGCTGCCGGCTGAACTCCACGAAGACGCCCGGGCTCGTCATCACCGCCACGCCGCCCACCAGGGCCGTCTCGCACTCCCCGGCGCGGAGCGACGCCACCGCCAGGTGGAGGGCGACGAGGGACGACGAGCACGCCGTGTCCACCGTCACCGAGGGGCCTTCGAGACCGAAGACGTACGACACGCGCCCCGACTGGACGCTCGCCGCGATACCGGTCAGCCGGTGGCCCGCCACCTCCGGCACGGTCTCGTGGAGCGCGGGGCCGTAGTCCTGGCGTACGCCGCCGACGAAGACGCCGCCGCGGCTCCCGCGCACCGACGCCGGGTCGATACCCGCCCGCTCGAACGCCTCCCAGCTCGCCTCCAGCAGCAACCGCTGCTGCGGATCCATCGCCAGCGCCTCGCGCGGCGAGATCCCGAACAGCTCGGCGTCGAAGTCCCCGGCGCCGTCGAGGAATCCGCCCTCGCGCACGTAACAGGTGCCCGGCTTGTCCGGGTCGGGGTCGTGCAGGGCGTCGAGGTCCCAGCCGCGGTCGGTGGGGAAGGGGGTCACGGCGTCGCGGCCGGTGGCCACGAGGTCCCACAGGTCCTCCGGGGAGCCGACGCCGCCGGGGAAACGGCAGGCCATGCCGACGATCGCGACGGGCTCGCGCGCGGCTTCGACCAGGCGCCTGTTCTCCCGCTTGAGCTGCTTTCCCTCCCGCAGCGACGTGCGCAGGGCCTCGACGAGGTTCTCGGTGGACGGTGCGCCGCTCATGCCGTATCACCCGCATCGGAGTCGAAGTCGTCGCCCAGGGCCATGTCGATCAGGCTTTGCGCGTCCAGGGAGTCGAGGTCGACGTCGTCGGTGTCGTCCGGCGTCGGGGCCGGCGGCGCCGGGTCGGCCGCGGCGTCGGCTGCCGGCTCCGCCGGAGCGGGCGCCAGCAGTCCGGCCAGGTGCTCCGCCAGCGCCCAGGGCGTCGGCCGGTCGAAGAGCAGCCCCGCGGGCAGCCGCAGTCCCGTCGCCGCGGTGAGGCGGTTGCGCAGCTCGACCGAGGTCAGCGAGTCGAACCCCAGCTCCGCGAACGCCTCGTCCGGCGCCAGCGCCGCGGCGTCGACGTACCCCAGCACGGCCGCCGACTCCGTGCACACCAGGTCGAGCACGGCGTTCCGCCGCTCGGTCGCGGTCGCGCCGGCGAGGCGCTGCGCGAAGGTTCCGGCCGCGGCCGGCTCCCGCCTCGCGCGTACGGGCCGGGCCCCGCCGTCTCCGGCGCCGCCGCCCTGCACCAACCCGCGTACCAGCGCGGGTAGGTCACCCCCTGCCCCGCGCAGCGCCGCAAGGTTCAGCTTGACCGGCACCGCGACGGGCTCGGCCGACCGCAGCGCCGCGTCGAACAGCCGCAGCCCCTCCGCCGCCGACAGCGCCCCCGACCCCGCGCGCGCCAGCCGCGCCCGGTCGGTCTCTCCCAGCCCGGCGTTCATGCCGCCCGGCTGGTCCCACAGCCCCCACGCCAGCGACACCGCCGGCAGCCCGCGCGCCCGCCGGTGCCGGGCGAGGGCGTCGAGGAAGGCGTTCGCCGCCGCGTAGTTGGCCTGCCCCGGTGAGCCCAGCGTGCCCGCCGCCGACGAGAACAGCGCGAACAGCGCCAGGTCGGCGTCCCGCGTCAGCTCGTGCAGCGCCCACGCCGCGTCCACCTTCGGCGCGAAGACGGTACGCAGCCGCTCCGCCGTCATGGCCGCCAGCACGCCGTCGTCCAGCACGCCCGCCGCGTGGACGACGCCGGTCAGCGGGTGCGCCGCCGGCACGCCGGCGAGCAGCGCGGCCAGCGCCGCCCGGTCGGCCACGTCGCAGGCGGCCACGGTGACCGCGGCGCCCAGGTCCTCCAGCTCCGCGACGAGTGCGGCCATGCCGGGCGCCGCGGCACCCCGCCGCCCGGCGAGCAGCAGGTGGCGTACCCCGTACGCGCCGGCCAGGTGACGGGCGACGAGCCCGCCGAGCGCGCCGGTGGCGCCGGTGACGAGCACCGTGCCGTCCGGGTCGAGGGCCCGCGGCACGGTCAGCGCGACCTTCCCGCGGTGCCGGGCCTGGCTCAGGTGCCGGAACGCCGCGGGCGCGCCGCGTACGTCCCACACCGTCAGCGGCGGCAGCGTCAGGGCGCCCCGGCCGAACAGGGCCAGCACCTCGCCGAGCATCTCCGCGATGCGCTCCGCGCCCGCGTCCATCAGGTCGTACGCCGCGTAGTCGACGCCCGGGCAGGCGGCGCGTACGGCGTCCGCGTCCCTGATGTCGGTCTTGCCCATCTCCAGGAACCGCCCGCCCGGCCGCAGCAGCCGCAGCGAGGCGTCGACGAAGTCGTGCGCCAGCGAGTTCAGCACGACGTCGACGCCGCCGCCAGCACCGCGGAAGGCGGCCTCGAAGTCGAGCGTGCGGGACGAGGCGACGTGGTCGGCGGGCAGCCCCAGCGCGCGCAGCGCGGCCTGCTTGCCGGGGCTCGCCGTGCCGTACACCTCGGCGCCCAGGTGCCGGGCGAGCTGCACGGCCGCCGTCCCGACGCCGCCGGACGCCGCGTGCACCAGCACCGACTCGCCGGGCTTGAGCGCGGCGAGGTCCACCAGGCCGTAGTAGGCGGTGAGATAGACGACGGGGACGGTCGCGGCCTGCGCAAAGGACCAGTCGCCGGGCAGCGGCGCCAGCAGCCGCCTGTCGGCCGTCGCGAGCGGGCCGGCGGCGCCCCGAACCATCCCGAACACCCGGTCCCCGGGCGCCAGGTCGGTGACGTCGGGCGCGGTCTCGACGACGACCCCGGCGGCCTCGGCGCCGATGGTCACCTCGCCCGGGTACATGCCGAGGGCGCCCAGCACGTCGCGGAAGTTCAGCCCGGCGGCGCGCACGGACAGCCGCACCTGGCCGGGCGCCAGGGGCGCGGTCGCCTCGGGAGCCGGCAGCAGCGCAAGGTGGTCCAGCGAGCCGGGCGCGGTCACGTCGAGGCGCCAGGGTGCGCTGTCGTCGGGCGGTGCGAGCGCGGGCGCGGCGCCGCGGGCGAGGCGGGCGGCCAGCGGTTCGCCGGCGCGGAGGGCGAGTTCCGGTTCGCCGGCGGCGACGGCCCGCGGCAGGGCGCGGAGCGATTCAACGGTGTCATCGGTGTCGACGAGGAGCAGCCGCCCGGGGTGCTCCGCCGCCGCGGCGCGCGCGAGGCCCCACGCGGTGGCGGCGGCGAGGTCGGGGTCCTCCTCGGTGCCGACGGCCACGGCGCCCCGGGTGAGGACGAGCAGGCGGCCGGGGGCGAGACGCTCCTCGGCCAGCCAGGCGTTGACGGTGTCCAGCAGGCGGGCGGCGACGGCGTGCGCGGCGGCCGGCGCGGGGGCGGGGGCGTCGTCGGTGGCGACGGGGAGCACGAGCACGTCGGGCGCCTCGGGCAGTGCGTCGGCGTCGAGACCGGGCACGGCGCGGGCGCCGGGCGGCAGCGCGGCGAGCAGGCCGTCGACGTCGGCGGGGGCTGCGGCGGGGGCTGCGAGGAGGGCCCAGGTGGTCGCCGGCTCATCGGTCCCGTCGTCGGCGGGCAGGGGTGTCCACGTGAGCCGGTGGAGAGAGTCGGTGTCGGCGGCGGCGAGCGGGCGCAGCAGCAACGTCCCGACGGAGACGACCGGCTGGCCGGTCGCCGCGTCGGTGGCGTGGAGCGCGACGGCGTGGGCGCCGGTGGGGACGATACGTATCCGAAGGCTGCCGGCGTGCGTGCCGTGGAGGCGGACGTCGGTCCAGCCGAAGGGGAGGTACCCCGTGCCGTCGTCAGCGTCGCCGGTGAGGGCGACGGCGTGGAGGGCGGCGTCGAAGAGGGCGGGGTGCAGCGCGAAGCGGTCGGCGCCGGGGACGGTGCCCGCGGCTGCCGCGGTGTCCGTGTCGGGGAGCACGACCTCGGCGAGGATCGCGTCACCGTGCCGCCAAGCGGCGCGCAGCCCCCGGAAGGCGGGGCCGTAGCGCAGGCCGGCGGCGTCGAGGCGTGCGTACAGCTCCTCCGGCGGTACGGGCGTGGCGCCGGCCGGCGGCCAGGCGGCGGGCGCCGGGTCGGGGGCCGGGTCGGGGGCGGCCTCGGCCACGGTGCCGTGGGCGTGCCGGGTCCAGGGCGAACGGGGACCGTCGCCGCCCGCGGGGCGGGAGTGGACGGCGACCTCGGCGCCGTCGACGGTGACCTGAAGCTCGACCGCGCCGGTGGCCGGGAGCGCGAGGGGAGCGCTGAGGACGAGTTCGTCGAGAGCCGCGCGTCCGGCGTGCCGGGCGCCGTGCAAGGCGAGTTCGAGGAACGCGGTGCCGGGGAGGAGGACGGTGTCCGCCACGGCGTGGTCGGCGAGCCAGGGGTGGGTGCGGAGGGAGAGCGTGCCGGAGAAGACCGTCAGGCCGTCGCGCTCGGCGAGTTCGACGGCCGGGCCGACCAGCGGATGGCGGCCGTCGGTGGCGGCGGGCGGGGGGGTGTCGAGCCAGAGACGCTGCCGCTGGAAGGGGTAGGTGGGGAGGTCGGTGAGGCGGGCGTCGGGGAGGAGGGCGGGCCAGTCGGGGGTGGCGGCGTGGTGGGTGTGGAGGGTGGCCAGGGCGGTGAGGAGGGTGTGGCGCTGGTCGCGGGTACGCCGCTGGAGGGGAACGGTCAGGCTGTCGGTGCCGTCGAGGCATTCGGTGGCGAGGGTGGTCAGTGCGGCGTCGGGGCCCACCTCGACGTACGTGGTCACGCCCTCGGCACGCAGGGCATCGACCGCGTCGGCGAACCGGACCGGCTCACGCACCTGACGCACCCAGTACTCCGGATCCACCAGCCGC
>NZ_AXVU01000090.1:0-6325 GCF_000482585.1 Streptomyces sp. CNQ329 | reverse complement strand
CAGACGAGCGGCTATGGACCGGCAGACTCCGCCCCGTACCCACACCAACAGGTGACGCGATAACCCATCAAAGAGTCACGAACCGCCCTCTGAGAAGTGCCCGATAGCGTCACAGGCAGGCGTCCACGGTGACGCCTGCTGAACGCGAACGCCTCCGCCACGCCCTCGTGCGGCACCGGGGCGAGCAGTACCGGCTGTCCGAGCGCTTCCGGAGCCGTACGGGGGTGTCGCTGGCGTGCCAGGTGCCCCCGCACTCCGGGCAGCGGAACCGGGGCCACGGGTGCCTCCGGCCCTCGAATCAGAGCCCGGTATGCCTCGCCGACGGCGCCGATCGCTGCCCAGCGGGCCCGGCTCACCCCCAGGCCCTTGTACGACAGGCCGAGCCGCAGTACCGGCGCGACCGCCTGCCGCCCTCGGGCAGCTCCCTGCCGCCCTGGCAGCACCGCCGGACGTACCTCCTGGCCATACCTCCAGGGTCCTCCCATCCGGCGGCGCAGGCCAGGGCCGTGCGTCGAACTCCGAGGAGGCTCCAGCTCACCCCTCGGTAGTTCGGTCAACAGGTCTTCCATACCGTCCTGGTAGCGCTGGTAGAGCTGCCCGGACCGGCCGTAGAAGATCTTCCGGGCGAGGGAGTGGCGGCCCTCCTGAAGGTTCGCCTGGCTCTTGATCTGCCGCCGGTAGCCGGGCTCGTCGGCCAGGCGCAGGATGTGCAGGGTCTTGGCGATCCCGGAGCGTAAGCATCGCTTCCAGGCCCACAGGGGAACCGGCAAACCGACCCCCGACAGATGATCTACACGTCAGCCTCCACCCACCACCAACACCCCCGAACCGCGCCACTCCAGGACCTCTGACCAGCCAACTTCAAAGATGGCAGGCAGGTTCAACACGTCGGCCCCGGGGTGGTCTCGGCGGTCAATTCAGCCACAGTGGCCATGGATGCGCCGACGGGCTCATCGACGATGGCGCCGAGGACCTCGTTGAACGCCTCGGTGGAGCTGGGGTGGGTGTAGATCGAGGTACGCAGCCGAGTCGCGGTGATGCCGTTTCGCATAGCCAAGGCGATGGTATTGATCAGCTCCTGAGCGTCGATGCTGAGCAGCGCGGCGCCGAGGATCTGGTCGGTGTCAGCGTCGACGATGAACTTCATGAGGCCGCGGGTCTCTTCGACAACGTAGGCGCGCGGCATTGCGGCGATGTCGGCGACTGCCTCGCGAGCCACGGTGATGGTGTGGCCTTCCGCGCGGGCCTGCTTCTCGGTGAGGCCGACCGTAGCCAGCGGCGGGGTAGTGAACAGGACTTTCGGCACAGCCACGCGATCGGAGACTCGACGTTCGCCCGAGCCGAGAAGCTGGTTGGCCACGATGAATCCATCATCTTGAGATATGTAGGTAAATTGAGGGCCACCGTTGACATCGCCGACGGCGAAGATGTGCGGTTGGCTGGTGCGGAGCCGGTCGTCCACGACGACTGCGCCCCGCTCGTCGACCTGGACGCCGGCCTTTTCGAGGTCGAGGCCGGCCGTGGCGGGAGCGCGTCCGGCTGCTGCAAGGACGCCGTCTGCCTCGACCTCGTGGTGCTCGCCGGCGTGCTCGTAGACGACGGTGACGGTCTTGTCGTTATCGCGAACTTCGGTGACATGAGCATCGGTGACGAGCTCGACGCCCTCGTCAGCAAGAAGGCTGATCGTTGCCTGGGCGACGTCGTCGTCCTCGCGGCTCAGGAGCTGGGGGGCGCCTTCGAGGACGGTGACCTTCGATCCGAACCGGTTGTAGATGGAGGCGAACTCCAGGCCGAGGTAGCCGCCCCCGATGATGGCGAGACGCTCGGGCAGCTGGTTGCGCTGGATGAGCTCCACGTTCGTGTGGAGGAATGCGCTCTCCCGGAGACCCGGGATGGGTGGTATCACCGGCTGGGAGCCGGTGTTGATGATGATCGTCTCCGCGGTGACGTGGAGGCGATCCTCGCCCTGCCCGACGCCGACCGTGTGGGCGTCCTCAAAGGACGCCCGTCCGGTGATGACCGTGGTGGTCTCGCCGTTGTTGAGTGCGTTGAAGTTGCCGTTGCGGAACGCGGTCGTCAAGTCGCGCACCCCGTTGACTGCGTGCTCGTACCAGTCCTGGCTGGTGTCGCCAGGACGGCGCTGGCCGGAATAGTGGACGAGCATCTTCGTGGGCACGCAGCCGACGTTGGGGCAGGTGCCGCCGTACATCCGGTCTGACTGCTCAACGATGATGACCCGCTTGCCAGCCTTGCCGAGTTCGAGTGCGGCGATCTTGCCGCCTCTACCGAAGCCGACGACCACCGCGTCGACCTCGATGGTTTTGTCTGTGGTGGTCATGAGGACGGCTCAACTTTCTGTGCGATGTTCTGGGGAAGGGGTGGGCGGCGGTGGCGTGAGTTCCCGGGCCTGATCAGGTCTGCGGCTGGTACGGCATGTCGGCGGCGGTGAGGCCCTCGAGGGCCATGCCGAAGGGCACGTCCTGGATGATGCGCTTGCGCAGGTTACGGTTGAGGGTTTGCTTCCGCGGGCTGCGGTAATGCGCCGGCTCGGTGGCCAGGCCACGGGCGATCTCCAGGCCCCGCTCGACGGCACGCTTGTGGGCGACGACCTCGCTGACCACGCCCCTCTCCAGGGCAGGAGTGGCGTCGATCGACTCTCCGGTCTAGAGGAGCCACTTGGCGCGAGCGATACCGGCGATCTCTTCCAGAATGTCGGTCTGGAGCAGGTACTCCGAATGGATGATCGCGGGCCCGTTGGCCACGCCGACGACCGGCATCGGGAGTTCTAATGAGCCGCTGGGGAGGACCTTGGCGCCCTCAGTCCGGGTCTTCTCCCAGGCCGCGGGCTTGAGGATCTCCCCGAGGCTCGGGCCGTCGACGTCCTTCATGAAGAAGTCGCCGGTGCCGGTGAGCACGATCGTTTTGTTGTCACGGTCGAGGGCGATCTGCTCGAGCGCGGCGGCGAGGTCATCGCGAGTCTGGCCGATGAGCCGTCGGTGTGGAAGCGGACCAGCACGACGCCATCGTCTCCACGGGTCATCTGCAGGTTCTCGTACTGGGTGAAGTAGGCGGGGGTGGTCATGATCTTTCCCTCCACCATAGCTGACCGGGTCTGCTCACGCCGATAAGTGAACAGGTCTGTTCAGTCTCTTGTCAACCCTTAACTGAACAGATCTGTCTGGTAGTCTGTTCTTTGTGTCCACCAGCACCACCGCGAAGTCACGTCGCCGCCCAGGGCTTGAAAGCGTCCTCGTCACGGCCGATCGGCTCTTCTACGAAGGCGGCATACACGCGACCGGCGTCGACCTCATTGCCGCTGAGGCCGGGGTTTCGAAGGCGACGATGTACACCTACTTCGCAACCAAGGACGACCTGGTCGCGGAGTATCTGCGCGGCCGAAGTGAGGCGTGGCAGACGCATGTGGCCGAGCAGCTTGAGGCACACGAGGGTGGACCGCTCGATCGCGTACTGGCCGTCTTCGACCTTCTCGGCGGCTGGTTCCAGAGCGACGACTTCAACGGGTGCCCGTTCATCAACGCCGAGGCAGAGACGACTCGTGACGCCCCGGCGCATCTGGAGAACCTGAAGCACCGGACGTGGGTCCGCGAACTCTTCAGTAACCTCTTGGAGGAAGCCGGGATCACCGATGCCGACCTCCTCGCACGACAACTGGCCGTGCTGTACGACGGCGCGATCACCAGCGCCAACGCTGAACCCGGCGGCGGGTGGGCGCAAGCCGCCCGGGAAGCCGCGCAGGTGCTCATCACATCCGCAGCGCACCTGCCCCAGGCAACCTCCGTCGGCAACTGACACGCAGCAGCCAAGGCGGGGCCCGGAGACCACTCTTGCAGGATTACTGAGCGTTTTCAGCGTGGCCACTGATCGGGTGACGCCGGCCAGGTGGAGGTGAGGGCCGCAACGCACAAAGCCTCCCGTGCCGTTGAGGGAGGTGTTCGAAGTCTCAACCCACCGGCACAGGAGGCTCGTTGGTTCCCTATCCTGCCGCACTCAACCTCCCGCATGCCCTCGTCGAGTGGGTCACCATGCTCATCGTCACCCGCGAGGGTGACCGACGGTTCAAACTCCCCCCCCGCACCAGCGGGCGCTCGTCGCTCTGGTGTACCTGCGCCGCCACGACACCCTCACCCGGATCGCGTCCGGCTTCGGAGTATCGTCGGCACCACCCACGCCTCTGTCACCGCGCCCGGCCCACGGCAGCCGCCACCCCCGCGCCCCGCCGAGATAGTTGCCCAAGTAGTCCGCCGCCAGCGCCGCCGCCCACAGCGCCGTCTGCACCGCCCCGCCGCTCCCGGCCGCGATCAGCAGCAACGTGGTCGCGGCAAGCATCGACGGCGCGAAACGCAGCAACTGACCCCGCAGCCCCGGGTCACCGGCAGAAATGATCCAGAACAGCACCAGGTGCACGGCACGGAGCAGGAAATAGCAGACAGCAACGACGACCGGGCCATACAGCCCACCAGGAAGATCATCGAAGGACTCCGGGATGCTCAGCGCGAGGACGAACATCACCGCCATCGCGGCCAGCAGCCCCAGCCGGCTGACGCCCTCGTCTGCGCGTGCCACATTGCCCACCCACGAGTAACACACCCAGCTCCACCACAGCAGCCCGAAGATCAGTGCCCCGCGCAGCATCCCGTGCCAGGTGAGGTCCGCGGCCACGAACGCCGTGACCGCCGTGAGCGCGAACACGAACACCAGATCGAAAAACAGCTCCAGCGGCGTCACCGCACCACTACCGCGCTGCGCTTCGATCCGCAGCGGACCCCGGAACCCCTTCACGGAGTCAGGCTGCCACGCCCCCCTCGGACGCGCCCGCCTGCTGCCGAAGGGCAGAACCCGGAGAGCCAGATCGGCCTACACCGCTCATACTCGGCGACGCGGAGAAGGAAACGGGCGTCGCCCTTCCCGAACACGGCGGCGCACGTGAGCGCCCGGCACCGTCGCCGACTTCCTCGACCTCACCGCGTAGTCGCGGCGTAACTGCCGAGTGCACCCCGCCCGGTCACTGCCGGTACCTGCGCAGGAGCCGCTGAAGATCCTCGGTGGAGAATGGGCCGGCATCGTGTGGATGCGCTTGGTCAGGGGCTCGGCGCCCTGGTGATCGAGGGCCAGGACGCCGAGCGGGGCGCCGTCCGGGCGATGATCAGCCGCGGCGCCATGCCCTTGGAGACCTCGTTGAGGTCGTGCAGGGGCTGCCCGCGAGGGCGAGGGTGGTCTCCGGCCCGTCGTCTTCCGTGAAGTCGGTGCGTCATCGACGCTGGCCCCAGCGTCCGGTTCTGCTCGGCGGGTATGACGGGGCTCCGTTGCGCTTTTGGAGGCGGTCTCAAAGCCGCCGGCGGCGGCTTCGTCGCCGCGTAGATCAAGGCGTCCTCCCCGGCGTCGTCCGCGTCGGCGAACGCAGCGAGCGCGTCGTGGGTCAGTCCCCCGGCGTGCCCCTCGGCCTGCTGCGCGGGCCGCATATGTCGACGTGCTGCAGCCGGGTGCGGTAGTCGCCGATCAGGGCCTCGACCATGGCCTGCTGCTGCTCGTGCAGTGCGGCCAGCTCCGCCTTGGCGGCCTTCCCCTTCAGCGCGACGCGCTTGCAGAACATCGCCGCCAGGTCACCCCGCGCGCCTGCATCCGCGTCTTGCAGAAGCTCGGCCTCCGCACGTCCTCGCTCACGAGCAGTTCGCATCACCAGCCGGGAGGCATGACAAGTCGATACCATGACTAAATAACTGAATCTGTAGAATTCTGGTTATTTCGAATGTTCACGACGTCAGTGCCCTGTCAGCGCGATCGTGTAGATGGCCGTCTGGCGGGTGGCCCTGCTCAGGCACACACGAAGGTAGGACCCTCATGCCCGAGACGATCGCCGGGATCACCGTCCCGGACACCGCCCTCGTCCGCGACGCGACCGCGCTGGTCCGCGACGCCGCCGACGACACGCTCTTCCACCACTCCCGGCGCGTCTTCTTCTGGGGGATGCTCAAGTCGAAGACCCGCGGCACCGATGTGGACCCCGAACTCGCCTACGTCGGCGGCCTCTTCCACGACCTCGGACTGACCGGCGCCTACCGCACCACGGACCGGCGCTTCGAACTCGACGGCGCACAGGCGGCCTACACGTTCCTCCGCGACCACGACCGCTCCGAGAAGGAAGCCCGCGACGTGTGGCTGGCGATCGCACTGCACACCACACCCGAGGTCCCCATGCACCTCGCCCCCGAGACCGCCGTCGTCACCCTCGGCGTCGAGACCGACGTCCTCGGATTCGACCTCGACGAAATCACTGACCGACAGCGCGCCGAAGTCGTCGCCGCGC
>NZ_AXVU01000089.1:0-6433 GCF_000482585.1 Streptomyces sp. CNQ329 | reverse complement strand
CCGCCGCCGCCTGGTGGCTCCGCCGGTACGCCGGTAGGCTCGCGGAGCGGCACGGCGGCAGGCGGACCGTCCTCGACCGCAACGTCGTGGACCTGCCGGTCGCGATCATCGGACCCCGGACGTAGTACCCCGAAGGGTCCCCCGCCCGGCCCTCCACCTACGGGAGGTCCGGCCGGCTCGGTGCCTACTCCCTCGGGTGGAGCCCGCATCGCGACCTACGGCCGATCCGCATACCCGGCTGCCGCTCCTAGCGTGGAGCCATGTCCACAGCCAGCACCACCGACGCCCCCGCGGCGGCGGCCACCGCGCGACCGCCCCTTCCGACCTTCGCGGCGTACGTGCACCTCAGGGGGCCGGTGCTGCTGCGCACCGCGCGCTCGCTGACCACCAGCCCGTGGGACGCCGAGGACCTGCTGCAGACCGCGCTGGCGCAGACCTACCTGGCCTGGGACCGGATCGAGGACCCGCGCGCCCTCGACGGCTACGTACGCCGCGCGCTGCTCAACACCCGCACCTCGCAGTGGCGCAAGCGCCGCATCGACGAGTACGCCGCGGGCGACGAACTCCCCGAGCCCGCCCCCGTGCCCGGCCCCGACCCGGCCGAGCACCAGGCGATGCGCGACGCGATGTGGCGCGCGGTGCTGCGGCTGCCGGAGCGGCAGCGGGCGATGGTGGTGCTGCGGTACTACGAGGACCTGAGCGAGGCGCAGACGGCGGCCGTGCTGGGGGTGTCCGTCGGGACGGTGAAGAGCGCGGTCTCGCGGGCGCTGGCGAAGCTCCGGGAGGACACGGGGCTGGGGGAGCTGGCGCAGGCGGCGTAGGGGACCCGCCCGCGGCTGCCGCAGGGCGTTCGGCCCGGCCCGGCCGGGGGCGTGCGTGCGGACCTGCGCGGGGGGCGCGGCGCGCGTCCGGTGATCCCCTCCCGAGGTAGTGACAAGGGGCCCGGTCACCAGCAGAATCAGCGCCACCGTCCACTGGCGCGTAACCGCTGCGTGTGCTGCGTGTCCTACCCCGGGGAGGCCTTCCGTGCTGAGCACGATGCAGGACGTACCGCTGACCATCTCGCGGATCGTGACCCACGGCTCGACCATCCACGGCGCCGCACAGGTCCTCACCTGGACCGGCTCCGGCGAGCCGCCGCGGTCCCGGACCTTCGCCGAAGTCGGCGCCCGCGCCGCGCAGCTCGCGCACGCGCTCCGCGACGAGCTGGGCGTACGGCAGCAGGAGCCGGTCGGCACCCTCATGTGGAACAACGCCGAGCACCTGGAGGCGTATCTCGCGCTGCCCGCCATGGGCTCGATACTCCACACCCTCAACCTGCGTCTCGACCCGCGCCAGCTCGTCTGGATCGTCAACCACGCCCGCGACCGCGTCGTCCTCACCAACGGCACCCTTCTCCCCCTCCTCGCCCCGCTGCTGCCGCACCTGCCGGCCGTCGAGCACGTCGTCGTCGCCGGCCCCGGTGACCGCGCGCTCCTCGACGGCACCCACGTCACCGTCCACGACTACGAGGAACTCCTCGCCGGCCGCCCCGAGTCGTACGACTGGGCCGTCCTCGACGAACGCGAGGCCGCCGCCCTGTGCTACACCTCCGGGACCACCGGCGACCCCAAGGGCACCCTCTACAGCCACCGCTCCGTCTATCTGCACTCCCTCGGCGTCATGACCGCCGAGTCCTTCGGCATCACGCCGCACGACCTCGCCCTGCCGATCGTGCCGATGTTCCACGTCAACGCCTGGGGCCTGCCGCACGCCGCCTTCATGGCCGGTACGTCCCTGCTGATGCCCGACCGCTTCCTCCAGCCCGGCCCGATCGCCGAGATGATGGAGACCTGCCGGCCCACCCTCAGCGGCGCCGTCCCCACCATCTGGCAGGCCCTGCTCAACGAGCTGGACGCCCGCCCCCGCGACGTCTCCTCCCTGCGCACCGCCATCATCGGCGGCTCCGCCTGCCCGGCCCAGCTCATGAAGGGCTTCGACCAGCGGCACGGCATCCGCGTCGTGCAGGCGTGGGGCATGACGGAGACCTCGCCGCTGGGCTGCATCGCGCACCCGCCGCCCGGACTCGACGCGGAGGAGGAGTACCCCTACCGGCTGAAGCAGGGGCGTTTCCCGGCGACGGTCGAGGCGCGGCTGCGCGGCCCGGACGGGAACCTGCTGCCGAAGGACGGGGAGTCGGCGGGGGAGCTGGAGGTACGCGGGCCGTGGATCACGGGCGCGTACTACGGCGGCGCGGACGGGGAGCCGTTCCGGCCGGAGGACAAGTTCAGCGAGGACGGCTGGCTGCGCACCGGCGACGTCGGCACCATCACCGCCGACGGCTATCTGACGCTGACGGACCGGTCCAAGGACGTCATCAAGTCGGGCGGCGAGTGGATCTCGTCGATGGAGCTGGAGAACCACCTGATGGCCCACCCGGACGTCGCGGAGGCGGCGGTCATCGCCGTACCGGACGAGAAGTGGGAGGAACGGCCGCTGGCGGCGGTGGTGGTGTGCGAGGGCGCGGACGTGACGTACGAGGAGCTGCGCGCCTATCTGGGGGAGCGGATCGCGAAGTGGCAGCTGCCGGAGCGGTGGGCGCGGATCGGCGAGGTGCCGAAGACGAGCGTGGGGAAGTTCGACAAGAAGGTGCTGCGCAGGCAGTACGCGGACGGGGAGCTGACGGTGACGCGGTTGTGAGGACCGCGCGCCGCGCGCGGCTCGCCCGGTCCCGGTGCCGGTGACACGGTCCGGCTACGTCGTGCCGATCTTGGCCAGCAGGTCGACGATCCGATTCTGCACCTCCGCGCTCGTCGACCGCTCGGCCAGGAACAGCACCGTCTCGCCCGAGCGCAGACGCGGCAGTTCGGCGCGGTTGATGTCCACGGCCGTGTACACCACCATCGGCATCCGGTTGAGCATGCCGTTCGCGTTCAGCCAGTCGACGATGCCCGTACGCCGGCGGCGGATCCGCATCAGGTCCATCACGACCAGGTTCGGCCGGAAGCGCGTCGCCAGGTCCACCGCCGCCTCGTCCGACGTGGCGTGCATGACCTGCATCCCGCGCCGCTCCAGCGTCGCCGCCAGCGCGTCCGCGATGTCGGGGTTCTCCTCGAAGAGCAGCACGCGCGGCGGGTGCTGCTCGCTGTCGCGCGGTGCCAGCGCCTTCAGCAGCACCGCCGGGTCCGCCCCGTACGCCGCCTCCCGCGTCGCCTGCCCGAGGCCGGCCGTCACCAGCACCGGTACGGACGCCGCCACCGCCGCCTTGCGCAGCGACTGCAGCGCGGTGCGGGTGATCGGGCCGGTGAGCGGGTCCACGAAGAGGCCGGCGGGGGAGACGGAGATCTGCGCGTCCAGTTCCTCGCGGGAGTGGACGACGACGGGGCGGTAGTTGCGCGCGGTCAGCGCCTGCTGCGTGGCGGCGTCGGGCTCGGGCCAGACGAGCAGCCGGCGCGGGTTGTCCAGCGGCTCGGGCGGCATCTCGTCGTCGAGGCGCAGGGGCGTCGTCTCGGGGTCCTGCGCGGCGACCTCGACCACCCCGTGGCGCCCGTCGAGCGGCTCGGGGCCCTCGGCGGCGGAGGCGTCCGGCGCTCCGATGGCGAAGGCGCGCCCGATGGCGTCCCGCCGGGCTGCGGTACCGGGACGCGCCGGGGGGCGGTGCTGCGGGGTGTGCTGCTGCGGGGCGTGCGGGTGCTGCGCGTGGGCGCTCTGCGGGGGCGCGGCGGCGGGGGGCGCGTCGCCGCCGGGCGGGGGCGTGCCGTCCGCGGGGCTGCCGCCGCCGAGGCGGCGTCGGCGAGCGCCGGTGTGCTCGTCGGCGGAGTCGTACGGATCGTGGGTGGGGGCGTGCACGGGGTCGCCGGCTGCGGCGTACGGGTCGTACGCGGAGTCGTGGGCGGGGTCGTACGGATCGTGCGGGTCGTGGCCGGGGTGGGCGCCGGGGCCGGTGCCCGTGGGGGTGCTGCCGGGTGGGCGCTGGGCGCCCTGAGCGCCGTCTTGGGTGCCCCGGCCGTTCCGGGGGTCCTGGCCGCCCGTTCCCGGGTCGTCGTGGGTTTCCCGGCCGGCGTCCCGGAGTCCCCGGCCGCCCTGGGACGGCGGGCCCTCCGGGGACGACGGGCCGGAGGGCTGGTCGACGTAGGCGACGCCCTGGCCGAGGGTGCGCACGCTGATGGGGCCCGACTGCTGCGCCGGCAGCGCCGGCATCGCGGGGGTCGCGGCGGAGCGGGCGAACCGGGTGGCGCCGCCGCGGGTCGAGGTCGTGGGGGCAGAGCCGGTGGGGGTGGAGCCGGTCGCGGCGGGACGGGGGCCCGGGGCGTCGGCGGGGGCGGCCTGGGCGGCAGGGGCGTCGGCGGGCTGGTCCTGGCGGGGGGCGGCGCGGCGCGGGTCGACGCCGCGGGCGGGGGTCTGCATCTCGTGCCGCGGGTCCACGGGCCCGGGGGTGTGACCGGAGGCGTGAGCGCCTGCGGCGGGGGCCTGGGCGGCGGGTTGTGCGCCGGGGGCGGGGGCCTGCGGGCCGGGCTGCCGGGGGACGCCGCCTTGGGTGCGGGGGTCGCTCTGGGCGTGCTGGGGCCGGGGGTCGCCTTGCGCGCGGTCGTCGCCCTGCGTACGGGGGCCGTGCTGCGCGGGGACGGCCGGTGCGGGGTCGCCGCCGCGCCGCGGGTGGCGGGTGTCCGGGGCGCCGTGGGCGGGGTGCGGAGTCTGCGAGGTGCGTACGGTGCGGACCTCGCCCGTGTCGTCGTCGCCGGCGGCGGCGCGGTTGCCGTCGTGGGGGTAGGGACCGGTGTCCGGGTCCTGCACGGGGCGGCCGGTGGCCCGGCGGGGGCCGGGGGCGGCGTAGGGCGGCGGGGCCTCGTCGTAGCCGCCGGGGCCCTGGGAGTGCGGGTACGGGCCGGTGTCCGGCTCCTGCGCCGGGGGACCGGGGCGGCGCCGTTCGCCGGCGGGCAGGGCCGGGGCGTCCGGCGGGGCTTCGGCGGGCGCGGCGGGGCGGCGACGGCGGCCGGAGGGAGGCACGGGGGCGCCGGGTGCGTTCCGTACGGGGGCGTCGGTGGCGCCCTGGGGCAACTGCGGCGCCGCGGAGTTCTGCGCGGCGGGGAGAGCCGCGGGGTTCGCCGGACCGGGCCGGCGCCCGGCGGGATCGGCGGGCTCCAACCGCCCGGCGGTCGCGGGGTCGTCGTAGTCGTCGTAGTCGCCGGGGTCCACCGGCCCGGCGTTCCGGACGGGCCCGGCGCCGGCGCCACGGGCCGGGCCGCGCGGGGCACGGGCGGGACCGGCGGCGTCGTAAGGGCCGTCGTCCGCCGGTCCGCCGGGTCCCGGGTATGAGCCGGGGCCGGCGTGTGGGCGGGGCCGGCCGTGGCCCGGTGTCGCCGGGTCGTCGTCGTAGGCGCCTGTGGCCGGGTCGCCGCGTCCGGCGTAGGCGCCGGGGTTGCCCCGCGTGCGGGCGCCGGGCGCGGCGGGGTCGTCGTACTCGCCCACCGGGCCGTCGGGGTCGGCGTAGCCGTCGCGGTCGCCCCGCCCGCCGGACGGGCCGCGACCGGGCGCCGCCGGGGGCTCGTATGCGCCGGGGCCCGCCGTGTACCCGGGCCGGGGGTGCCCGCCGGGTGTCCGTCCTCTGGGGGCGGGGCCCCGGCCGCCGTCGTCGTCGTACTCGCCCGGCCCCGCCGCGTACCCGGGCCCGGCCTCGTCGTATTCGGCGGGTTCCAGCGGCTCGACGCCGCCGGGTGCGCGGCCCGTACGGCCGTCTGCGGGGCCCGCCTGGCCGTGGTCCATGCGGACGCCGCCGCCGGTGTGCGCCGTGGGGCCGCCGGGGGCCATCGGGCCGGGGCCGGCCGGGCCGACCCGTCCACCGGGACCACCGGGCGCCGCGGGGCCGACCGGCCCGCCCGGTGCACCGGGCCCGCCCGGACCCGCCTGCCCGCCGGGTCCGCCGCGTCCCCCGGGACCGCCCGGACCGCCGGATCCGCCGGGGCCGATCGGGCCGCCCGGTCCCGCCGGGTCCTCCGGTCCCTCAGGCTCACCCGGGCCGCCGTATCCGCCCGGTCCGCCCGGTCCGCCGTGCCCTCCGGGGCCGCGCGGGGCGTCGGGGCCCTCGAAGCCGCCCGGCTCGCCCTGTCCACCCGGTGCCTCCGGGCCGACCGGCCCGCGCGGTCCGCCGGGGCCGCCCGGTCCCGCGGGCCCTTCCGGCCCGGCCGGGCCACGGCCTACGGGCCGGCGCCGGGCGCCAGCCGAGGGCTCGCCCGGCTCGGCGCGGTCCTGCTGTGCCTGGCTGCCCGGGCCCTGGCCCACGGGCCGGCGGCGACGGCCGCGACCCTGCGTACCGGGGAGGGCGTGCCCGACCGCCGCGGCGCCGGTGTCCACGGCGCCGCCCTCTCCGGCGCCGCCCGTACCGCCCACCGCGGCCCTGCCGGCCCCGGCGCCGGTCTCGTCCCGCGCGCCGCCCGCGACGGCTTCCGGCGCCGGC
>NZ_AXVU01000088.1:0-6456 GCF_000482585.1 Streptomyces sp. CNQ329 | reverse complement strand
CCCTCCTGGGCCGCCTGGCGGACCGGGGCCACCATCCCGCGTTCCCGCCGGCACGGGCGGCCCGCTGGCTCGTCTCCCTGATCGACTCCGTGTATCTGGCGGCGACGGACGACGGCTTCGATCCGCGGACGCACCTGGAGGAGCTGCGCGAGGTGACGGCCTGGCTGACCGGCGTCCCGGTGCGGAAAGCGGCCTAGGCTCGAACGGCCGGCGGACCGGTGGGTCGCACCGGCGGGTTACAGGCGGACGATGATCAGGGCGATGTCGTCGCGGGCGCCGCCGGCCACGCCGAGGCGGGCGAGCAGGCCGTCGGCGAGGCGTTCGGTGTCGGCCGTGCCGTAGCGGGCGAGGGCGTCCGTCAGCCGGTGCAGGCCGGCGTCGATGTCCTCGCCGCGGCGTTCGATGAGCCCGTCGGTGTACAGGACGAGGGTGTCGCCGGTGCCGTAGTCCAGGCTCGCCGCGGGCCGCGAGACGGGCAGGGGGCGCGTGCCCAGCGGCGGGTCGGTGGACTTGTCCAGCAGCTCGCAGGTGCCGTCGGGGTGCAGCAGGACCGGCGGGAGGTGACCGGCGCTGCTGTAGGTGAGCCGGCGGCTGCCGGGGTGGACGACGACCTTGACGGCGGTGCTGGCCAGCGCGCCGTCCACGGCCCGGGAGTACAGGTCCAGGACGTCCAGGGCCTTGCCCGGTTCCTGCAGCGCCCGGACCGCGGCGGACAGTGCGCTGCGCAGCATGCCCATGGCGGCCGCGGCTTTCAGGCCGTGTCCGACGACGTCGCCGACGGCGACGGCGAAGCCGTTCTCCGGGAGGTCGATCACGTCGTACCAGTCGCCGCACACGTTCAGGGAGCTGGCGGCGGGCAGGTAGCGCACGGTGATGTGTTCGTGGTGTGCCAGGTCCGGTGAGCGGAGCATGGTCTCCTGCAGGGTCACGGCGACCTGCCGTTCCCGGGCGTGGGCATGGCGCAGTTCCTCGTTGAGCCGCTGCAGCTCCCGTGCCCGCACGTACAGCTCGGCGTCCATCGCCTCGCGTTCGCTGAGTGCCCGGTCCCTCTCGCCCGTGCGGGCCGGCTGATCCGCGCGGGCCTGGATGAACGGGGTCACGTCCTCCACCCGGTGGATGATCCACGCGACCTGTCCGTCCGGCCCGACGACGGGGGTGTTGATCGGGGACCACCACCGCTCCTCGAACGCCCCGGGGCGGCCGGCGCGGGGGATGTCGTACTTCGTCAGCGCCATGGTGTCCTGCGTCTTCGTGCGCAGAACCCGGTGCAGTGAGGCGTAGAGGTCCTGCATCCCGGTCGCGTGCGGGTCCGCCGGATTGCGGGGGAAGGCGTCGAACATGTACTGGCCGATCAGCTCTTCCCGGGTCCGGCCGGTCGCCCGCAGGTACGCCTCGTTGACATCGACGATCACCAGGCCGGGGCTCAGCACCAGGTTCGGGTTGGGCGCGGCGATGAACAGCGCCTTGTAGTCGATCTGCGAGGTCACAGGTCCGTACCAGCCCTTCCGCCCCCGAAGACTGCCGCCCTCCTGCCAATCTAGACCGGGCGCCGGGATCGCATGCGCCGTGATCCGCCAAACGGACGCGCTGGCGAGACCGGTTCCCCAGGGCCGGCTCCGGGCCGGGAATACCAGAGCGACACTCCACTGAACGCCCCCGACTGCCGGAATCGTGCAATGACCACGTACCCGTGTTGTCACGATCCGCGTCTGTAGTTGCGCACGACTGTACGAGACCGTTGTCATTGCAGAGAGTGATCACGTGACCTGAGGAGGGGGACGCTATGGCACGTTCGCGCGCTCAGACCATGAGAAGCGCGGCGCAGGCCGTGATGCGGGGGAACGACCCGGGGCAGCTCGCCCAGGACGAGCTGCGCCGACGCGGCGGACTGCCGGACGGGGAGCAGGGCGGGGGAGGCGGCGGGGGCCGTCGTACCGACGCGGCCCGGGAGGACGGGATGGACCCGGCCGACTTTCCCGCCGCCCGCGACCAGGGCGGCAGCCTCGACACCGTCATGACGCAGCAGTCCGTGCCGCTGGACGAGGCCGGGGAGGTGCTGAACCGCAGCGAGCTGCAGAGGGAGGGGCTGCAGCAGGTGCACGCCATCTGCCCGATGGTGCTGCCGCGGGGGCGCTCGTTCCTCAGCATGCTGCCCGTGTCGCTGCTGCTCGTGGTCGGTGCCATCGGCACCATCGCGGTGGCCGCCGCCGGCGACGACGTGGCGACGAACCCGGTGTTCGGCCTCCACTACTGGGCGCTGGCGGTCTTCGCGGTCGGGTTCGTGTGGTGGCGGCAGGGCATGGTGATGGTGCCCGATGGGTGTCATGCCCTGATCACCAAGTTCGGCAAGCTGGAGCAGGTCGTCGGCCCCGGCCGCGTCATCCTGCTGAACCCGTGGAAGCGGGTCTCGTACATCCTGAACACCACCCGCGAGTACCCCTTCAACGCGCCGGTGCGCGAGGCGCCGACGAAGGGCGGGATGAAGGCGTCGATCGACCTGTTCATCCAGTTCCGGATCAGCGACCCGGTCGAGTTCGTCTACACCCTCGGCGCCGTGCGCGGCTTCGAGGAGAAGCTGAACAACGCCGTCAGCGAAACGATCCGCAGCCTCATCTACGAGCAGGAGGCCGCCGGCATCTACGACATGGTCGGCGAGGACACCACCCGGCTGCTCGACTCGCTGAACCACCAGTTCCGGCCCGCGGTCGAGCTGACCAACGCCAACATCACCCACGCCGAGCCCTCCGACCAGCCGTACCGCATGGACCTCGCGGCGCCGGAGATGGTGCGGATGGCCAAGGAGGCGTACACCCACGAGTACGCGCTGCAGTTGCGCAAGGAGCAGGACGAGGGCGATCTGAGCAAGGAGCTGGCGACCCGCGAGGAGGAGCTGTCCGCGATCCAGGCGGACATCGCCCAGTACCAGGCCCAGATGGACACCGCCGTCGAGCGCGAGACCAACCGCGCCGAGGCGCTGGCCCGGCAGCGCTACGTCCAGGCCGAGTCGGAGGCGCGGGCGAACGCCGCGCTGCTGGAGGCGCAGGCGCTCGACATCCGCGCGGTGACGACGGCCGAGGCGCCGGAGATCCTGGAGTACCGCTACCAGCAGCAGGTCCTCGACACCCTGGAGCAGGTCGCCGACCACCTGCCGCAACTGCTGCGGATCGGCGGCCCCGTGGACGGCGCGGACGGCGGCGCGGCGGGCGTCGACTTCCTGGCGCTCGCCCGGGAGCTGATCGGCGAGCACGGTGCGGACCTGTTCTCGGAGGCCGAGATGGCCGCCGTACGGGAGCGGCTGGCCGAGGTCGCGGCGCGGATCGCCGAGCGCGAGCCGGAGATCCGGGCGCTGCGCGAGGCCGAGCGGCCGACGCCGGTGCCGGCCCCGGCGGGCGGCACCGGGGAGGAGCCGCAGGAGGCGCCGCAGCCCGTCGGTGCCGGCCTCGCAAGCGGCGTGGGCAGCGGCGGGAGCAGCGGCAGCGCGGCCGGCTTCGGTGGCGGAGCCGCGCACGGGGGAGCCGCGCACGGGGGAGACGGACACACGAGCCCGGGCTTCGGGCCCGCCGGCTACGGACACGGGGAGGCGGGAGCATGAGCACGACGGCCATGAAGCGCAGGTCGGTCATCTCCGAAGTCGTCGCGGCCTGGGGGGACATCCCCCAGCTACTCCGCGGCGGCGAGGCCGGCACCCTGATCCCCGTCATCATCCCCCGCCACCGTCGCCGGCTGTGGTGGATGGTGCCGCTGTGGCTCTCGCTGCTGGCGCTGGCGACCGGCGTGATGGCCGGGCTGCAGAGCGGCGGCGAGGACGGCTGGAGCGCAGGCGCGTACGACGCGCTGGCGGCGTCCTCGTACGTCACCGGCGTCATCCTGCTGGCCGTCGGCGTGCTGTGGTGGTGGCGTTCGTCGATCGTGAAGATCGAGCAGGGGACGAACGGCGTCCTCACCCGCTACGGCGCCATCTCCCGCACGCTCGGTCCGGGCCGGCACTTCGTCTGGCACCCCTGGTCGCGGGTCGACTTCGTCGTCGACACGGCCACCGAGATCCCGTACTCGGCGCCGGTCATGGCCTGCCCGACGCAGGAGAACGTGCCGCTGCGCTCGATCGAGTTCTTCCTGAAGTTCCGCATCACCGACGCGGTGCTCTTCGTCCGCACCATCGGCGCCGGCAACTTCGACCTGGTGCTCTCCAGCGCCGTGCAGGACGCGATCCGCCAGCGGGCCCGCCGGGTGCGCACGGAGCGGGCGTACGACCTGCGCGGCTCGGACGTCGCGGACATGCAGGACCTGCTCAACCGCCAGCTCGCCCGCTACGGCGTGCGCATCACCGGCGCCAACATCCCCGACGTCCAGTTGCCCGCGCAGTACCAGCAGCACCTGGCGACCCGCGAGCGGGTGGCGAAGGAGCGGACCGCGTACGAGCAGGAGTGGGGCCTGACCCGCAAGCGCCGCATCGACAACCTGCAGATGGACATCGAGCGGGCGAAGAAGGCGCGTGACGCACGGTTCGTCGAGGTCAAGGCGGCGCTGAACCGGGCCCGCGAGGAGGTCGCCCGGCTGCTGGAGCAGCAGGAGACCGAGGCGCAGAAGGTCCGCTTCGAGATCGAGACCCGCGGGCGCAGCGGCCTGATCGCCGCCGAGAACGAGGCGAAGGCGCAGCGGCGGCTGGCGCAGGCGTACCGCGACAACCGCGCGGTGCTCCAGTACGAGCTGGCCAGGCGGCGGCTGGAGGTGGGTGCGACGCTCGCGGGCAGCGCGCCGCAGCCGACGGTCATCCGCACGGACGGCGGCGGGGGCGGCGACGTCTCCGCACTCTCGACCCTCCTCACGGCACAGTTGCTCCCCCGGCTGACGGCCGGCTCCCCGGCCGGCGGGCACACGCCGCCGGCGGGCGGGCTGCTCCGGGCGGTGGCGGCTGACGGACACGGGGCCGTCGAGGAGTGAGCGGTGCCGTGCGGCGGGCGCGGGGGGCTCGCCGCACGGCTACCGTGGGCATATGAGTACAAAACACGCACCCCCTCGGATTCGACGTGTCTACGACGACCCCGATCCCGACGACGGCACGCGCGTCCTCGTCGACCGGATCTGGCCGCGGGGCATCGCCAAGGACAAGGCGCACGTGGACGAGTGGCTGAAGGCCATCGCGCCCTCGGACGACCTGCGCCACTATCTGCACGCGGACTTCGACCGCTTCCCCGACTTCGCCGACCGCTACCGCCAGGAGCTGTCCGACGACGCACACGCGGAGGCGCTGACGCGTCTGCGCGAGCTGTACCACCAGGGGCCGCTGACCCTCCTGACCAGCACGAAGGAAGTGAAGCGCAGCCACCTGACGGTGCTCGCCGAGGAGCTGGAGCAGGGCTGAGGAGCGGCCGTAGGCGTCACTCGTACGGCCCGGCGCCGGTGGCGGTCCGGCCGCACCCGCCCGCAGCCTGGAGCATGAGCACCCACCCGGCTCCGCGGGACCGCCGGTGCACCGCCGTCCCGGTCGCCGGCGCGCGCCGGGTCCCCCACCGCGCGAAGCACCTCCCCGCCGTCACCTGAACAGGCCCCCTGTCCGTCCCCGGCGTGCAACGGCGCGCGCCGGGGACCCGCGTGTTGCCCGGCGGCGCCGCGACCGCCTGCGCCATGATGCTCGTATGAACGTCACCGTCCGTCTCGCGCAGCAGCCGGAGGCCGACGCGCTGCTCGGCCGCAGCCCGCTGGCCGCACTGATCGGCATGCTCCTCGACCAGCAGGTGCCCATGGAGTGGGCGTTCTCCGGCCCGTACACGATCGCCCGCCGCATGGGCGGTGACGACCTCGACGCCCACGCCATCGCCGCGCAGGACCCCGAGGCGTTCGCCGCGCTGCTCGCCGGGAAGCCGGCCGTGCACCGCTACCCCGGCTCGATGGCCAAGCGGATCCAGCAGCTCTGCGCGTACCTCGTGCACGAGTACGACGGCGACGCCGAGGCCCTCTGGCGCGGCGTCGGCAGCGGCGCGGAGCTGCTGCGGCGGCTGCAGGCGCTGCCCGGCTACGGGAAGCAGAAGGCGCAGATCTTCGTCGCGCTGCTGGGCAAGCAGTACGGCGTCACCCCCGACGGCTGGCGCGAGGCGGCGGGCGCGTACGGCGAGGACGGCAGCCGGCGCTCGGTCGCGGACATCACGGGGCCGGACACGCTGGCGGAGGTACGGGCGTACAAGCAGGAGGCGAAGGCGGCGGCCAAGGCGGCGAAGGGGACACCGGCGAAGGCGAAGAAGACGTCCTGAACCGGGACGTGTTGAACTCCGGCCATTCCGCAACGCCGTTCGAGTCGCTAGGTTGCTCGCACTCCGTCCGCCTTGCGGACAGGGGACCCCACACGCCGGACAGGTTCGCCACCCATGACCTCGGAAGGACTCCCGTGTTCCCTCGAAGACTCACGGCTGCGCTGGGCGCGGCCGCCCTCGCCGTCCCTCTGCTCCTGGCCAGTTCCGC
>NZ_AXVU01000087.1:0-6491 GCF_000482585.1 Streptomyces sp. CNQ329 | reverse complement strand
GTCACGCGCCGTCACCTCGGCGTTGGCCAGGGCCTCTTCGATGACCGGCGGGCACATCTTCTTCGACTCGGCCTCGTAGATGCGGTTGCGTTCGGTCAGACCCGGGTGGCGAAGCGTCTTCTCGATGGGCTGCACGATATGCCGCTTCAGTACCCCGGTATTCCGGATGAGCCGGAGCGCCAGAGGGAGTTGAGGTTTCCCGGCGTGCGCTTCTTCGGCGAACTGCAGAGTTTCTTCCATCGTGATGGTGTGTTCCGGCGCGCTCACCGCAGGCTTGCACAGCCTTGGCATATCTGGGGCCCTCTTTCCTTGGAGTCTGCCGTCGGAAAACGTGAAGGATCTGCGCCCAGCTTTTTCGGAGGCGGTTTTCTGTTCGGGGCCGTCCGGCCCGAAGGGCCGGGGGCCGTGCGGTGCCGGCCCGGGCCGGCCCTGATGTTCCGGGCGGCGACGCGCCCGTGTGCTCAAACGCCCTGCGCCCGCCCGGGCGGCCCCGTTTTGCCCTCCGCTTGCACACCGTCACGTTGCCCGGGCCGGCGTGCCGGCCCGGGCAACGGCGCCATGGCGCCATGGGCGCTGCGGCGCTGCGGCGCTGTGGGAGGAAGGATGTGAAAGGGAAGGGCGTGAGAGGTTCGGCGGGAACCTGTGCCGTGGCGGCACGGGGACGCGAGTCCACCGGGCAAACCAGTGGATACGGTGCTCAACTCCCCGGGTCCCGAAAGTTTTTGGGCAGGGAGGGGCTGCCGAAATAGTGACACGTGCGAAGTCGCCACGCCAAGTGCACATGCGGTGACGTGGGTCACGCCCCGGGTGGGGCGGCGGGCGCTGCCCGCAAGGGGTGGTCTGCAAGGCGCGCCGGGCGGCTGCTTACCGGGGGGGCCTGTGGCGGGGATCGGGTGGGCTGGCGGTGCCGGTCCCCGCCGTGCCGGACAAGCTTCAGGCGTCACGGTTCGGGCCGGTGCCGCGGGGGGTGTTGCGGCGGGTCGTGGGGGCTTGGCCGGGTGTTCACCGTGTTCTTCCGGGGCCGGGGGCGGCGGGTGTCCGGGCGGCTCGGGTGCGGGTGGAAAACGGCTTGAGAACACGGGGATTATCACCCTCGAACGAGGCTGTATCGGGGCTCAAGCGCACGTCGGTAGCTTTACCGGTGAGAGTGTTGGCGGCGATCCCTGCCCGGACGGGTACGGCGCCGGTGTGAACGGGGATGCCAGTGAAAAGGAACTCTGCACGGGATGCCGCAATCGGCATGGCACCCGCATGCATTTCCTCGCGATTATGGGGGAAGCCCGCCTCAAGGAGGTTGCATGAAGGTTAACCCGTGCCCCAGAGATCACGCGCGCGAAATCAGCGGCGCCACCGGGTCCGTCCTCTGCACCTCTTGCGTACGCCAGGTGGAACGTAATCTTCAAACGCTCCCCGACCTCTATCAGGAATGCCTGCACCATGTGTCTCCGATGTCCCGGCGTATCAGCGGGACGAAGATTTCGGGAAGCCGCACTCGGGATCACATGAACATCTCGGTGCTGGACTCCCGTTACAATATCGTTGCTACTCTCGAGTCGTGGTCGGACATCGTTGTGGAGCAGCTCGGGACCGCCGTTCCGGCGCGTTCCGTTCCGCAGCTTTCACGGTTCCTGGCGCGGCACTTGAGGTGGCTGGCCGCCCAGCCTCCGGCGGCTGAGTTCGCCGACGAGACCGACAGCCTCGTCGCCGAGTTACGCCACATCATCGACCCCGGCTCCGGCGCCTCGCGCACGATCATCCGGCAGTGTGTCGTGGAGGACTGCAGCGGGACGATCAGCGTGTGGCCGAAGAGCACCGGGAACGCGGCGAGAAGAAGCATCGAGTGCTCTGCGGGGCACTCGTGGGAGATGCACGACTGGCTGTATCTGAGGCAGCTCATGGAGCGGCAGCGAAAGGATGTCAGCGCATGACCAGACCGCCACGCCACAGGCTCGTCCCCACGAACGTGGCCGCGCTCGCCGTGGGGGTTTCCGAAGCGACCATCCGCAAGTGGGTGAGCCGGGGGAAGATCACCCGTTACGGCGCGCCGAACTGCCGCTCGGAGTTCGACATCGATGAACTCACGCAGATCGCCCTGCAGCGCCGGGCGTGCACCTCCGCGGCCTCATAGCGCCGCGGCCCGGAAGCGACACGCCACAGGCGTGATACGGCGTTTCGTCACTGACGCCGCATCACGCGGTATACGGAACAAGGACGAACGGGCACCGGCCCCGTCCCGGCCGGGGCCGGTGCCCGTTCGTGTTGCCAGGTCCCCCTCTCCCCCGCCCCTTGCGGTCCGCCCGCGGCGGCGTCGGCACCGGGAGTCCACGTGCGAACCAGCAGCCCATCCGGACGTGAGCCACGTCACTTTACGGTTCTCTTGGCGTGTCGAAAATCCCGTGTCACGATTTACGGACATCTAGCCTGCCCGAAAATGTTTTCCGGGCGGTGGTGTGGTGCCGCAGCATTCCCCGGCCCGTCTCGGGCGGCCCGGGTTCGCAAGCGCCCGGCACCTGCTCCTTTGTCCCGCCGGCCGCCGCGTGTGCGCGGGGGTTCGAGGCGGCTGCCGCCGCGCGCCGCCGCTGCTGCGGGTGCGCCGGCGGCGCCCGGTGCCCCGGGGTGCGGCCGCAGGGCCGGTGAGTATCCGGTTCCCGGTGCCGCCGCGTGTCTGAAAGCCCGTTATGTGATCTGCGGTCCGCCGCGTGTGCGCGGGCGGGTGCGCGCTGCGGGGGCTTGGCCTGCCGTCTGCTTCATTCCTTCCTGGATCTGGACGATGCGATTCCACTGCAGAAACGACAAGGGGAGCTGAGTGCGTTGACTTTACCGACCTCAGTGGATGGGGTTTCGGGAAACCACCGGGCTCGCTCAGTCGGCGTCGGTCGTGCCCATGCCAAAGCGATCCTGTTGGGAGAGCATGCGGTCGTTTACGGGGCCGCGGCGCTGGCTGTGCCGATTCCGCAGCTTACGGCGACGGCGAGTGCCGGGTGGTCTCCCGCGGGTGAGGGTGAGGGTGAGCTGTCCTTCACCATGACCGGTTCGGCGTCGCGGGCGGTGGTCACCCAGGCCTCCGACGGGCTGCGGGAGCTGACCGCGGCGTTCAAGGACCGTATGGGTGTGGCGGGGGATCCGCATCTGGATGTGATCCTCGACGGTGCGATCCCGGCGGGCCGGGGGCTGGGGTCGAGCGCCGCGAACTCGCGGGCGATCGTGCTGGCCCTTGCCGAGCTCTTCGGCCGCGAGCTGTCCGGCGAGGCGGCGTTCGAGCTGGTGCAGACGGCGGAGAACATGGCGCACGGCCGGGCCAGCGGGGTGGATGCGATGGCCGTCGGTGCGTCGGCGCCGCTGGCCTTCCAGGCGGGCCGGGCCCGTGAACTGAGCATCGGCTGTGACGGTTTGTTCATCGTCGCGGACAGCGGGCAGGCCGGCAGCACCAAGGAGGCCGTCGAGCTGCTGCGGGAGGGCTTCGGGCGCCGCCCGGGGGCCAGGGAGAAGTTCCTCGGGCAGGCCGCGGAGCTGGTCGGCGGGGCCGAGCGGGCGCTGGCCGAGGGCCGGCCGGAGGAGCTGGGCTCGCGGATGACGGAGTATCACCGGCTGCTGCGCGAGGCCGGGCTGAGCACCGAGCGGATCGAGGCGATGGTCACCGCCGCGCTCGCGGCCGGCGGCCTCGGCGCCAAGATCACCGGTGGTGGTCTGGGCGGCTGCGTGATCGCGCTGACCCGGCCGGAAGAGGCCAGCCGGGTCACCCGCCGGCTCCACGAAGCCGGTGCCGTGCACACCTGGGTCGTACCGCTGAGGAGGCGCGCCGAGCATGTCTGAACAGCGGATTGCGGTGGTCAGGCCGCGGGGTGACACCGCGGCCGGGGCCACCGCCGTGGCACACCCGAACATTGCGCTGATCAAGTACTGGGGCAAGCGTGATGAGCACCTGGTCCTGCCGCGCACCGACAGCCTGTCGATGACCCTGGACATCTTCCCCACCACCACCCGGGTCCGGCTCGCGCCGGGCGCCGGGCGTGATGTGGTGACGCTCAACGGGGCGCCGGCCGACGGTGAGGCGCTGCGGCGCATCGTGGCGTTCTTGGACCTGGTGCGGCAAAACGCCCGGCACCCGCAGCGGGCCGTGGTGGAATCGGAGAACACCGTGCCCACCGGGGCGGGTCTGGCGTCGTCGGCCAGCGGGTTCGCCGCCCTGGCCGTGGCCGCGGCCGCCGCCTACGGCCTCGGGCTGAAGGCCACCGCGCTGTCGCGGCTGGCCCGGCGCGGGTCGGGGTCGGCCTCACGGTCGGTCTTCGGCGGCTTCGCCGTCTGGCACGCCGGGCGGCCGGCGGATACCGCCGCCGACGCGGACCTGGGCTCCTACGCCGAACCGGTGCCGGTGGCCGATCTGGACCCGGCGCTGGTCATCGCGGTGGTCAACGCCGGCCCCAAGGCCGTCTCCAGCCGCGCGGCGATGCGCCGCACCGTCGACACCTCACCGCTGTATGAGCCGTGGGCGGTATCCAGCAAAGCCGACCTGGCCGGTATGCGGGCGGCGCTGCTGCGCGGCGATCTGGAGACGGTGGGGGAGATCGCCGAACGCAACGCGCTGGGCATGCACGCCACGATGCTCGCGGCGCGGCCCGCGGTGCGCTACCTCTCCCCCGCGACGCTGACCGTGCTGGACAGCGTGCTGCAGCTCAGGCGCGACGGTGTCGCGGCCTGGGCGACCATGGACGCCGGGCCGAACGTCAAGATCCTGTGCCGGCGCAGCGACGCCCGCCGGGTGGCCGCGGTCGTCCGCGAGGCCGCCGCGGGCGGTGCGGTGCACATCGCCGGCCCGGGCCCCGGTGCCCGCCTGCTGCCCGAGGGCGGGCGGTGACCCGCACACGCACCGTCGCGCGCCGCGCGCCGGGCAAACTGTTCGTCGCGGGCGAGTACGCGGTGGTCGAACCCGGCGTCCCGGCGGTCCTGGTAGCGGTGGACCGGGACATCACGGTCACCGTCAGCGGCCGCGCCGAAGCCGGCGTGCAGATCTCCTCCGACCTGACCGCCGGCCCGGTGCCCTTCTCCTGGGACAGCGGCCGGCTGGACGTGGGCGGACCCGACGGGCCCCAGGCCCGCCGGTCGCTGGCACACGTGGTCTCGGCCGTGGAGACCACCGCCCAGCTACTGGGCGACCACGGCCGCCCGCTGCCCGCGATGAACGTGGCCGTCGACAGCCGGCTGCACGAGGACGGCCGCAAGTACGGACTCGGCTCCAGCGGCGCGGTGACCGTCGCCACCGTCGCGGCCGTCGCCGACTTCTGCGGCCTTGAGCTGACACTCGACCAGCGCTTCCGCCTGGCGCTGCTGGCCACCGCCCGGCTCGACGCCAAAGGCTCCGGCGGTGACCTCGCGGCCAGCACCTGGGGCGGCTGGATCACCTACCGGGCCCCCGACCGGGCCTTCGTACTCGACCTGGCCCGCCGCCACGGCATCGCCACCGCACTGCGCGAACACTGGCCCCACTACGCCATACGCCGCCTGCCGCCCCCGGCCGGGCTGTCCCTCGAAGTCGGCTGGACCGGCAGCCCGGCATCCACCACCTCCCTGGTGGCCCAACTGCACCGGAAAACCTGGCGCCACAGCCCCTCACACCGCGCGTTCATCGAGACCAGCACCGACATCGTCGACACCATCACCGGCGCACTCCACCACCACGACGGCCCCGGCCTGCTGGAACAGATCCGCCGGGCCCGCAAGGAACTGGCCCGCCTGGACGACGAAGCCGCACTGGGCATCTACACCACCGAACTGACCGCACTGTGCGACGCCGCCGAAGCCATCGGCGGCGCGGCCAAACCCTCCGGAGCAGGCGGCGGCGACTGCGGCATCGCCCTGCTGCCCGACCCCGCCCCCCACAACCGCGCCCGGCTACGGCAGCGGTGGACAGCAGCCGGGGTACTGCCCCTGCCCCTGTCCCCCGCCACCGAAAGGAACAACCCATGAACGGCCGGCCCGGGAACACCCCCGGCAGACCCCGGCACCACCACCAGCCACCACCAGCCGCACCAGCCGCACCTGCGGCAGGCGCGGCAGCACGAGGCGGCAGGGACGGCTGGGACGGCAGCAGGGGCTGGAGCGGCACCGCGGCCCGCGCCGGGAGCAGCCGGCGCCAACGGGCCGGCTGCACCTTCCAGCACGGCCAGGGACCCACCACCGCCACCCGCACGCCCGGCGCACACAACACCCCACCCCCTGCCCGCCCCCGGGCAGCATCCACACACCAGCCGCGCAGCGGACGCCGCCCCGGACAGCGGACACCGCCCGCGGACCGGACACACCCCGGGCAGCAGACGCCGCCCGCGGACCGGAGGTCCCCCCAAGGAAGCGGACACCCGCCCCCGGGCAGCAGATGCCGCTCGGGGCAGCAGATCCCGGCCCGCGCCGCGGACGCCGCCTCCGGCAGCAGATGCGGTCCGGGCAGCAGATGCCGACCACGGACGGGACGCCGGCCCGGGAAGCGGACGCCGGCC
>NZ_AXVU01000086.1:0-7187 GCF_000482585.1 Streptomyces sp. CNQ329 | reverse complement strand
CCCGCCGCTCGGCACGGGCATTGATCTTCTGTACCAGGGCGATCAGCAGGTCCACCAGGGCATCGGTGATCTCCGCCTGCCGGGACACGCACAGCGCCGCGAGCAGGGTGATCCGCACCTCCTCGGCGGTGTCGCGGAAGTCCGAGGGGTACATCTTGATCGCCCGCGCCCGCCACGCGGCCAGCAGCTTCTCCGAGCAGTCCGCGAACAGCCCCTCGGGCAGCCCGAGTCTCCGCACGTCGTTCAGCTTGGTGATCTCCGTCAGCAACGACTCCAGGCCGACCGCGCCCGGGTCGCGCTTGAGCAGCGCCAGCAGCGCGGCGCCGTCCTCGTTGCCGTCGGCCACCAGCTCCAGCAGCCGGGCCACCCCGACGTCGCCCAGGCGCTGGATGGTCCGTGCGCAGAACGCCTTCTCCGCCCGCGTCTGGGCCGCGGTGACGATGCGGTCGATGCGGCCCGGAGGCTCGATCATCCTGGCCCGGCACTCCACCAGCAGGGCCTCGCGCAGCCGGTCCTCCACCAGCTCGACCGGGCACACCTCCGCGGCCAGCCATGCGATCAGCTTCTCCTCGTCGGCCCGGGTGGCAGGCCGGAACTTCAGCGCCTCGCGGATCTGCTTGCGGTGGTTCTTCGCCGACCGGCTGATCAGGTCGTACTTCGCGAACTCGGCCGCCGACACCTTGACCAGCCCGGCGACGTACTCCACCGCGGGCTGCGGGACCTCTTCCACAAGCTCCGGGAACCGGCCCTCGATCTCGAAGAACTTCAGCATCAGACTGAAGCCGAGACGGGTCACCCCGGTCTTGTTCGCCACCAGGTCCCAGTCGCCGTCCACCAAGGTCCAGCTCGCCAACAGCTCTTCCGGCGACCACTCTTGCCGCACACCCGCCCCTTCCCTCGCCTGCCCCGGGCTTCACTCGGACGGCCCAACGAGGCGTCCGACAGCGAGGAAACGGGCCATCTGACTACCCGAAAGCTACCCGCGGGTTACTTTGCCCCTGGGGACAGAGCTGGGAGTCCGGGGCCGTTACCGTGGACCCGGGCCGGTACTTCTTCCGCTACGAGAACCCCACCTGGGTCCTGACCGGCTGGGACCGGGTCCGCACCGAGCTGCTGGAGGCGGCCGAGACCGAGACCAGGGAGCAGGCCGTCGAGCAGCGGGCGCTGGAGTTCGTCAAGGCCCACGGCCAGGTCACCCACGACCCCGCGGAGGTTCTGGCCACCGCCTACCAGGTCGCCGCCTTCCTCTTCCGCGACGAGTACCTGGATATCCCCGGCCTGGACGTCACCCCGAGGGAGCTGAAGGCCCTGCGCGAGGCGACTACGATCATGGCGCTGAACCGGGTCGAGCTGGACGGGCACCTGTCCAACGTCGGCCCGTGCTGGTTCTTCCCCGTGGCGACCTCCGTCGTCTTCGGCTTCGACGAGGACGAGGGCAAGAAGGTCGACGAGCTGTATCACGGGGGCTGGTTCAACGAGCCGCGGCGCCGCGAATCGGTCCTCGCGCACGCCGCGCTCGGCGGCCGGCTCGTGCACGGCTGCCAGGCGTCCGCCGACATGGCCGGCGGCTGCGTCCTGGCCTACGGCACCGACCTGGCGGGCTTCCGGCGCGAACTCGACTCCCTGCGCCACGACTGGATGGACCGGGTCGCGGCCATGGGCCGCCGGTGACCCGCAGTCCCCACGCGGGTGCTGGGCAGCACGCGGCCCGGCACCCGCACACCGCTTCCGCACCGCTTCAGAGCCGGGGAGAAACGAGATGGAGCAGCAGATGCCGCCCGGCGGGCGTGCGGTCGACGCCGGCGTCAACGCCCGCGCCTGGAACCGCATCGCCGCCCAGCTCGCTCCCGAGGCCGCCGGGCGCGGCGCGGTGCCGCGGACCATCGAGTGGACCGCGTGGCCGGGCCGGGGGCCGGGCGCCGCCTGGATCGGCGACGTGAGCGGCCTGTGGGTGGCGGAGCTGGGTTGCGGCACCGGCGAGCACACTGCATACGCCGCCGCGCACGGGGCCCGGCTCGCCGTCGGAGTCGACATCGCCGAGCAGCGCATCGCGCAGGCCCGCGCCCGCTTCGGCCACCTGCCCGCCGCCCGATGGCGAATCGGCGACGCCGCCCGCGTACTCGCCGAGCTGCCCCTGCTGGACGTGTGCTTCTCCATCTACGGCGCCCTGTGGTACGCCGACCCCACACGGCTCGTGCCCGCAATCCGTGACCGGCTCCGCCCCGGCGGGATCCTCGGCTTCTCGGTCAACGCCCCGCGCGAGGGTGAACTGCCCGGCCGCCGGGTCGACAACCTCACCCTGCCCGGCGGCGCCCGGCTCCCGGTCGTCCACTACTCCTACGACGCCGCCACATGGCGGCGACTGCTGGACGGACACGGCTTCGCCGGCGTGGAAGTGGAGCCGGTCCAGGGCCCGGAGGGAAGTCCGTACCGCACCCTGGTCGTCCGGGCCCGCCGCCGCGGGACCTGAACCGGGTCACGTCCGGGCGAGTTCCGCCCCGTCGTCCGCCGCCTGCCCGGTGGCACGCCGGGCCAGGGCCCGGGCAACGAACACGGCGGCAAGGCCCGCCGCCGCGGTCAGGGCGCCGCCCGCCGCGAACGAGGCCCGCGGGGCGCGTTCGAGCAGCGCGGGCAGCAGCAGCATGCTGCCCATGCTGGCCACGTGCAGTTTCACGGAGTCGGCGGTGAACACCCGCAGCCGCTCGGGCCCCGGCAGGCCGCCGATCTGGGTGTTCAGGCTGATCGAGGTCAGCGGCACCAGCGCGCTGGCCGTCGCGGCGAGCATGGCCACTTCCGTCAGGCTGTCGCTGAGGGCGAAGGCGGCCAGCAGCATCCCCCGCGCTGTCCACACCAGGCAGTACCCGATGGGGAAGCGGCCCGGGAGGGCGACGTTGCCCGTCAGCAGGTTGCCGGCCACCGCGCCGATGCCCATGGCGGAGAGCACCACCGCGTACGCCCCGGCCCCGGCATGGAGCTGGCTGGTCAGCCAGATCGGGATGCCGATGGTCAGCGCGGTGGAGCAGAACTCCCCGACGCCGCTGAGCACCAGCGCGCACCCGATGTGCGGGTGCGCGCGCAGCACGCGCAGCGCTCTGGGCGCCTTCGCCGTGTCCACCGCGGCCGGCGCCTGTTCGTCCGGGTCTGGCGCTGCCGTCGTTGGCCAGGGCGCCCGCGCGCGGCCGAGCCAGGCGAACGCCGCGGCGGACACGGCGAACGTGGCGGCGTCCAGAAGGAACAGCTTCTCGGCCGGCAGGAAGGCCAGCAGCACCGCGGCCGAGCCGGGGCCGAGGAACCAGGTGAGCCGGTTGGAGATGTCCATCAGCCCGGTCACCTGCCGCACCTGATCCGGCTTCACCATCGACGGCACCAGCGCCGACAGGCTCGGGCCGGTCAGCGCGTCGCAGGTCCCGATCAGCACGATGACGACCAGCACGCCGGTCAGCCCGATCGACTGCCACAGCCACGGCATCGCGCCCACGATGAGGATCTGCACGGCCTCGACGGCGGCGAGCGCGCGGAAGGCGGCGAAGCGTGCGATCAGCTTCCGGCCGAAGGTGCCGATCAGCAGGTGCGGCACCGACTCGACCACCACGACGAGGCCCATGGCGACCGCGCCGGATCTCTGCCAGGCCGTCCATGCCAGCGCGAGGGTGAAGAAGCGGTCGCCGAAGACGGACAGCGTCTCGGCGAGCCACAGGACCAGAACCGGACGCTGCCGCAACAGGCTCACGTAACCCACCCGCGTGAGGGTAGAAGCCCGACGAACATCAACAGGCGCGTTCGGCCACTCCTCCCTCAAACGCGGCAACTGCCGCAGCAACCACCAGAGCTGAGGCCGCGCCGCTGGCACCCGGGGCGTCTCGGGCGCCAGCAGCGCAGGGGCACGTGCTGCTTCTGCCCACACCCTCTACCGCATGCGTGCCGGGAACAGGGGTATCGGGTGCAGGTCCCCTTATCGGGCGACAGGTTGTCAGAGGGGATTTCTAGGGTGCGCCGTGTAGAGACGTCCGCCGCGTTCTGCGGTGCCTGATCGAGGTGGTGTGCCCCTGTGAGTCTGACCTCCGGATTACGCAGTCCGTGGACCCCGCTGCGCCGCTTCCTGGACCGTGAGCTGTCGGCCGGCCCCAAGCCGCTGCAGGAGACCTTCCGCGCCCGGCACCGCGCCGAGCACATCCTGGTGCCGCCGGCCGGGGTGGGCGCGGAGGCCGGCACGGTCGGCACCGCGATCGACCAGCGGCTGCGCCTGGCCTTCACCAGCTCCGCCCCCGTCGACGACGCCACCCGCATCGGCATCGAGGCCTCCGGCTCCTTCGGCCGCGGCGCGGGCGCGCGGATGCGCGCGGTCGGCGAGCAGCTCGCCGCGCGCCTGGCCGAGACCGTCGACCGCCTGTACCTGGAGGACCGTGCCACGGCGATGGAGCGGACCCACGACGAGGAGGAAGACCTCGCCCGCCTGCTGCTGGCCGCAGCCTGGTACCAGGTCCTCGCCCGCAGCCCCTTCGGCTTCGCCTACACCTCGCTGGCCATCCTCGCGCGGGAGGACCCCGGCGCCTTCACCCTCGCCCGCCTCCTCGACCTCCCGCACCCCGACATGGTCGCCGACGTCACCGCCCAGCTGCACCACGCCGCCCGCGGCCCGCTCCACGCCCTGCGCGCCCGGACCGAACCGTCCTCCTGCATCCCGGGCCCCACCTTCGCCGGTGCCGCTCTCGCCGCGGACGCCGACCTCGTCGCCGACGGCCTGCTCCTCGACTTCAAGAGCACCCGCCACACCCGCACCCTCCGCCTGGTCGACGCCTGGCAGCTCCTCGGCTACCTGCTCCTCGATGCCGCCGACCACCACCGCATCGACACCCTCGGCGTCTACCTCACCCGCGCCGACGTCCTCACCACCTGGCCCGTCGACGACTACCTGGCTCTGCTCGGAACCTGCCGCCGCGACCTTGCCGCCCTGCGCGCCGTGTTCGCCGAGCTGCTCACCGGCTGCGACGCCGACCGCATCCCCTACGGCAAGGGCGAAGAGGGCCGCGTCAACCGGTTGCTGCGGCGCCTGGCGCCCGTCGTCGAGGCCGGCCACTGCCCCGTGTGCGCGCAGCCGCTCCCGGCCACCGGACACCCGGCCCGCGCACTGTGCTCCCGCTGGTGCTCCGTCCGGGCCAAGACCTTCCGGAAGAAGGGATGGCTCTGACGGCTCCGCCTCGACACCCGACGTCAGCACAAAGCTGACGCCGACTTGGCCACTTTCACGCGAGTCGCCAACGGGTACGGTCCGGACATGGCAGAGAAAATCAGCTATGAGTTGACCGGGGCCGAGGCAGATCTGCTGCTTGAGCTGACGAAGGACGCGCTCAGCGCCGCGGGCGAACTGGGCGGCAGGATCGGCGGCGGCGCGCCCGGAGCGAGGGGCGGCCGCGCAGGCGCCCGCGCAGGCGGCCGTCTGGGGGCGCGCTTGACCAGGGTGGAGACCGCGGCGTTGACGATCGACGTCCCGCTCGGCCCAGACTCCGCCCGCGCCCGGGCGCACCATGCCATCGCCCAGCTCGGCACCGGTCTCGAAGACCCCAACGGGGCGGGCGACGGCTCCCTGTGGGGTGTCATCCCGTCCGGCGTAGCGAACTTGTCGCCGGCGCTGCTGCGGGTGCAGGTGGAGCCGGCCGGCTCTGGCGCCAGGGTGTATCTGCGGGCCAGCGGGCGCGAGGCTCTGATCAAGCAGCGTATCGGCGCCAAGGCCGTCGACCGGATCGCCGCGGCCATCGCCTACGCGCCGTAGGCCGAGGCGAGCACCGAGGATGGTGGGGCCTGGCCGGCGACCACCGCGGTCAGGCCGGTGCGCGCGGCGACCGCAAGAGACCCCTGCCCCGCAGCCGTCGGAGACGCAGCGCAGGACGACGCCCCGGACCGGACATCACGGTGCGAGGAAGACGACCCCGCTGCGGTCTTCCTGCATTTGGGCCACCCGGACAGCAGCGCCGAAGCCGATGCCACGGAAGTACTCCACCTTCACCTGCTCGACCGGAATGATGTCCTCCTCCGCCGCAGCACTCAAGTGCGCCTTGACGCCGTCCTCCCACACGACGGCCGACACGCAGGGGTGGGAAATCCACGCGTCGAAAAGCACCGCCTGGGCGATCTTGGCCTCACCCTCATGCTTCATGATCCGATTCCGGACCTGCGCCTTGTCCTCCTTCTCCGTCCGGCCGACCTTGACGTACGACAGCATCGAGCACATGGACCGGAAGAACAGGACGTACAGCCGGTCACCGACGGCGTCGAGCGAACCCCCCTTGTACTCCAGGTCCCTCCACGACTGGTGCCGTACCGCCGCGACGACCTCCGCGGGCGGCAGACGCCCGGTGTCGAAGTAGTCGCCCAGCAGCACCTTCGCCGTCAGGGAGTCCAGGTACGGGTTCCTGTAACGCATGTTCAGCCTCGTCATCGGCAACGCCTGCTGCTCCCACTGCGGCGCATCTGCGACGGATTGCTGATCGTCGCCGAAGTACTGCTCGGTGTAGAGGTCCTCTTCTCGCATGTCCGAGATTGTGGTGCGGCAGCGCTGCTGGCAGAAGAGCACCTCGGCGCTGCTCACCGGTCCGATCCTCCCCAAGGGCCTTCAGGTGCCGCGCCGGGATTGGTGCCGGCTTTGTGGTGGGTGGGACGGCTGAAGGCCTCGCCGGTGGCGAGGGCTTTGCCCACGTCGTGTCGGGTGGCCGGGTGGCGGTTCTTCGAGCCTGACGGCCTGCCTGGGCCGGGTGGGTTCCTAAGCCTTCTGTGAACGCCGGGCGCTCACGCGACCTGGCTGAGCGTAGGGGTGCCGGATGCGTCGAAGATTGACTCATTAATCGAGTAGAACAACGAAATATTGAGTGGAGTGTGATATGGTGGCGGGTATGGCACTCAGTACTGAGGAAACGCTGCGGCTGACGGTGGCTGCGCTCATGAGCCGTAGCCGTGAGACCCAGACCGCTCTGGCCGCCGCGATCGGCATGGACCAGCGGGCCCTGTCGCGTCGTCAGACCGGGGCGAGCCACTGGCTGCTCGACGACGTCGACCGCCTGGCCGCTCACTGGGGTATGACCCCGCTGGACCTGCTGGCCGGCCCCACGCATGCCGCCACGAAGCTCCCGGCCCCACCGCCCCCTGGCAGTCGAACTTCTGCCCCTGCCCCTGCCCCTGCCCCTGCCCCTGCC
>NZ_AXVU01000085.1:0-7856 GCF_000482585.1 Streptomyces sp. CNQ329 | reverse complement strand
CCCGGCCGCGCCGGGCCCGCACCCGGCCCGCACCCCGTCCGCGCCGGGCGCGGCGGCCCGGCGCGCCGAGCCATCACGCCGGGCGCCGTGCCCTCCTGGCCTGCGCGTCGTACCGCCAGGCCAGGACGAGGGGCACCAGGGACAGCACCAGGGCCGCGATCGTGGCGGGAAGGATCCAGCCGGGGATGCCGGCGGTCTGTGTCGTACGCCACTGGGTCCAGCACGGCGGCAGGAGGGCCAGGCCGAGGCCCGCGTTCATCAGCAGCAGTGACCGGGCCAGCCGGCGGGCGGAGGCGGCGGTGGCGGGGCGGTTGGTCATGGACGCGGCGGCCTGCTCCCACGGGCCGGAGGGCCCGGGCATCGCGTCGAGCGACCGGGTGCGGGCCGCCGCCGCGGCGCAGGCGGCGAGCACCAGCGTGAGCGCGGCGTACACGAAGACCGGTACGAACACCGTCCACACGCTCTTGTCCGTCCAGGCGTCCACACCGCCCGGCCCGATGTGCCGGGGCACCCGCTCCGGCACCTCCGGATACCGCAGCGCGCCCCAGGTGGCCATGGCACCCAGCACCACCGCACTCGGCGCCAGCCATCCCCACGGGAACGCCCGCCGTCCGGTCACGGTGTCGGTCGTCACGCGACGGTGCCCTTCGTCCGGGGACTGTCGGCCTGGCACCCCAGTGTGCGACACCGCCGGCGCGCGTTACGAGCCGCCCCGCGTATCCGCGTCCCTGCCCGCCGACCCGCCCGCGCCGGAGGGATTCAGCCGGTGAAGGACTCGGCTCCGAAGGGGCCCACCCCCCGCCACCGAGGTGTTCACCGCCGCCCACCGGAACCTGCGGTTCACCGTCGCCTGCGATCTCCTCGCGTCGGTCGCCGACGCCGAGGACGCCGTGCAGGAGACCTGGCTGCGCTGGACGGCCGCCGCCCGCGCGACGCCGTCTCCCCCGGGGAGACCCGGGCCGCGCTCGCGGCGTTCCGGTGCTGGTCATCCGCCTCGACGACGAGATCGACAGCGTCGCGGCCGTGCGCACCGACGAGGGCCGCGTCACCGGCCTTACTCCGTCCGCAATCCCGACAGGCTGTCCCGGCCGACCCGGGGGACCGCGGTGAGCCGCTGACCCGCCGCCCTCTCAGGGGCCGGCAGGTCCGGCCCGTCCGCCCGGTCCGGTCTTCCGCCCGGTCCGGTCTTCCGGGCGGTCAGCCGCGGGCGGCGTTCTCCCCTCCCGTCCGGTGCGCGGTCTCGACGATCTCCTTGATCCGCGCCATGTTGAGCTGCGACATCTCGTTGAGATGGTCGGTCATCTGCTCGTTGTCGTAGGGGGCGCCGGCCCGCATGTCGAACTCCTGCACCCAGCGCATCTCGGTGCCCCCGTCGGTCACGCGATAGGACCAGTGCAGCTTCATGTAGACGAAGGGGCCGGTTTCGATCCGGTACGCCCGGACCGTGAGGGAGTCGCGGTCGGGCATGCGGCGGGAAACCCACTCCCACACCCTCCCGTTCGCGTCCGGGTGCGTTCTGATCCGGAAGTCGATGCCGTCGTCCGTGGTCCGGAGGATTTCCGTCTCGGCGTAGCCGGCGAACATCTCGGGCCAGGACTCGATGTCGTTGGTCATGTTCCACACGAGGTCGACCGGGGCGTCGATCACGACGGAGTGTTCGGTGCGCGCTCCCATGTCAGGCGTCCTTTCCGGAGACCATGTCGTTGACCAGCCGGACCGTGCCCCCGGGGGTCTTCATCTCGCTCTCCGGGACCTCGATGCCGTGGGTCTGCTTGATCCGGGCGGACAGTTCCAGCAGGGCGAGCGAGTCGTAGCCGAGTTCGTCGAAGGCCATGTCGGCGATGTCGCCGTCCAGGTCGGCCACGTCGGACTCGCCCGCGCAGTCTCTGAGGAGCGATACGAGTTGCGAGAGGGTGATCTCGGACACGGGTGACCTCCGTAGGCAGAGCGCGGGGGCGCGGTGGTGGTGGGATCGGGTGCGTGTGTCTGCGGTGTGGCCGGCGGCCGGTGGTTCAGCCGTAGCGGCTCAGGACCATCGCCGAGTTGAAGCCGCCGGCGCCGCGGGCGACGACCAGCGCGTTGCGCACGGTCGTCTCGCGGGGGCCGCCGAGCACCAGGTCGACGCCGAGTCCGGCCGCCGGCGAACGGGTGCCGGTGGTCGGCGGGATGACCGAGTCGCGCAGGGACAGCAGGGCGCACGCCACGTCCAGGGCGGCGCCGCCCGCGTAGAGCCTGCCGGTCATCGTCTTGGGCGCGGTGACGGGCACGGCCGCCGGCCCGAAGACCTGGACCAGGGCCTCCGCTTCCGCCCGGTCCCGGTCCGGTACGCCGAGGGCGTCGGCGAAGACCACGTCGATGTCGGCCGCGTTCATGCCCGCCTCGTGCAGGGCCCCCCGGATCGCACCCGCGAGCGCGGGCGGTCTGCCCGAGCCGGGACGGGGGTCGAACGTCGAGGCGTGTCCGGCGATTCGCCCGTAGATCCCGGCGGCGTTCCGGCGCAGCGCCGTGTCCTCCCGCTCGACGACGAGGATCGCTCCGCCCTCGCCCGCCACGTAGCCGGTGGCGTCGGCGTCGAAGGGCAGGTAGGCCCGTTCGGGATCGCGGGACGTGCTGAGCAGCCCGGAGGGAAGCTGGACGACCAGGCCCCAGGGGCACAGCGGCGCGTCGAAGCCGCCCGTCAGCGCGGCGCTGAGCGTGCCCGTACGCAGCAGGTGTGCCGTGTCGGCCGCCGCGTCGAGGGCGCCGGCCTGTTCGGAGACGAAGACCGAGCTGTGCCCCCGCAGGCCGTGGCGGATGGAGATCTGGCCGGTGTTGACCGCGTAGAACCAGGCGAACGACTGGTAGGTGCTGACGCGCTCCGGGCCCGTTCCCCAGAGTTTCTGCAACTCCCGCTGGCCGAACTCGAAACCCCCGCACGCGCCGGCCGTCAGGACGCCCAGGTCGTACTCGCCGAGGTCGGCCGGCACCAGTCCGGCGTCCGCGAGCGCCCAGTCGGCGGCGGCCAGCGCGTAGCGGGTCATGCGGTCCGTCTGGGGCATCAGCCGCTTCGACAGGAGGGCGTCGGCGTCGAAGTCGAGTACCTCGCCGCCGACGTGGACGGGGTACGCGCCGGCGTCGAAGCGCTCGATGACGCCGATGCCGCTCTTGCCGCCGAGGGTCGCCGCCCAGAACTCGGCGGTGCCGGTGCCGTTGGGCGCGACGACGCCGACGCCGGTCACCACCGCGCCGGTCGCCCCGGCTCCGGCCGCGGCGCCGGCGGTCACGGCGCCGTCCGTCACCGTCACCGCGCCGCCGCCTTGGCCGGGGGCCGGGCGAGCACCGCCGCGCTCTGGAATCCGCCGAAGCCGCTGCCGACGCTGAGGACGGTGTCCACCCGCTGCTCCCGGGCCACGTTGGGCACGTAGTCCAGGTCGCACTCGGGGTCGGGCTCTTCGTAGTTCGCGGTGGGCGGGATCACGCCGTACTCGATGGCCAGCGCGCTGGCGGCCAGCTCCAGCGACCCGATCCCGCCGAGCGAGTGCCCGATCATCGACTTGATGGAGCTGACCGGTACCTCGTAGGCGCGCCGGCCCAGGCTGCGCTTGAACGCCGCCGTCTCGTGCCGGTCGTTCTGCCGGGTGCCGGAGCCGTGGGCGTTGATGTAGTCCAGATCCTCCCCGGTGCAGCGCGCCTGGTGCATGGCGGCCCGGATGGCCTCGGCCATCTCCCGGCCGTGCCGCGTCAGGCCGGTCATGTGGTACGCGTTCGACCTCGTTGCGAAGCCGCGGACCTCGGCGTACACCCGGGCCCCGCGGCGGTGCGCCGCCGCCAGCTCCTCGATGACGAACACCGCCGCCCCTTCGCCGAGGACGAACCCGTCGCGGTTGCGGTCGAAGGGGCGCGAGGCGCGCGTCGGGTCGGCGTTGTTCGCCGAGGTCGCCTTGATCGCGTCGAAGCAGGCCACGGTGATGGGGGAGATGGGCGCGTCGGTCGCGCCGCAGACGACCACGTCCGCCCGCCCCCGGCGGACGAGGCCGGCTCCGTACCCCACGGCGTCGAGGCCCGAGGTGCAGCCTGTGGAGACCACGGTGACCGGGCCCTCGGCCCCGGTCTCCCAGGCCACGTCGCGGCCGATGGAGGACGGGATGAAGTAGTCGAAGAGATGCCCGGGCGCCGCCGTGTGGTCGACGAGCCAGCGGGAGCCGTTATGGCTGACCTCCTGGTAGTTCCGGTCGAGACCGACGGTGCAGCCGACGGCGGTGCCGATGCTGACGCCGAGCCGCGCGGGGTCCTGCCGGGCCGGGTCGAGTCCGCTGCCCGCCACCGCCTCACGGGTCGCGGCGATCGCCAACTGCGTCGCCCTGTCGTACGTCGCCGCCTGCGCGGGCGTCAGCCCTTCGGCCGCCGGGTCGAAGTCGATCTCCGCGGCGACGCGGGACCGGAACGGGGCGGGGTCGATCAGGGTCATGGTCCTCGTCGCGGTGCGCCCCGCGACCAGCAGCCGCCAGAACGCGTCGGTCCCCACCCCGCCCGGGGCCCGTACGCCGATGCCTGTGATCACCGCACGCCTCTCCGCGCCCTCGGCCATGTCAGCCGCCCACACGCGGCGGTACGCACCCGGGCTCCGCCACGGGCTCGGTGTCGACATGGCCGAGGTCGGGCCGGGGGGCGAGCGGGGCCACGTGGAAGACGGCCCGCAGGACGCCGGCCCCGGAGTTCTCGATGCGGTTGCGCTGCCCACGGGTGATGAGCAGTGCCTCGTCCGATTCCAGCGGCACCGCTTCACCGTTGATCCGGACGACGGCGGAACCCTCGATGACGTACAGGAACTTGTCGGAGAACGGGTGGTAGTGCTCGGTGACGACCTCCCCGGGGGCCAGTTCGAGGTGGCCCATGAAACCGGAGGTCGCACCGACCGACGCGGGCGTCAGCAACGCCCGTGTGCTTCCGCCCTGCCGACGGCTCGGCTCCACTTTCGCCAAGGCGACTCTGGCGGCCGATGCCCCTGTCTCTGCCATGACTGGTCCTCCCTTTCCGGTACGGGTATGAGGGTTCGCCCATGGCTCGGGTCGCATGGATGCCACGGGTGGGTGTCGGCCTGCGTGTCGGCGGAGGAATTCCGGGGGCACGACGGGCAACGGAAGGAGGGGTGCGGGTTCGAGGAGATCCGAACTCCGGCCGGATGTATCGGAGATGAACAGACGGGTCCGCTACGCCAGGTGTTTCTCCACGGCGCCCGGCAGAAAACGGGGACGCTCGGCGGGCCACTCAAGTGGGTGTAGTTTTACGATCAGTCTGACCAGTGGCGCATCGCGGCGGTCCACGGCGCCGAATTCCCCGCATCACGGGCCCCTGGGGAACCTGCGGCGCGGACGCCGACGGCTCGGAGGGGGGAGCCCGCGGCCCTTGGAGCGCGCGGCACTCGGCACCGGCGTACGCGGGCGCGGCGATGCCGCCCGCCGCCGGGCGGCTCCGCCGGCGTACTCCCCGTCCTTTTCCGGGAGTCGGCCGTGCGCGGGGCGGCGCGGGGGGCGGGTTCAGCGCGTGGAGGTCCGGCGGGCGCGGAAGGCGGCGGCTTTGACGCGGCTCTGGCAGGCGGTGGAGCAGAACTGCCGGGCGGCGTTGCGGGAGTTGTCGACGTAGACGCGGTCGCACCGCGGCGCCCGGCAGACGCCGAGGCGGCCGGCGAGGTCGCTGCCGAGGGCGAGCGCGAGGGCGGTCGCGCAGCCGGCGCTCCAGCCGACGGCGAGGGTGTCGTCGCTGCCGTGGAAGTGGACCTGCCAGGGCTCGCCCGGTACGCGGTCGAGCTGGGGGCGGGCGCCGGTGGCGCGCAGGAGGGAGTTGAGCAGGCCGGCGGCGGTGTCGAGGTGGTGTTCCTCCACGGCTTCGAAGACGGCCCGCAGGTGCTGCGCGGTGTGCGCCAGGAGGGCCGCCGCCGCGGGATCGGCCCCGGGCTCGCCGGGGAGGGCGGCGGCGACGGCCCCCGGCAGGTCGTCGCCGCGGGGTGCGGTGTAGGGACGGCCGCGGGCGGTGCCGTCGGTGAGCGTGTTCACCAGGGCGGCGGACACGTCCAGCAGCGTCGCGACGTGACTGTCGAACATCACTTGACCGGTCACTCCTTGGGTCCTAGTTTCGTCACTGACATTATCGGATTCGTCAGTGACGGGCGGTGGGGTGTGGGCTGTCGGCCGGCCGGGCAACGGCTGCCGCGTATGGTCCGGGTGCTCATCGGCGCCCGCGCGGCGAACCGCCTCGGGGCCTTCTCCCTGCCGTTCCTCGCCGTGCTGATCACGGCGCGGTACGACGCGTCGCCCACGACCGCGGGGCTGGTGGTCGCCGTCTTCGGGCTCGCCAGCATCCCCTCGCGGCTGGCCGGCGGCCGGATGGCGGACCGGCTCGGGCGGCGCCGGACGATGGTCGCCGGTCTGGTGGGCTGCGCCGTCGCACAGGCGGGGGTCGCCGCCGCGCCGAGCCTGGCCGTGGTCGTGGGATTCGCCGTGCTGCTCGGGCTGGTCTTCGAGCTGTACGAGCCGCCGAGTCAGGCGATGATCGCCGACGCCGTCGGAGAGGACGCGCGGGTACGTGCATACAGCCTGCTCAACGCCGCGCTCGCCGTCGCCGGTCTGGCGGCCGGAGCGCTCGCCGCCGGGCTCGGCCGGTGGGATCTGCGCTGGCTGTTCGTCGCCGACGCCGTCACCTGCCTGCTGTGCGCGCTCGTCGTCCACGCCGCCCTGCCCGCCGACGGGCCGCGAGCGGGCGGGCGGGGGGACGGCCGCGCCGCGGTCGCGCCGTGGCGTGACCGTACGCTCCTCGCGATGCTGGCCACGGGCACGCTCTTCGCCCTTGTCTCTCTGCAGATCGCCCTCATGCTCCCCCTCGCGCTGGCCCACCGCGGACTTCAGCCCGCCGACGCCGGTCTGCTCCTCGGCGTCTCGGCGCTGGCCGTCGTCGCCGGCCAGCCGCTGCTGCGCCTGGGGCCGCTGTCCGGCCGGTCCGCTCCCCCGGTCTTCGCCGCCGGCGGCCTCCTCATGGCCGCCGGCCTCGCCGGATACGCCGTGGCCGGCAGCCTGCGGGGGTACGCCGTCGCGACCGTCGTGTGGAGCCTGGGGGACCTGCTGCTGGTCGGGCGGGCCCTCGCCGTCGTCGCCGGGCTGGCGCCGCCGGGCGGAACCGGGCGCTACCTCGCCGTCTACGGCACCGCCTGGGGCATCGCCGCGGTGGCCGCGCCGCTGCTCGGTACCCAGCTCCTCGACCGCGCCGGGGTGGCCGGCATGTGGTCCGTCCTGGCCGGTCTCTGCGTGGTCCTCGCGGTCGTGCAGCCCGCCGTCGTGCGGGCGGCCACCGCCCGGCGGCCGGACCCGTCCGCGGCGCCGCCCTCGCGGGGCTTCGGAGCCGGGCCGTCCCGTGGCACCGGGCGCCGCTCTCCGGGGTGACGGGGCCTGGCGCCAGAGTGCTGCGGCTGCGCAGCAGGGGCAGGTAATAGATGCTTGCGTGCGCGCATACGCACATAATGGAAGGGCGCCGCCGGCGTATCCGGTCCGCCCCTGCCGGAAGGACGGAGTTCCGTGAGCGAGCAGCAGCACACCCCCGCGCACGACCACGACCACGAGGGCCCGCCCGGACGCCTGTCCCGCCTGCGGCACCGCGCGGCGCACGTCCTCACGCCCCACTCCCACGACGCGGCCGGGAAGACCGACCGCGCGCTGGAGTCCTCCGCCCGCGGCATGCGCGCGCTGTGGGTCTCGCTGGCCGTGCTCGGCGCCACGGCCCTGGCTCAGGCGGCCGTGGTGATCGTCTCGGGTTCGGTCGCGCTGCTCGGTGACACCGCGCACAACGCCGCCGACGCGCTGACCGCCGTCCCCCTCGGCCTCGCCTTC
>NZ_AXVU01000084.1:0-8125 GCF_000482585.1 Streptomyces sp. CNQ329 | reverse complement strand
TGGACAACTACCAGGTACGCAAATACGACGCCTGGTATCGCCATATCACCCTGTCCATGCTGGCGTTGGCGTTCCTGGCCGCGATGACCCGAACCCCGCAAAAGGGGGCTCTTCACGCCTGGGCGGTGACCGCGGGCCGCGAACGCGGCGGCTCGCGGCCCTGACCGTCACCGAGGCCCGGCGGCTGTTCAACCTGATCGGCTCGACTCGCACCACCATCGACCAGGGACTTCACTGGTCGATCTGGAGGCGCGCGCATCAGGCGGAGGCACGACGCCACCACTTCCGAAGGCGGCTACGACTTCAGGTGATCAAGATCTAGCCCTGTAGTACTAGCCGTTGCTTTCACCGACGTCGGTGCTGGTCTCCTCGTCCGTCTCCAGCTCCGCGTCCGCGTCGTCCGCCCGGCCGGGGTCCGGCTGTTCGGGCTGCTCGGGTTGCGCCTCGTCGTCCCGCTTGCGGAGGTCGTGCGGCGGTTCGTAGGACAGCGGCCTGGCCCGCCAGGGGTACTGGTAGCCGCGGACGATGAGACCCGCGCCGCCCGGCTGGAGGTACACCGTGTGATCCGGGTCCTGGATCTGCCTGCTGCCGTCCAGCTTCCAGTGCTGCTCCTCGTTGTCCGGGTCGCAGGCCCCGACCACCGCGTCATTGCCGGCCCGCTCGATGCAGGCGTTGCCGTCCCCGCCGTAGGCGAGCAGGTACTCGCCCGGCTGCGTGCTGTAGCGGAGCTGCACCAGGAAGTCGGGATCGCCCGAGTCGCGGCCGGGCCGGTACTGCCGCAGCTCGGGTTCTCCGACGAGGGTGCGGGCGCGGGTGAGGGCCATGCCGACGGAGTAGTCCGCGAAGAAGCGGTAGGTGTGTCCGGGGAGCGGGGCCTCGCACGCCAGATCGCGCTTACGGCATCCCTGATAGTCCATCAGCAGCCCGTAGTGGTCGGAGTTGAGCCACTGCCGCTGGGCTCGGGCGGTCTGGTTGGTGGCTGCCCCCTCCATGGTGAAGTCGAGTTCCCCGCCTCCCTGATGGGTGGGCTCCCCCACGGCGACGATACGGTCCTGCAAGCCGGCGGGCATCCGGGAGGGATGCGTGTTGAAGTCGGCCAGGAAATGCCAGTTCTGGTCGGGGACGCCGCGTCGCCGCATCTCCTGCCGGGCGGCCTCGTACATCGCGGCGGCGTCGTTCTCCCTGTTCTGCCCCAGGGCGCGGGCGTGGCCGGTGAAGTACCAGTCGTTACCGAGCTGGACGCCGATGATGGGCCGGGACTCGAGGGTGTCGTGGTGGACGGCGAGCTGTACGACGTCGGTGGCGGTCTCCCGGGTGACGATGGCCAGTCCGTTGCGCTGCTGGCCCACGTCCCCCCAGTAGATGTTCACCAGGTCCGGATGATCGAACCCACCGAGTTGAAGGGTGTGCTCGGTGACGCCCCTGCCCACGAACCTGTGCTCGTTCCAGACCGCCCGATCCGGCGGTGCGCTCCCCGCTTCCTGGAGGGCGAGGACGTCCGCGTGGCGCAGCCACTCCGGCACCGCGTTCTGCCAGCGCGACTCGGCGGCGCCGGGCTCCCCCTCGCTGCCCTGGAACTGGCCGTGCATGTTCCACTGGGCGGTCGTACGGTCCCCGGCCGCGGCCTGCGCGGTCGGCGAGGAGCCGGGCAGCCCCGTGACCAGCAGCGGCAGGGCCAGCAGCGCGCCGAGGGGGAGCAGCCTGGCCCGCCCGGTCCGGCGGCGGCGTGGTGCTGTTGCTAAGTGCATGAATCCTCGTTTCCGTGTCGTGGACGCATCCGTTCGGCGTTCCGGCATGCGCGTCCGTGCGCGCCGTCACCGCGTCGCGGGCGCATCGGCGGACTGCGCCCTTGTACACGCCTTCGCCTCATATGCCGGTTCCCGGCGGCCGGCGCCGAAAGGCCGCAGCCGCCGGGCCGTTGTCCTCCGATCGGGGATGGTCCACTTCGGGTCTTTTCGGGTGCCGAACCCCACACCCCCGAAACGGGGTCCGGTTCGGACCGCTGCCCCCACAAAACCGCCGCCGGCGCGCGCGGAGAAGGTTCGGTTTATCGGGGGTACCAGCTCGACCTCCCTCCCCGCCGCCCCGCCGCTACCGTGGAAGGCATGGCCCCCCGACCCGCCGAGCGCGGCGACGACCGCGCCGACATCCGGGACTTCCTCGCCGGCCGGCGCGCGAGGATCACCCCGGAGCAAGTGGGGCTGCCCACCAGCGGCCGTCGCCGGGTCCCGGGGCTGCGGCGCGAGGAGGTCGCCGTCCTCGCGGGTGTCAGCACCGAGTGGTACACGCGGCTGGAGAAGGGCCACATCGGCGGTGTCTCCGAAGACGTCCTGGACGCGGTCGCCCGGGCGCTGCGGTTGAACGAGGACGAGTCCGCCTACCTGTTCGCCCTGGCCCGGGCAGCCCGGCCCGCCCGCCGCACGCCGTCCCGCCGCAGGGACGTCGAGCTGCCGCCCTCGGTCCAGTGGATGCTCGACTCCGTGACGATGTCCGCCGCCTTCGTGCGCAGCGGCCGTGCGGAGATCCTGGCGAGCAACGCGCTTTTCCGGGCGCTGTACGCGCCGATGTTCGCCAGCAGCACCGGCGAGCGGGGCCGCCCCATCTTTCCCCGCTACTTCTTCCTCGACCCCGGCTCCCGGGACTTCTTCGTCGACTGGGAGGACGGAGCGCAGATCTCCGTCGCGCTGCTGCGCGCCGAAGCCGGGCGCGAGCCCCACGACCGGGTCCTGCGTGAGCTCGTCGGCGAGTTGTCGACGCTCAGCCCCGAGTTCCGCACCATGTGGGCCAGGCACGACGTCCGCATCCGCCACGAGGGCACCAAACGGCTGCAGCATCCCGAGGTCGGCCGGCTGGAGCTGACCTTCCGCTCCCTGGACCTGCCCCTGTCCGACCGGGCGGTGCGCGACCTGACCGTCTACACCGCCGAGCCCGGGACCGCCTCGGAAGAGCGGCTGCGGCTCCTCGCGAGCTGGGCGGCGACCGGGCCCGCCGAAGAGCCGTACCGGCAGCACCGCTAGTGCCACATGTGCACGCGGAAGGCGCCTTCCCGCCGCGGTGACGGAAGCTCAGTACGAGCTCCGTACAGGCTCCGCACGAGCTCTGTACGAGCTTCCTCGGCCCGGCCGGGAAGGCACCTTCGCGTTTCTCTCAGGATCCGGAGGCCACCGCGGGTGGACCGCGGCGCCTCACGGCCGCCTAGGGAGAGACCTCCGCCCGGTCGACGGACACGAACGCCGCACCCGAGTCGGGGTTCTTCTCACCCGTCACCCGGATCCGTACGGTGTGCTCGCCGCGCGGCAGCTCCGGGCTCACCCACTGGAGCTGCTCGCCGACGCGCGGGCTTCCGTAGTAGTCGACGCGCTGCTCCGGGCCGCCGTCGACGGAGATCGCGGCGATGCCGTTGCCGGTGTCCTTGACCGACAGCAGCGCCAGCCGCGTACCGGTGAAGGTGAACGTCGCCGTGGCGCCGGCCTCCGCGCTCCAGTGGTCGTTGCCCCAGAAGCACTGCACGGCGCAGCCGCCGCCGGAGTTCCAGTTGCCGGTGTACGTCACCTGCGGGTCGGTGTCGTTGATCGCCGTGGTGCCCGGGCCCGGGTCGCCGGCGGGCAGGTCGATGGTCGCACCGGCGGCCACGGGGGTGCCGAGGTCGGGGCGGCCGTCGGCGGTCCAGCCGATCTTCTGCACCCGCGTGGTGCGCCAGTTGTAGGTGTACGTCGTCGTGTTCTTCGCGTGGTAGGCGATCCAGTCCTCGCTGCCGTCCGGTGACTTGAAGAAGAAGTGATGCCCGGGGCCGTAGACGCCGGCGCCGTCGTTGCGCGAGAACATCGGGCCGGGCTCCTGCCGCCAGGCGGCGGGGTCGAGCGGGTTCGCGCCGGGGGCGAGGGACTTGGCCCAGATCGCGTAGTCGGGCTTGCCGGTGTCGCAGGCGGAGTAGGTGAGGTAGAGGCGGCCGGCGGCGTTGGTCAGCGGGGTGGGGCCTTCACGTACCTCGGGGCAGTTGCCGTCCGCGGGGAGGTGGACCCGGCCGCCGGAGAGCGTCCAGGGGTTGGACATGGGGGCGACGAAGAGCTGGTTGCCGACGCCGTCGTCGCGCTGGCCGCTCCAGGCGAAGTACAGCTTGCCGTCGTGCCGGAAGGGCTCGCCGTCGATGGCCCAGCGGTCGTTGGAGAAGTCGGCGACCTTGGCCTTGAAGTGGTACGGGCCGAGCGGGTCGTCGCCCTCGGACTCCAGCACGTACATGCGGTGGGTGGCGTCGTTGCCGTCGCTGGCGGTGTAGTAGAGGTACCAGCGCTCGCCGTCCTTGAGGAGACCGGGGGCCCAGATCTGCTGGTTGCGGGAGGGGTCGCTGTCGCGCCAGACCTCGTGCGGGGAGGCGGTGAGGAGGGTCGCGACGGAGGGGGACTTCCACATGCGCAGGGCGTCGCCCTGGGTGGTGGCGACGTAGTAGTTGCCCTCGTGGGTGACGAGGGTGGGATCGGCGCCGGTGTTGACGGGGTTACGGAACTGACCGGCGGCGGCGGGCTTGTCGGCCGCGGGGGCGGCGGGTCCGGTGGCCGGAACGGCCGCGGCGCGGTCGTTCACCGGGGCCTCGTCGGCGGCTGCCGGCCCGAGGCCGGCCACCACGGCGACGGCGAGCAGCGTCGCGGCCAGAGCCGGCCAGGGGCGCCGGCGGCGGAGTCTGCGTACGGCGTGGGTCACGGGGCTACCTTCCGTGCGGTGCCTTGGGGGTGTGGTGCGCAGAACGGTGCCGGGCGGGCTTCAGGAGGTTCCTAGCGGAGATTGCAACGTTGTACAACCCGTCGCGGCCTCCGCAACCGCGACCCCCGCGTTGTGGCCAGGTGCCACAGCAGCGCCACACCGGTGACCCCCGCACCCACCGGCCCCAGCCCCGCCTCGCCCAGCCCGCCCCACTCCTGCGCCAGCCCACCGAGGCCGCCGCCGAGCGCCATCCCCGCGTACAGCGCGGAGGAGTGGAGCCCGAGCAGCACCGGCGCGGCGGCCGGGCCGAGCGCCACGAGACGGTGCTGCTGCGGTACGACGACGAAGCCCACGGCCACACCCCAGACCGCCGCCCAGACCAGCGCCGGTATGAGTGCCCGGGTGGCCAGCGGGGTCAGCGCGAGCGCGAGGACGGCGAGCGCGAGCGGGCCGGTGAGGACGCGAGCGGGGTCGCGGCGGTCGACGAGCCGCCCGGCGGCGGTGTTCCCGGCCAGCACGCCGACGCCCCAGGCGAGCAGGACCGCGGTCAGCAGCGAGTCGTCGCCGTCCGTGGCGTCGTGGAGCGCGGGGGCGACGTAGGTGTAGAGCGTGTACGCACCGAGGAACGCCAGCGTCGTCACGGCCAGCAGCCCCGGCACCCGCCCGTCCCGCACCAGCGGGCGCAGCCGGTCGCCGAGCGACGCGGCGGGCAGTCGTACGGGCGGCAGCCCGACGGCGACACCGACGGCCGCGACCAGCCCGGTCCCGGCGACGGCCCAGAGCGTGACGTGCCAGTCGGCGCTGCCGATCAGCGTGCCGAGCGGCAGGCCGAGCGCGGTCGCGAGCGTCAGCCCGCCGAGCACGAACGCCAGCGCCCGGCCCCGGCGTTCGGGCGGCACGAGCGCGGCGGCGGTACCGGAGGCGGCGGAGTTGATGACGCCGGCGCCCACGGCGGTGACGACGCGGGCGGCCATGGCGGTCCCGTAGCCGGCGGCCAGGGCGGTGGCGGCGTTGCCGGCGGCGAAGACGCCGAGTGCGATGAGCAGGGTCGTACGCCGGTCGAGCCCGCCGGTGAGCGCGCCGACGACCGGGGCGGAGACGGCCATCGTGAGGGCGAAGACCGTGACGAGCTGCCCGGCCGCGGCGGTGGACACCCCGAGGTCGGCGGCGATGGCGGGGAGGAGTCCGGCGATGACGTAGCTGTCGGTGCCGACGGCGAAGGTCGCGAGGGCGAGGGGCAGGAGCTGTCTGGTCACGGAACGGCACTGTAGGCAATACATGGATTGTTGTCCATGTATCCATGTGTGGGTAGGCTGGGCGCAGACATCGGAAGGATGCGGGAGAACGATGCGCGAGGTGTCCCAGCCCACGGCCGAGTCGATCCGGATGGTCGACGTCCTGCGCGCGCTCGCCGACCCGGTGCGCCTGGAGGTCGTGCTACGGCTCGCCGCGACCGGCGAGGAGAGCTGCAACGCCATCGGCGGCGACCTCGACGTCCACCAGACGACGATGTCGCACCACTACCGCGTGCTGCGCGAAGCGGGCGTGACCTGGACGACGGTGCAGGGCCGGACGCGGCTGGTCCGGCTGCGCCGGGACGACCTCGACGAACGCTTCCCGGGCCTGCTGGACTCGGTGCTCAACGCGGCGGCGGCGGACGGCGTCACGCGCCGTTGAGCAGGGCCTCCCCCAGGTCCGTGCGCCGGTGCAGCACGCAGTGCCCGCGCCGCTCAGAGCGCACGAGCCCGGCCTCGCGCAGAACGGCCGCGTGCCGGCTGGCACTGGCGGGCGCGACGTACAGGGCGTCCGCGATCCGCCCGGTCGACATCGGCCGGTCGAGGAGTTCCAGCACCCGGGCACGGGTGAGGCCGATGAGCCGGACGAGGGAGTCGGCGGCCCGGCCGGACCCGGCGGGCCCGGCGCCGGCGCCGGGTAGCCAGCCGGGGGCGGGGGTGAGCGGATGGACGAGGACGGGCGGCAGTTCGGGGTCGGCAAGGGCGACGGGCCTGCGGGTGCAGAAGAACGACGGGATCAGCGTCAGGGGCCGCCCGTCGAGGGAGAACCCCCTGCTCACCGGATACACGCACTCCAGCCGGTCGCCGCGCCAGGTCACCTCCGGCGCGTAACTGGCGAGCAGCCCCTCGGCCCCCTCCCGCAACGCGGCCTCGGCCCGCACGGGCCGGTCGGCGGCGGCAGCGGACCGGATCGCCTCCCGATACGGCGCCACGGCCACCGCGTAGTACCGCCGCACCGCATCCCCGAGCCGCCGCAACGCACCGGGCTCCCCGTCGGCCAACCACCGCGCACCCCGGGGCGGCCGGCCGTTGGCGCAGAGCAGCCCGATCTCCGTGCGCAGCCGGGACTTCGGGGTCCGCAGCACCTGCTCCAACTCGGCATCCAGCGTCCGCCCGCCCCCGGCGCTGGGCGTGAGAAAGTCCGGAAAGTACGCGGCCTCCGGACACAGCCGCTGTAACGACGCGACGGTCTCCCCCAGCCCGGCTGCATGCACCTCACCCCGCACCCGACGCCGCCACGGATCGAGCGCGAGCGCGGCGTGCCCGGTCTGCAACGCCTGCAGGCTGAGGACGACTTCCCACATGGGACTGACGTCCCCGGCCGAGCGCAGCCGGTTGAGATCGGCAGAAGTGAACTCGATGTGCAGCATGATTCCCCCGTGGATGAGACGTGCGACCCGCGGCCTCAGTTGCAGGGCAACTTCCCGCTCACGTCGGCGCATACGCCACGGGGGTCACGCGGATGGGGGAGCCGGGGGGGGTGAAGGCGACGGAGTCGGCGCAGGGGGGTGGGGGGTAGGTGGGGTGGGGGCGGGTCTTGGCGTGGAAGTCGAGAACGTGGAGGAAGGACGGGCGGGGGGGCAGGGCCGGGGGCGGAGGGCCGGAGGGCCGGTGCCGGAGGGCCGAGGGCGGAGGGCCGGTGCCAGGGGGCCGAGGGCGGACGGCCGGTGCCGGGGGATCCGTCACTCGCCGGAACCGTACGTCCCCTCACGCCCACCCAAGGGTATGCGCCCGCTCTGACAGTGAACCCGGGTCACCGGCGCCGGGGGATCCGTCACTCGTCCAGAACCGCACGCCCCCTCACGCCCGCCCAAGGGTATGCGCCCGCTCCGACAGTGAACCCGAGTCACCGGCGCCGGCGGCTGGCCCGCGGGGTGGGTGGAGCGGGGCCGGGGGTACGTGCCGGGGCGGGCGTTGTACGTGCGGTGGACCGGTCTACGGGGTGCCCGCGTCGGGGTGGACGCCCGTCCGTGACGGGGGCGGGTGCGGTGGGGACCGTGTCGGGGTGGGCCAGTGTCGTGGGGGCTCCCCCCGGGCCACCCCGCTTGTTGATTGTCGGGCCTGCGTCCGGCGTCAAGGGCGCCCCCTCCGCTTCGCTGCGGGGGCGTCGCTGCGCGATGGGGCTTCGCCCC
>NZ_AXVU01000083.1:0-8302 GCF_000482585.1 Streptomyces sp. CNQ329 | reverse complement strand
TGACCCGCTCGTCGCTGACCTGCCCGTATTCCGCGCCGCAGAGCGCATTGGCCTCCGCGGACATCAGTGCGTCGGCGAACATCTTGACCATCGCGCGCAGCAGATCCGGACTCGCCGCGGCGAGATGGTCTTCGGTCAGGGCATGCAGGGGCAGACTGTCAGGTGCGGTCATCGTGCTGATCTCCTTCGAGGCTTTGACACTTCGAAGATCAGCCGGTGGCCGTTCATCTATGCGGGACTCACCCTGACGCCGGAGCAAACCCCCGGAACAGGTCGAACCCCGTACACCACTTCCCAGGACGCAGCCCCGGCTGTCCGCCTTGGGCCTGATCCCCGCACACCCCGCCGTACCCGCGCCCCTTCGGGGCCCGGCCACCGGACACCCCCGCGCGGTACCTCCCCACCCGGGTCACCCCCCGTGTCCACCGCCTACCCCGCTCGACCTCCACGGGTTGGCGCGCACGACGGCGGAGTCGACCGTCGCCTGACACTCGACATCAGCGGGACCAGGCAGTCGGCATCGGCCGCCATAGCCGCACCTGCCTGAGCGTCGCCCGGACCATGAGCATCCGGGTGAAGGTGCCGTCCGCCGCCCTCACCGCCCCCGCATCCCCCACCGCTCCGGCGTCCCCCCGCCGCTCCCGCATCCCCTCCGCCGCCCTCGTGGTGCAGCGCCACAAGCTGCGTGCCGCGTTCATCTGGACCGTTCGTCTCAGAAGGCGGTCCATTCCGCCCGCCCAAGCGCGCTCGGTCAGGCATGTCCGGGAGGGGTATCGGGCCGCGCGTACTCGTCGGCGAGGGCGCACATGTCACCGACGTACTGCCTCAACTTTCCCGGGCTCGGGTCTCGGTCGGTGGCCCACCGGCTCCAGAGCCCGTCCGGTTCCAGGAATCCGGCGGCGTGCGTGGTGCCGAGGGCCTCGTCGAGGTGCAGGAGTGCGCCCATCGCCCATTGCTGGTCGTAGCGGCACTCGGGCCGCCGGAGGTAATGGTCCAGGTAGGCGGTGAGCAAGGCCGCGTCCTCGGTGGTGCCGAGGAGGGCGAGTGCGATGCAGTAGCCCTGGCCGGCGTAGGTGAGTTTGCTCGCGAGCAGAAGGTCACCGATGCGTTCGCGGAATTGCTCGCGGCGGTCCACGCCGATCATCCATGCCGCGGTGATGCGCGTGCGCCAGTTGGGCTGGAGCATGTACGCGAGTTCGGCGTCCGTGACGCTCCGCGAATCGAGGCCGAGGGCCTGGAGGAACTGTGTGCGTTCCTCGGCGGGCAGCCTCCTGAAGTTGCCGTGGAGCAGGGACAGGTAGCGGCTGGTCCCGGGGTTCGGGGTGGCCGTCACGTAGCGGCGGACAGTGTCGGTTCCGGGGTCGGGCACCGGCTCGGGTAGGGGCATGGATGCATCCTGGCCGCGACGGGCGGGCCGGTCCACCGGGGTCCCGGTTCGCGGATTCTCGATTGCCTCGGCCGATGGCCCACCGACGCCGTCGATCAGCCCGGAGATGCGGTCGGCGAGCCGCCGGTGTCGTTCATCTCGCTCACCCGGCCGCGCGCCTACGCTCCCTCCTCACTCCCATCCGCCGACTCACCACACCTCCACCGGCTCATACGCCCCCCACACCTCCCGCAGCGCGTCGCACACCTCGCCCACCGTCGCGCGCGCCGCCAGCGCCTTCTTCATCGGATACAGCACGTTCGCCGTTCCCTCCGCCGCCGTCCGCAGCTCCGCCAGTGCGGCCTCCAGCGCCCCCCGGTCGCGCGCCGCCCGCAGTGCGGCCAGCCGTTCCACCTGCCGCGTTTCGATCGCCGGGTCGACGCGCAGCGGCTCGTACGGCTCCTCCTCGGCCAACCGGTAGCGGTTGACCCCCACCACGACCCGTTCGCCGGACTCCGTCTCCTGAGCGATCCGGTACGCGTTCCGTTCGATCTCGCTCTTCTGGAAGCCGTTCTCGATCGCGCTGACGGCGCCGCCCTGGTCCTCGACCCGCTGCATCAGCTCCACCGCCGCCGCCTCCAGGTCGTCAGTCATCGTCTCCACCGCGTACGACCCGGCGAACGGGTCGACGGTCGCGGTCACGTCCGTCTCGTACGCCAGGACCTGCTGGGTCCGCAGCGCGAGCCGGGCCGCCCTGTCGGTGGGCAGGCCGACGGCTTCGTCGAAGGAGTTGGTGTGCAGCGACTGCGTGCCGCCGAGGACGGCCGCCAGCGCCTGGACCGTGACGCGGGCGAGGTTCACCTCGGGCTGCTGGGCGGTGAGCTGGACGCCGGCGGTCTGAGTGTGGAAGCGCAGCATCAGCGACTTGGGATCTCGGGCGCCGAACTCCTCCCGCATCACGCGGGCCCAGATGCGGCGCGCGGCGCGGAACTTGGCCACCTCCTCCAGGACAGTGGTACGGGAGACGAAGAAGAACGACAGCCTGGGCGCGAAGTCGTCCACGTCCATGCCGGCCGCGACGGCGGCGCGTACGTACGCGATGCCGTCGGCGAGCGTGAACGCGACCTCCTGCGCGGGCGAGGCGCCCGCCTCCGCCATGTGGTAGCCGGAGATGGAGATGGAGTTCCACTTCGGGATCTCCGCGCGGCAGTACTTGAAGATGTCGGCGACCAGCCGCAGCGACGGCTTCGGCGGGAAGATGTATGTGCCCCGGGCGATGTACTCCTTCAGCACGTCGTTCTGGACGGTGCCGGTGAGCCCCGCCACCGGGACGCCCTGTTCCTCGGCGACGAGCTGGTAGAGCAGGAGCAGCAGCGCGGCCGGCGCGTTGATCGTCATCGACGTGGACACCCGGTCCAGCGGGATGCCGTCGAAGAGCACACGCATGTCCTCCACCGAGTCGATCGCGACGCCGACCCTGCCGACTTCGCCGTGCGCGAGGGGTGCGTCGGAGTCGTGGCCCATCTGCGTCGGCAGGTCGAAGGCGACGGACAGGCCCGTGGTGCCGTGGGCGATCAGGTCGCGGTAGCGCGCGTTGGACTCCGCGGCGGTGCCGAAGCCCGCGTACTGGCGCATCGTCCACGGGCGGCCGGTGTACATCGTCGGGTAGACCCCGCGGGTGTACGGGTAGGCCCCGGGCTCCCCGAGCCGTACGTCCGGGTGCCAGCCCGCGAGGGCTTCCGGCCCGTACACCGGCTCGATGGGCAGACCGGACTCCGAGTGGCGCGCCATGTGATCCCAGCCTTTCCCAGCCTTCTTGTCCGGCTTTCTCTCCCGGCCTTCTTCCCCGGCTTCTTTCCGGGCCTTCTCGTCCGGCCTCTCCCCGGGCCTTCGTCCCCGGGCCTTCGTCCCCGGGTCCTCCCCGGCCTTCCGCCTCTGCACGGACTGTAGTCATGAGCGTACGCTCCGCCACTGAGAACCGGCCCAAGCCGGTCGCGCGCCCTCGCAAACGCACGGTGCCCGGCGGGCAACGGCCCGCCGCGGGGTTCCGGACCGGCCCCGCCGGGGGAGAGAATCATTCGACGTCTCAGGGGAGGGAACCGGGGGGATGGGCGAATTGCGTCCAGCACATGTGAGCGTCTACAGGAAACTCCATTCGCTACGCGTCGCCGTCGCGCTCGCGGCCGCCGGGGCGGCGCTCGCGGCGGGGTGCTCCGCCTCGGCGGACGCGGCCGGCGGCGGGGGCGGTCCGGCGTCGCCGTCGAGCGCGGCGCCCGCGCGCTCCGAGAAGCCCGCGGAGCCCTCCGCCACGCCATCCGCGACCAAGAAGCCGGCGAAGCCGACCGGGAAGCCGGAGGCCGGGGCCTCCGCGTCCAGGACGCCCACGGCGGAGCCGACTCCCGAGGGCCCGGACGTGCTCATGGCCGAGGGGGACGAGAGCGAGCAGGTACGGGAGCTGCAGGCCCGGCTGCGCGCGGAGGGCGTCTTCGGGCGGAGCCCCACCGCGTACTACGGACCGGTCACCGCCGAGGCCGTCTCGGCGTTCCAGAAGGACCGGGGGCTGCCGCGCACCGGCGAGACCGACGTGGTCACCTGGGAACGGCTGAAGGCCCGTACGGACGAGCCCACGCGCGACGAACTGTACCCGCCGACGTCCCAGGCCATGGAGAAGCCCGACCCGCGCTGCAACGGCGGGCGGGTGCTGTGCGTGAGCAAGCGCAGCGACACCCTGCGGTGGATGAAGGACGGCGAGGTGCTGGCCGCGATGGACGTGCGCTTCGGGTCGCAGTACACGCCGACCCGCGAGGGCGTGTTCGAGGTCTTCCTCAAGAGCCGGCACCACGTCTCGACGCTCTACGACACCCCCATGCCCTACGCGTTGTTCTTCAGCGGCGGCCAGGCCGTCCACTACTCGGCGGACTTCGCCGCCAACGGCTACGCAGGCGCCTCCCACGGCTGCGTGAACGTGCGCGACGAGGCGAAGATCGCGAAGCTCTTCGGGGACGTCCGGGTCGGCGACAAGGTGGTCGTCTACGGCTGAGCGCGCGGCGGTACGGCGTCCGGGGCGCCGTGCGCGCCGTACCGAGCGGCTGAGCTGTGGTTGTGACACTTTCTCCGCCGCCGACGCTGTAAGTGATGTGCCGACTGGTCATCGGCCCAGCGCTCGGCCGGGGTTCCCCCCGTACCTGCGGCTCAGCGCATATGGCGCGGGCGGGTTGCGTTCCCCCAGCACCGCCCGCGCCACCCCCCTCCTCCTCCGGCCGCCGGCTGCTTCCGGATCCCGTACGCCAGGACGCGTACCGCCGCGTGCGTACGGCACGTCTCAGGCGCCCAGGCCCAGCCTCAACTGCTCCTCCGAACCCTCCGCGTCCGCGGCTCCGGCGGCCCCGAGCGCCGAAGACGCGGCGGCGCCGTCCTCCGGGCTCCGCTCCCGCCGGGCCGCCGACGTCACCAGCTCGGCGAGCTGGCGCAGCCCGCGGTGGGCGGCGGTACGCACCGCGCCCGGCCGCTTGCCCAGCACCTTCCCGGCGTCGGTGGCGCGCATCCCCGCCACCGTGCGCAGCAGCACCGCCTCCGCCTGGTCGCGGGGCAGCGCGGAGATGAGGCCGAGGATCTGCCGGGTGCCCATCGACTCCAGCGCGTGGTCCTCGGCGGCGCGCTCCGCGGGCAGGTTGTGGAGGTCCTCGTCGAGCAGCACGCCCTGCGGGCGGCGGCGTTCGCGGCGCAGCAGGTCGAGTGCGCGGCGCCGGGCGACCGTGACCGTCCAGCCGCGGAACGATGTGCCGTCGCCGCGGAAGCGGCCCAGATCGCGCGCGATCACCAGCCAGGCGTCGGCGGCCACGTCCTCGGCGTCGTCGCCGACCACGCCACGCAGATACGCCAGCAGCACCGGCTGCAGCCGGCGGTAGAGCGCGGTGAACGCCGCCTCGTCGCCGTTCTGCGCCCGGTGGACCAGTGGCTGAAGGTCCTCGTCCGCGCCCTTGTTTCCCGGCGCCGCCCGTGCGGTCACCGGACTGTCGTGTTCCCCCACCTTGTGCGCCTCGTGATCGGCCTGTGGCACTGTGCGCCGTGCCCGCGCCCCCGTGCGCTCTCCGTCAGGCCGCTGCCCCAGCCACATCCGGAATCGAACAGAACAGTGCAACAATGCCAGACATCACGGGAGTTTGACGTGAGCACCCCCACATTCTTCCCGTTCAGGCAGGTGACCGACCCGAACATCTCCCGCCGCCCCGGGGTGAACGGGACAAAACGGCGGCCCGGCGGGCGGCTTGCGGGGGAGAGGGAAGGCGGGAGCGGGGTGCCGCGCCGCCGGCCGGCGGCGGACTACTCCGTCGCCGAGGCGGTGGCGGTGGCCGAGGGCTCCGGGGCGGGCGATTCCGAGGTGCTGACGCCGGGGTTCGGCGAACCGTCCTGCGGCGGGGCTCCGCTGCCGCCGCTCTCGCTGCCGCCGTCGGTTTCGTCGCCTCCGCCGGTGTCCCCGCCGGAGCCGCTCGACCCGCCCGGGTCCGTGCTCGGGTCGGCCGGGTCCGAGGGGCTCGGGCTGGTCGGCTCCTCCGTGTCGCCGCCCGTGCTGCCGCCCGAGGCCCCGGTGCCGCCGCCGGTCGCGCCCCCCGGGGTGCCCACGCTGGTGCCCAGCCGGTTCGAGCAGTACGACGGCACCGCCTCCGGGGAACCGGCGGCCTGCTCCAGCACGCGCAGCCGTCCCTGGCCCGGCATCGGGCCCGTACCGGCCTGCGCGGCGAGGTAGTCGCGGCACAGCTCGTCGAGCACGGCGTCCGCGCCCGCCGAGCCCGGCGGCTGGCCGCCCCGGATGTCGCCGATGACACCGAGCCCCGGCAGTTCCGTCTCCGCGCCGCCGCCCTGGCCCTTGGTGTCCTTGCTGTTCTTGCCGTCCTTGTCCTTGCCGTCCTTGTCCGACCCCTTGCCGCCCTCACCGGTGGAGCCGTCCGTCTCCTCGTCGCCGGAGGGCTGCGCCGTCGACGTGGCGCCCACGCTCGGCGACCGCGGGTTACCACCGGTGTCCTGGATGAACGACGGTGCCGGCAGCACGCCCGCGCTGGAGGCCACCGCGACTCCGCCCAGCGCGCAGGCCGCCACCGCGCCCACCACGCTCAGCCGCAGCGACCGCAGCCGCTGCACGACGCCGGAACGGTGCCGTGCGCGGCGCCTGTCGAACGGCGACTCGGCGGCGAACTCCGCGGCGGACGCCGGGCTCGTGCTCTCCCGCGCCGCCCGGAACGCCGCCAGCGCGGCCTGCTCGCCGGGTACCTGGCCGTTCGCGCCGGGCCGGCCCGACTCCGCCACCCGCGCCAGCACGGCGGCCAACCGCTCGGCCGCGGCACGATCCTCCGCCGACCAGTGCTTGCGCCCTCGCCGTCCGGTGCCGTCCGCGAAGTCGAGCGGCTCCCCGCGAAGCAGTCGCTCCGCGACGTCCTCGTCGAGCCAGCCGTACCGGTCGTCCACCATCACATTTCCTTAAGCGTCCGCGCGGCTGATTGCGTCACACCGCCAGGCTGCTGGCCTTCCCCGGGCGGAACGTCCCCCTCTTCCTGCGGCCTCTCGATCAGCGCGGTCAACTGCTTGAGGCCGCGGTGCGCCGCCGTACGCACCGCGCCCGGGCTCTTGCCCAGGACCTCGGCGGTGCGCTTGGCGTCCAGTCCCATGATCACGCGCAGTACCACGACTTCGGCGTAGTCGCGGGGCAGCCGCGCGATGAAGGCCATCGTGCGGCCCGTACCGAGCGCCTCGATCGCCTCCTCGGCGGTGTCCGAGTCGGCCGGCCGGTCGGCGAGCTGGGTCTCGTCGCCGCCGGAGACGGGTCTGCGCGAGCGCATCCGCACGTGGTCGAGAGCGCGGTTGCGCGCTATGCGTGCCGCCCAGCCGCGGAAGCGGTCGGCGTCCCCGGTGAACGAGCCGAGGTCGCGGGCGATCTGCAGCCACGCCTCCGAGGTCACGTCCTCGGCGTCGCCGTCGCCGACGAGGCTGCGCACGTATCCGAGCAGGCGAGGGTGCACCGTCCGGAAGACGATGCGGAACGCCGCCTCATCACCACGCTGGGCAGCGTGCACCGCGCCGGACAGCGCGGCGTCTTCCGCGTATTCCCCCTGCACGGTGGTCAGTCGGTCCGTGGCGCCAGGAGACGCTGTACACGCGGATACATCTGCGGAGCACCCCCGGATCTGGGCGGACCGTCGAGCGATAGTCGAACGAATGTCTGTGCGCCGGGTCGGCGCGATGTGCACGCTACGGCGGTGGCGGTCCCTGCGCAACACACCCGGGCCCTCCCCACCCGACCGCATGAGGTGACGGACGCCGGCTCGACCGCGCCGCGAGGGCGGCTCGACGGGCCACGGGCGGCGGCCCGACGGTGATCCGGTGGGCCGCGGCGGGGCCCGCCGAGGGGTGCGGCACGGGGCTGCGGCCGGGCCCGGCGGGGCCCGGACGGGCCGCCGGGAAGCGCCGCGTACGGGCCCGCCCGCATGCGCGGACGGGGGGGCTGTGACATTTCCGGGCCCTCTGGCGCTGAGTATTACAGCGGGCGCGAACGGGCACCCGCACCTGAGGCCGACGGCCGGAGCAGCTCCTGTGGGGGGTAGCGGCTCCGGCCGTCTTCTTTGTGCGGTTCGGTCCGTCCTGACACGTTTTCGACCCGAGCGGCGCGGTGCGGGTGATGCTCTTATGGATGTCAAGCAGCGGTTGCGAGGTGCCTTGGGGTCGCTGCGGTGGCGTTGGTGATGGTGAGGACGTGGTAGATCTCGCGGGCGACGAACCGCTTGAGGCAGCGGATGATCTCCTTCTTCGACAGGCCCTCCTTGGTTCGTCGCTCCATGTACTGCTTGGTGCGCTGGTCCCAGCGCAGGCGGCAGAGCACGATCCTGTAGAGGGCCGCGTTCGCGGCCCGGTCACCACCCCGGTTGAGCCGGTGGCGGTGGGTGC
>NZ_AXVU01000082.1:0-8824 GCF_000482585.1 Streptomyces sp. CNQ329 | reverse complement strand
CCCGCCGCGCCCACCGGCACCGGCGAAGGGCCGCGGCTGCAGGACCTGCTCGACGCCTCCGCGCCGCTGCGGCCCGTGGTGCACGACGGGTTCGAGTTCTGGCTGGACGACGCGGAGTCGGCCTCCGGCGAGGTCGCCGCCTCCCTGGAACGGGCCAACGCCGCCGCCATCCCCACCGCCCGCCTCGGCGGCGTCGAGGCGGCGTACTGGTGCGAGGCACCGGAGAAGAACCACCTGCGCTGGGTCATGCCCCACCCCGAGGAGAAGCTTCTCGACGCCCTCGCCCGGCTGCACGCCGCCGGGGCCTCCGCACTCGCGGAGAACACCCGGCTCGTCGGCTCGTTCCGCGCGCACGGCCTCGTGGTGCCGGTGTGGGACCTGCCGTCGTCGATGACGGCGGAGGACTGCGAGAAGCCCGCCGCGGAGTTCGGGGAGCGGCTGGCGGAGGCGCTGGCCGTCACCGAGCCGCTGACGGGTGCGGAGCGCAAGGCCCGCGGCGGTCTCGCCAACCGCCAGGTGACGCTGAGCTGATCACCTGCATACCGTGCGGTATGACGGGTCCATCATTTGACGGGAATTACGACGTTCGAATTTGCGAAACGCCAAAGTGTTGTTACCGTCGCTTGTAGCCCGGTCGCTGGTGCATCCCCCGTCGCCAGCGGCCGGGTCTTTACATGCCCGGCCGCCGGCCATTCATGGAATTTCATTCGGCGCGGCGAAGCGCGGAAGCCCACGGCACAGGGCCATTCCGGTGGGACACGACGTGCAGGCGGCACTACGGACCGCTTGACGGCACGCCCGCCCGCGGACACCACCCGTCCGCCCTGCGCACGCCTCGGCGCACACCGCGCGGCGCGCACCCCTCAGCCGACGAACCTGGTGCCGCCGCCCGGGGCCGCCGCCACCGCCTCCACGAGCACGTCGACCACCGTGGCCACCGGCGGCAGCCACGGCGCCCTGCCGTGGGGGCGCGGCGCCCGCTCCCAGCGGACCCGTCCCGCGCCCGTCTGCGACGGCGGCAGCGCCAGATAGCCGCCCTCGCCGTGGAAGCCCAGCGACGCCGGCACCCAGCCGTGCTCGCCGAGCAGTTCGCCCAGCTCCTCGTAGCCGTAACTGGCCACCAGCAGCGCCCAGCGCTCCGGTGTGGCCACCACGGGGCCCGTACGCACCCCGAGCCGGTCCAGCCGGGCCAGCGCCCGCGCGGCGGTCACCGCCGGCAGGCTCACCGCGCTCGGCGCGAAGCCGCCGGTGGCGAGCAGCACCGGCGCGTCCGGCTGCCGCTCCCACCACCAGCGGACCATGCGCGGGTCCGTGGTCGCGGCGAGCACGCCGGGGTCGTGGGGATGTGCACCGGGCACGGCGCACTCCGTATAGGGACAGGCACATGCGCGGTCGCGCGACGGGGCTGCCGGTTCCTGCGTCCGGTCCCGACTGCCGGGCGCCTGCGCTCGAAGGCCCGCTCCGGGCACGACGGGCCACTGCCACTGTGAAGCGAACGTCAGCGCAGCGTCCGGCAGCACCCGCTGCCCATTACGCCTGCGCCGCTTTCCGGGATATTCGCGCATAAGCGCTCATCCTTCCGTGGCACCAGGGTCTGCTGGCCGATCACCTTGCGAGGGTCATACAGTCACTGCGGTCTCGGTGCGGTGTCTGTGCTGCGTCGGTGCGCTGCTCGGTGCGTCGGTGCGTGCTCGATCGTGCAATGGCGCGCCACGCGTCGGCGAGGCCCGGGCTCTGTCCAGTAGGACGCACTGCCGCCTGGGCGGGTTCCTGCCGTTGCCGGCTTGTGTGGGGACCTCCGTGTCGAAATCCAGTCGACCGCAGTTGACCAGAGCACCCATCGGTTTTCAGCCAAACACAGATGCCCCGCGGACACCACCCTGCTCTAGCCGACAACACTGGACATCGCATCACCAGTCCGTGTAAATGTGGATCTATTGCGAGTGGCGCAGCATGAGATGGGGGTCTGCGATGCTGTTGAGCGCGATGCCTGTGCCGGTCAGGCCCGTACGGACGGGCCGCGCCGGAGCGCGGGCCGCGGGTGCGGAACCGCTGCCCGAAAGCCGCCGACGGTGAGCACCCCACCCTCCCCGAATGTGGCCGGAATTGAGCTGCAGCGGCTGCTGCGACCCGCTATCGCCCACCCCGCCGAGTCCCCCGCGCTCTCCTACGACCGCCTCTCCGCCTGGGCCGGCGACCTCACCGCGCTCCACGAACTGACCGCACGTCTCGCCCGCACCACGGAGTGGGAACAGGCGCTGTACGAGATCGTCCGGGCCGGCGCGGAACTCGTCGGCGCCCGCCGGGGATTCGCCGTGCTGCAGCCCGCCGACGGCCGCGGTCCCGACGCCCGTGTCGGCTACGGCATCGGCGCCGCGGAGCTGGGCGCCATGGAGACCGTGCCACGCGCGTCCACGTCGTACGGGCGCATCCTCGACGCCCCCGCCACCGCCCGCCCCGCCGACGTCTGCCGCCCCGACCTCGCCGCGGAACCCGGCCTCCACCCCCGCCACCGCGACGTCGCCATGCGCCTGGGCTACGCGGCGGGCTACGCCGTGCCGCTCGCGGCGACAGGTGCGTGGACGGGGGCGGGGCCGCAGCCCCCGGGGCCGGCGCGGGCTCCGGCCGCGGCGGGTCCCGGGAGCGGCGGAGTCCCGCCCGCGGCGGGCCCACCACCGGGACAACCGCACCAGGGCGGTATGGCGCAACCGGGCCAGTCGGGAACCGGACACTCCGGCTCCGCCCCTGAGGCCCCTGCCGGGGCCGTCCCCGGCGCCGTGCACCCGGGGACGCCCCGCGGCGTGCCGCCCGCCGGGCCCGCCTACGGCCCCGGCGCCCCGGCCGCCGCCCCCGAGCCGCACGCCCCCGGACCCCCCGCACCCGGACGGCATGCCGGCGGACGCGCCCCCGTACCCGGGCCCGTGCCACCCGGGTACGGGCCCACCCGCCCCGGCGCGCCCCCGCACCCCGGCGGCGCGCCGCAGCCCGCGCCCCCGCACCCGCCCCCCGCGCTCCTCGGCGCCGTCGAGTGGCTCTACGACGGGCCCGCGCGCCCCACCGACCGGCAACGCCGCCTCGCCGGCCTCTACGCCCGCCACGCCGGCGACCACCTCGCCCGCCTCCTCGACCTCGCCCGCGCCCGCACCGCCGCCGACGGCGTACGCGCCGCCCTGCTCCCCGCCCTCCTCCCCCGCGTCCCCGGCGCCCGCGTCGCCGTCCGCCACCGCACGGGCCCCCTCGGCGGCGGCGACTTCTACGACGTCCTCCCCCTCCCCGACGGCGCCCTCGGCCTCGCCGTCGGCTCCGCCGGCGGCGGCGGACCCGCGGCCGTCGCCGCCATGGGCCAGTTGCGCGCGGGGCTGCGCGCGTATGCCGTCATGGAGGGCGAGGACCCCGTCGCCGTCCTGTCCGACCTCGAACTCTTCATCCGGCTCACCGAGCCCGGACGCCGCGCCACCGCGCTCTTCGCGTACGCGCCGCCGGGACGCCGCAGCATCGTCGTCGCCGGCGCCGGCCACTGCCCGCCGCTCGTCACCGGCCCCTGGCGCACCGAGTACGCCGAGACCAGCCTGTCCGCGCCGCTGGGCATGCTGACCTGCTGGGAAGCGCCCAGCGTCACCATCGACCCCGCTCCTGGAGAAACCGTCCTGCTCTACACCGACGGCCTCCTGCACCGCACCGGCCGGCCCGCCGACCAGGCCATGACCCGCCTGCACCACGCCGCCGCCACCGCGCCCCCGCCCGTACGCGACGACCCCGAAGCGCTCACCGACCACGTCCTCGCCCGCCTGCTGCCCGCCGGCCCCGACGACGGCGCCGGCCACCCCGAGGACGTCGTCCTGCTCGCCGTACAGCTCACCGGCTGACCGCGCCCGCCGTCGCGCCCTCCTCCGCCCTCCCCGCGCGCCGCCGGTCGCCCGCCGTCGTTCGAAACGTCACTGCTCGCGGGGTCTTCGCGGCGCGCCCCCGGCCGTACGCTGGAGACGGCCCACGCATCGCAGAGGAGGAAGCCGTGACCGAGGAGCAGCCGCAGACCCGGACGCCCGAGACCGCGGAGTCCGCGGGACCCGAGCAGACCACGCCCGGGGAGACCGCGGAAGGCGCCGAGGGCGCGGACGGCACCGACGGCGCCGGTGACAAGCCCGCCAAGCAGCGCAAGAACGGCCTGTACGGCGGCCTCTCGGACGAACTCGCCGAGAACATGAAGTCCGGCTGGGCCGACACCGAGCGGCACGACCTCCAGCCCCTCCCGCAGGCCGCGTACGCCGCCGAACGCCGCGCCGTGCTCTCCGCCCGCTTCCCCGGCGAACGCCTCGTCATCCCCGCGGGCAACCTCAAGGTCCGCGCCAACGACACCGAATACCCCTTCCGGCCCTCCTCCGACTACGCCTACCTGACCGGCGACCGGACCGAAGACGGCGTGCTCGTCCTGGAGCCCGTGACCACCGGCGACGGCAAGCCGGGCCACGAGGCCACGGCGTACCTGCTGCCGCGCTCCGACCGCACCAACGGCGAGTTCTGGCTCTCCGGCCAGGGCGAACTGTGGGTCGGCCGGCGCAACAGCCTCACCGAGAACGAGAAACTGCTCGGCCTGCCCGTCAAGGACGTCCGCAAGCTCACCGAGCACCTCGCGGAGGCCACCGGGCCGGTGCGGCTGCTGCGCGGCTACGACGCGGCCGTCGACAAGGCGCTCGTCGACAAGGTCACCGCCGAGCGGGACGAGGAGTTCCGCGTCTTCCTCTCCGAGATGCGGCTCGTCAAGGACGAGTTCGAGATCGCGGAGATGGAGGACGCGTGTGCGTCGACCGCGCGCGGCTTCGAGGACGTCGTGAAGGTCCTCGACCGGGCCGAGGCCACCAGCGAGCGCTACATCGAGGGCACGTTCTTCCTCCGCGCCCGCGTCGAGGGCAACGACGTCGGCTACAGCTCGATCTGCGCCGCCGGCCCGCACGCCACCACGCTGCACTGGGTACGCAACGACGGCGCCGTCCGCGCCGGCGAGCTGCTCCTGCTCGACGCCGGGGTCGAAACCCGCAACCTGTACACCGCCGACGTCACCCGCACGCTCCCCATCGACGGCACGTACACGCCGCTGCAGCGGCGGATCTACGACGCCGTGTACGAGGCGCAGGAGGCGGGCATCGCCGCCGTCCGGCCGGGGGCGGCGTACCGCGACTTCCACGACGCCTCGCAGCGGGTGCTGGCGGCGAAGCTCATCGAGTGGGGGCTGCTGCAGGTCGAGGACGTGGACAAGGTGCTGGAGCTGGGGCTCCAGCGGCGCTGGACGCTGCACGGCACGGGCCACATGCTCGGCATCGACGTGCACGACTGCGCCGCGGCCCGCACCGAGGAGTACGTGGGCGGGACGCTGCGTCCGGGGATGTGCCTGACGGTGGAGCCGGGGCTGTACTTCCAGTCCGACGACCTGACGGTGCCGGAGGAGTACCGGGGCATCGGGGTGCGGATCGAGGACGACATCCTGGTGACGGAGGACGGCTGCCGGAACCTGTCGGCCCACCTGCCGCGGCAGGCGGACGAGGTGGAGGCGTGGATGGCCCGCCTGCGCGCCTGACGCGCGGGCGGGGCGGGGTACCGCTGACGCGTGGGCGCGCCGGACGCGGGCGCGTGAGGTGCGGTGCGCCGGCCGGTGCGTACGGGCGGACACCGGCCGGCGCACCGGGGAAGACGCATTCCGGGCGCGGAAGGTGTGCACGGTTTCCGCGCCCGGCCCGGCGGCGGATGCCGGGATCTGTCAGCCGTCAGCCCGCGTTCGTCGCCCCGTGCAGCGGCAGCCGCACGCTGAACAGCGCCCCGCCGCCCGGTGCCGCGCCGACGCCGATCGTGCCCCCGTGGCGTACGACCACGTCCCGGACGATCGCGAGGCCCAGGCCCGCGCCGCCCTCGTCCCGGCTGCGCGCGTCGTCGAGGCGTACGAACCGCTCGAAGACCCGCTCCCGGTCCGCCGGCGGCACTCCCGCCCCGTCGTCCGCGACCTCCAGCACCGCCCACGTGCCCTCACGGCGCACCCGGACGTCGACCCGGCCGGCGGCGTGCCGTACCGCGTTGTCCAGCAGGTTGCCGAGGACGCGCTCCAGTTGGCTGCGCGAGCCGGCCACCGTGGCGTCCGCCGCTTCCCCGGCCACGACCGCCACCCGGCCCGCCGGGCCCCCGGCACCGTCCGGGGCCTCCGCGTTCCGCCGTGCCACCTCCTCCCGCACCAGCGCGCCCAGCGCGACCGGCTTGCCCGCCGGCTCCTCCCCGGCGTCCAGCCGGGCCAGCAGCAGCAGGTCGGCGGCGAGGTGCTGGAGCCGTACGGTGTCCGCCACGGCGCCGTCCAGGTCGAGGAGTTCGGGGTGGGCGGCGGCGACCTCCAGTTGGGTACGGAGTGAGGCGATGGGGCTGCGCAGTTCGTGGGAGGCGTCGGCGACGAAGCGGCGCTGGCGTTCGACGGACTCCTCCAGCGCGGTCAGGGTCTCGTTGGTGGTACGGGCCAGCCGGGCGACCTCGTCGCGGCTGGTGGGTTCGGGGACCCGGCGGGACAGGTCCGTGGACGCGGTGATCGCGGCCATCTCGCCGCGGATGCCTTCCACCGGGCGCAGCGCCCGCCGCGTGACCAGCCAGGTCACGCCGGCCACGACGGCGAGCAGCGGCACCAGCCCGGCGAGCATGGCGCGGCCGACGGTGCCGACGGCGTTCTGCTCGGTGTCGAGCGGCACGCCCGCCCAGACGGTGTAGGTGCGGTCCTCGGGGGAGGTCACCTTGAGGCCGGCGAAGCGGTAGTCGGCGAGCTTGCCGTCGAGGACGGCCCGGCCGTCGTCGTAGTCCGGTTCGTCGGCGACCTCGCCGCGGCGCGGGTCGGCGTCGTCGGAGTCGTCGTCGGCGTCGTCGGCGTCGTCGGCGTCGTCGGCGTCGGCCCCGGAGCGCGCGTCCTCGACGGAATCGTCGGGGTCGTCCTCGGCGTCGTCGTCGGCGGCGTCGGTGGCGTCGTCGTCTTCGGGATCTCCGGTGGGCGACGGCGTGGGCGTCGGGACCGGCGTCGCGCGCTCCGTGCGGGTGCCGGGCGGGGGGTCGGTGGCGGACCCGCCGGCGCCGTCGAGGTGCGTGAGGTCGTCGCTCACCAGCAGGATGCCGTCGTCTTCGCCGCGTACGACCACGGGGGTGTCGTCGGGGAGGTCCAGGTCGGCGACCGGTATGCCGTTGCTCAGTTCCGTCGCGGTGCGGCGGGCGTTGACCTCCGCCTGCAGGGCGGCCTGGTCGTGCAGGTTGGAGCGGAGGACGAGCAGGACGGCGACGCCCGCGGCGACGAGCGCCAGGGCGACGACGGCGGTCGCGCCGACCGCGGCCCTGGCGCGTACGGAGGAGAACGGGCTACGCACGGGGACCGCCGCCGCCGTCCGGGTCGGTGAGCCGGTAACCGGCGCCGCGCACGGTCTGGATGGTGCGGGTGCCGAGCTTGCGCCGCAGGGCGCTGACGTACACCTCGACGATGTTGGGATCGCCGTCGTACGCGAAGTCCCAGGCGTGGCCGAGGATCTCGGACTTGGCGACGACCTCGCCGGCGCGCTGCGCCAGCACGTCGAGGACCGCGAACTCCTTCGTCGTCAGCGTCACCTCCGTCTCGCCGACGTGCACCCGCCGTGCGGCGGAGTCGACGGCGAGGGAGCCGACGCGCAGGACGGGTGCGGCGGTACGGCCGCGGCGGCGCAGGAGCGCGCGTATGCGGGCGAGGAGGACGACGTAGCTGAAGGGCTTGGTGAGGTAGTCGTCGGCGCCGGTGTCGAGCCCTTCGGCCTCGTCGTACTCGCCGTCCTTGGCGGTGAGCATGAGGAGGGGGGTCTCGTCGCCGGCGGCACGGAGAGCGGCGCAGACGCGGTAGCCGTTGAGGCCGGGGAGCATGATGTCGAGGACGATGAGGTCGTAGTCGGTCTCGGTGGCCCGGTGCAGACCTTCGACGCCGTCGTGGACGACGTCCACGGCGAAGCCCTCGGCGGCGAGCCCGCGGGCGAGGGAGGTGGCGAGGCGTCGTTCGTCCTCGACGATCAGCAGTCGCATGGTCACAAGGGTCGCAAACGGAAGCTGAAGAACTCTTCAGGTCCCTTCAGGGTGCCTTCAGGATCGTTCAGGCAGCGTGGTTCCCGTCAGCACACAGCGGCACGATCCGCCGAAAGCGGGAGGACCCTCATGAAGCGCAACATCGTCATCGCCGTCGCCACCGCGGCTCTCATCACCGGCGGCACGGTGACCGCGGTCGCGGTCTCCGACGGCGACAGCGGGGCGGACGCGACCTCGATGCCGGCGGACGTGGAGGTCGGCGACGACGACGGCCGGGACGACGACCTCGGCGACCGGGACGACCGCGATGACAGGGACGGCCGGGACGGCGACGGCCGCGACGGCCGGGACGGCCGGGACGACGACCGCGGTGAGGCCGAGGCACTCGCCGCCGCGAAGGTCGGCATCGACGACGCGGTCGCGGCGGCGCTGCGGGAGCGGGCCGGGACGGTGGAGTCCGCGGAGTTCGACGGCGACGACCGCGGCGCCCACACGTGGGAGGTCGACATCCTCGGCGAGGACGGCAAGTGGTACGAGGTGAAGGTCGACTCCGACAGCGGTGACGTCGTCGCGGCCCGCGGCGACGACAGCGACGACCGGGAGGACCCGGAGGACCGGGACGACGACGGTGACGACCGGGACGACCGGGACGAGGAAACCGGCGACCGCGACGACGACTGACAGTGAGGATGTAGGTGAGCGTTCCCCGGCGGGGTCTGACCCAACGCCTGACTGACTCAGGGTCTTCAACGGGATCTGTCGGCCCTGTCCG
>NZ_AXVU01000081.1:0-8933 GCF_000482585.1 Streptomyces sp. CNQ329 | reverse complement strand
GATCAGACTGCGTTCCACCCGGGCGACCAGGTCGGTGTCGGCGAGGCGGAACCGGTCTCCCGCTGTGGGGCCGTAGAGCGAGGCGTAGTGCCTCCTGGCAATAGTCGTCATGACTGCTCCCGCATCCCGGAGAAACCTAGTTCGGCAGCACGGGCCAGGGCTCGACGGACGGTCCACTGGGCAGAGACGCCACCGTCGAGCAGCCCACTAAACCCGACCACTCGGCCGGCACCCCCGAACTCGACCAGGTCGACCTCCCGCTCGTCACCCGCCTCAAAACGGATCGACTGTCCCGACAGCACGTCGAGGCGCATGCCCAGGGAAGCCGGGCGATCGAAGTCGAGCGCCCGGTTGATTTCGAAGAAGTGGAAGTGCGAGCCGACCTGGATCGGCCGGTCTCCCGTATTGCGCACCGAGAGGCGCAGGGTGCGCCGACCACTGTTGATCTCGATCGGTTCGTCGGAGAGCAACCACTCGCCTGGAATCATCGTCGCCCCTCAAGGAATCGGGTTGGCCACGGCCACAAGTTGCGTACCCGTGCGGAATGTGGCCTCGACCTGCACCATGCTGACCATCTCGGGAACACCGGGGAGGACGTCGTCCCGAGTCAGCAGCTGTTTGCCCAACTCGGTGACCTCGGCTACCGACTTCCCGTCCCGAGCTGCTTCGAGCAGTGCCTCGGTGATCAATGCGATCGATTCCGGGATGTTCAGTTTGAGGCCTCTGCCCTTCCTCTTCCGAGCCAGTTCCGCCACATGGTAGATCACAAGTTTCTCGGTCTCCCGGGGGCTGAGCATCAGGGCCGATACCCATGTCTCGATGCGCGGTTCTGCGGGGCCGCTTGCTGCCGTGGTCATCTCAGAACCCTGCAAGGCCCTGCGGGCTGTTGTACGGAATCTCCGCACGGGTGACCTCGCTGAGCGAACCGTCCGCCTGCACCGCATATCCGACCAGAACCGCGGCATTCGCGTAGATCTGGTACAGATGCGTGCCGTCCGGAGACAGCCAATTGTCACTCGGACCACTGCTGACCGTGCCATTAAGCGCCCGGAACGTCCCATCACCAGGCACCTTCGGAGACGCCGAATTATGTACCACCGACACCACATCACCATCGATACGGAAACTGCTGATGTCGCTGTAACCGAAGTTCGTCGCGAACACCCACCTGTCGTCCGGCGATACCGCCAGCCAACACAGCTCCGACGGCAGCCCCGCACTCGTATCGATCTTCACCACCGGACCCGTACCGATCTCCCCAAGCTCATTCAACGTCGCCAGCGCAACCCCGTCAGCGACCGCATACCCGATCACCAGATGATCCGGCCGGTGATGCAGGAACGCCGGATAGAACGGCGAACCGCCACCGCCGTCCTGGAACATCCCCTCACCCAGCGAACCGTCCGACAGAACCGGGAACACCACGATCCCGTCCGGATCCGGTGCATTGGACGCCACCGACTTCTTCGACCCGTCCGGCTGATCCGCCCACAGAATCGGCGAACCATCCGGATTCGCCTTCGCCGGCTCATCGAACGTCGTCCCCACCACTAGGAACCTCCCGTCCGGCGACAGCACAGCCATTGTCGACACCCGCAACGGCTTGCCCGGAGTGTTCACCGTGTAGCCCTCCGGCCGCGCACTCAGCCGGCCCTCACCATCCACCGACATCAACCGCACATGCTCCGGACCAAACGCATGCAGCACAAACAACGTGCGACTCTCAGGCGCAAACGCCAGCGACTTCGCCGTACCACTCCGCCCCGGAACAATGTTCCCCGTCCGCTTCACATCCAGCAGCGACAGCTTCCCGCCGTCCTCCACCGCAAAACTAGATACCGAATTGTCTCCCCCATTCGTGGTGAACAGAAATCGACGGTCCGCCGACACGATCACACTGCCCGCACCCTCAAAAGCGTTCGGCGCACTCTCCTGTCCGCTGATCGGCTTGAACAACCCCGACCCCGCACCCCCCGTAGACACCCGCTCCACCTCCGTCAGCGAGCCATCCACCGCACGAGTGAAATGAACGACCTCGTTCCTCACCCCATTGGTCTGCATGTACAGATGACCCGCAACCTGCATGCCCTGCTCCATCACAACTCCTCCACCCAGACACCTTGCAAAGATCATGTCCCGGAAACAGCTCCCTCGCATCTCGGAACACCCCAGCACACACCCCGGTCAGCACCGTGACCGCGCCGGTTGTCGGCTTCGCTCGAACCTCTACTTTCCAGCCGTCGCCGAGAATCGGCGACCGGGGAGGCAGTGATGTCAGGTCCGTGACATCCCGGACTTCTCAGGTTTCCTAGCCGGCCAGTCGGTCGCCCCGGGACGGTAGACGTGCGCCGTGACCCCGTGCCGCCCAGTCCGGTCGCGAGGTTGAGAGTGTGGGCTTCGAGCACTTCCCCCTGTCGCCGCGTACGCATTCCCCTGATCACCGTGGCCGGGCGGGCGACCATGTAGCTGGTGTATCCGTGGTGCACGACACCGTGATTGAAGGTCTCGTCCAGCATCTGGACAAGTACGGCGGTATCCATGCCGCCCTTCCACCTCACTCGGCTCGAACCCGTGAAGGGGAAGGCCGACGCTGTGACTGTGTCCGAATTGCCCTGCTAAGCGGTATCGAGCAGGACATCGAGAACACCACCGGCCAAGCCGCCTTATGAGGAAAGAGAGCCCGCTGAGGTATGAACCAGCCAAGCGTTTATCAGGGCGAGTTGTATGTGGTGCAGCTCCTGGTCTCACCGGTGCACCGGTTCGAAGGACGTCCGGCCGAGGGACCTGCCCCCGACCCTGTCGGCGGACTGGTCCAGCACGTCGAGGTACGTCGGCAACTCGGGATCGTCGGTGACCGATACTTCGCCCAACGCGCTCACCGAGATGCATCGGTGACCATCATGGCCGAGGAGGGCCTGCCTCGGCACATCGCCCCCGCAGTCGATCTCCGGCACACGCGGCGGAACATTCTGCTTCGAGGCGTCGATATCGACTCATACATCGGCTGGAACATCGAGCTCGACAGTGGCGACGGACCTGTAGCGCTCTCGGTCAACAGAGCCGCGCGGCCCTGCGCATGGATGAACAGTGTCATCGGCCCGGGAGCGCAGCGGGCACTGCGTGGCAGGGGCGGGGTTCGGTGCACACCTCTGTCGGACGGTGTGATCCGTGTCGGCCCGGTCCGCGTCCGTGTCGTCGAGGAACGCACCCATCCCTGGCCCGTCTCGCCCTCGGGGCCTACGCCTCCTCCAGAGGGATGACGAGTGAGGCGGTGCCACTCATGTCGAGGCAGGCGGTGTTCCTGGCCCGCACCACGCGCAGCACGACCTCGCCACATCGCTGGCAGCGCGCGACGAACCCCGGAGCATGCGCGTAGACGTGCAATCGCGCGAGCGGGCCCGTGCACCCGCAGTGTCCGCACCGGCTCGTGGCGGCGGTCACGTCGACGGCGAAGATCTCGGCGAGGGTCCCCGCCATTGCGTTGCCGTCGACATGCCCGTCGACCGTGCCACCCCTGTCAGCGCCGTTGTTCTCCACGGACTCCATCTCAACCTCCACTGTCGCCGAACCGCTCGGTGCGGACGCGTTCCGACGCGTGCCCGAGAAGCACCAGGTAGGCGGCCACCTCCTCGACGAATCCCGTGGGTCCGCAGACGTAGCAGGTCGGCTCAAAGTCAGGGGGCCAGCCGTTGCGAGTCAGATCATCGGGATTGATCCGCCCGGGCGTGCGCGTCGAACCCGAGGGCGCTTCCCGCGTGTAGACGTACGCCGTGTCGAGTCCCGGAGCCCCCCGGCGAAGCTCAGAACCGTACAGCAAGTCAGAAGGCCTCCTCACCGAGTACAGCAGGCGAAAGGGCACCCGGCTGCCGGCCGTCTCGCGGGCTCGCACCATACTCATCAGGGGCACCACCCCCGAACCACCAGCCACCAGCAGGACGGGCTCGGTCTGCTGATCCCAGACGAACCACCCCCCGACAGGACCACGCAGTTCCAGCTGGTCTCCGGGGACCAACTCGTCCACCAAATAGGGCGACACCTCACCCCCCGGCACGCGCTGAATAGTCAGTTCGAGGTATCGACTTCCAGGGGCGGAGGCGATGGAATAGCTGCGCTGCGTGCTGTATCCGTCCTCGGCGGTCAACCGGACGTCCACGTGCTGACCGGCTAGATGCCCAGGCCATTCGGGCACGTCCAGTATCAGTGTCACGGCCGAGTCCGACTCCACGCGCCGATCCGCCACCTCAGTGACACGCCAGCGGATCCGGTCGCCTAGTCTCCGCTGTACCGCTGCTCTCGCCATGGATCTCCATAGTTGTGATAGCCGGCGCTCTCCCAGAAGCCGGGCGCGTCGTTCTGCCGTAGCTCGATTCCGCGCACCCACTTCGCGGACTTCCAGAGATACAGGTGCGGGACCAGCAGCCGTGCGGGTCCACCGTGCTCGGGTGCCAGGTCGCTGCCGTCGTAGCTGTGGACGATCCACGCGTTGCCGTCGAGCAGATCCGCAAGCGGGATGTTCGTGGTGTAACCGCCGTACGAACTGACAAGGGCATGCTCTGCGGCCGTCTCCACATTCGCGAGCAGCACGTCCAGCGAGACTCCTTGCCAGTGGGTATCGAACTTCGACCACTTGGTCACGCAGTGCAGATCGACCGTCGGCGACTCCGAGGGCAGCCCCATCAGGCCCGCCCAATCCCATACGTGCCGCTCCCCTGTCTCCGTCGTGACGGAGAATTCCCATTCTTGCTGCGACACACGAGGCGTCGGCCCGGCGGACAGCACGGGAAAGCCCGTGGTCTCGTACTGCCCGGGTGGCAGCTGCCTGCTGTCGAGCGGCCTTCGGCCGTGGAATCCACGCGAGATGATCGGCATACCCGCCGTCCTTGCCTAGTTGTTCAGCCGGTCATCGTGACGGCCCTCGAGAGTGAGCGTCGACCGGTGACTGCTTCTTACTTCCTTCTCTGGGTGCACGACCCCGGAGCGGCCTCGCCCCGCCTGGAGGGGGGGCGCCTGGAGCGACGGCCCGGCTGGGGCGGACGCTCATCCTTCGACACTACTCGGGCAGTCGTGGCGCGCCAGTCGGCGCGCGGCACTGAGATGCCCGCTGGCGACCAGTCGAGCCCGAAACTTTCTACGGGCATCGAACATGCTCTTGTAGAGGGCGTTCCGATTCGTCTCCGGCACACGCCAGAATTGCCGGCCCAATTTGCTGGAGACCTCAAGCACGACGAACCGGAAGCCCTGGGTGGTGAATTTGGCACCGCCTCGATACTCATGGATTTTATGCGTGATTCGCATCAGGGCATCGTCAGCAGTCCGAAGGGCAAGATAGTTCGCTCCGGCCCCTGGATCCGGTACCGACAAGATGGAAGGCACCATCCATGGCGATTCGCAGAAGCAGTGTGTGCAGTCGTCCGCATGCCTCTTCGTGCGCCAGACCCTCCTCGCGTTCGAGGGCGGCCACCCAAGCCGCAGACTCCGGATCCAAGGGGACCAGGACCTGTTCCGACCTGCACGGCCTTCTACGGCAGGCAGATAGGGGGCCCGCTCCTCATGATTATCTTGACCCCCAGCCGCAAAGCTCATACCCGGTTGAAATTATTCGAATGACACATACATGCGGGTTTAGAATCTCGGAACAGCTCCTCGGCGGCTGTCAAATTACGCACAATAAACAGGGCGCGATCCGCAGGCTCTGCGGTCACAGAGGCCGGCGTCGGTCCCGAGGCTGAGCGGGAAGGAGTTCGCGCAGTGTTCGTTGTGGTCGCCGGCGCCCTGTCGGCCTACTCCGACGCCGACCACCTGGCATCGGCGGCCGGGCTGGTGCCCGTCCCACGTGACTCCGGCAGGCGCACCCGCAACCTTCACCGGCCCAAACGCTACAGCCGCCGCCTGCGCAGGGTGTTCTACATGTTCGCGCAGACGAGTATGACCCGCGAAGGGCCGAACCGGGACTTCTACCTGAAGAAGCGCGGCGAGGGCTGCAAGCACATCCAGGCCGTCATCGCCCTGCCCGCCGACGAGCGAGCGTGTTGTCGGCCCTGCTGCGTGACAACCGGGTGTTCACCTCCGCCCCGCCGGCCACGCAAGCGGCTTGACTTCGCCGTTGAGACTCCTGGTGTGATGACCTGGACCTGCTGATCGCAGCCCACCAGCAGCTCGGTGGCCCGATCGTGCTCGTTTGGGGCAATCTGAACGTCCACAAGGCCGCCGGCTTGCGGGAGTTCGCCGCGTCACGCGACTGGCTGACTATCTACTACCTGCCGCCCTACGCACCCGACCTCAACCCCCGTCGAAGGGATCTGGTCCCTCCTGCGGCGCGGCTGGCCCTCTCCAACGTCGCCTTCCACACGCCCGAACACCTCGTCCAACGCATCCGACGCGGCTTACGGCACATCCAGTACCGCAGCCACCTCATAGACGGCTGCCTCGCCGAGACCGGCCTGACCATCAGACCCACCTGATCAGCGACACGACACCACGAGTTCAACCTGAGTGGCTTGGCTGTGGTCGACTGATCTCGCAATCACTTGCCCACCAGGAAAGGGTTAGAGTCGTGACTCACGCAGTTCACTACCGCACCGCCACCGTCAACAACCTCGAGGTCTTCTACCGGGAAGCCGGTGACCCCAAGGCGCCGACCGTGCTCCTCCTGCACGGTTTCCCGACGAGTTCGCACATGTTCCGCGGGCTCATCCCGGAGCTCGCCGACCGGTACTACGTGATCGCCCCCGACCACATCGGGTTCGGTCAGTCGGCCATGCCCGGACTCTCCGACTTCCCCTATACCTTCGAAGCCCTCACCGAAGTCACCGCCGGCCTTCTCCAGCAGCTGGGAGTCGACCGGTTCACGATGTACGTCCAGGACTACGGCGCCCCCATCGGCTGGCGGCTGGCACTGCAGGCGCCGGACCGCATTACCGCGATCATCACGCAGAATGGCAACGCCTACGAAGAGGGGTTCGTCAAAGCGTTCTGGGACGGAGCCTTCGCCTACGCCAAGGCTCCGGGGCCGGACACCGAAGGACCCATGCGCGGCGCCCTGACCGCCGAAATCACCCGATGGCAGTATCTGAACGGAGTCGCGGACCCGACACTGGTCAGCCCTGACAACTGGGTTCACGACCAGGCGCTGCTGGACAGGCCCGGCAACAAAGAAATTCAGCTGAAGCTCTTCCGGGACTACCCGACCAACGTGGACCTCTATCCGCAGGTCCACCAGTACTTCCGTGACTCCCAGGTCCCGCTGCTGGCGGTTTGGGGGGCGGGCGATGAGATCTTCGGCCCAGACGGCGCGAGGGCCTTCGGCCGGGACCTGCCCGATGCAGAGATCCACCTGATCGACTCCGGCCACTTCGCCCTCGAAAGCCACCTCGAGACCATCTCCGCACACATCAAGGACTTCCTCGCCCGCGTCGTCGCCTGAGTACCTGTTTCTCAACCTCCGGCCTTTGTGATCAAGGAATGGGCGGCGGGTTGCCTGGGATGAACCGGTATGGTGACAGTGAGTGACGTGTTCTGTGATGTGGGCGGTGCCCGGTTTGACGCTCACCGTGGTGCTCCTCACTCTGGTGGGTGGGGGTCCGCCAATGGGAGCGGGTGTGTGGTGGATGGGCAAGGTGGGCTTCCCCGGCTGCTGACGGCAGCGGAGACGGCGGCGCCGGTGGAGGCCGTCGACGTGGTCGCCCGAGATCTTCTGCGGCGTTTTGGTGCCATGCGGGTCTCGTTCCTGATCGTGGACCTGACCGGGAAAGCGGTGGTGCCGCTGTCCACGGCCTCGCAGGCGGAGGCCGGGGCCGGGCGGCAGGCGGACAGGATCGACCTGCGCGGCAGTGTCTACGAGCATGTGGTGCGTACCCAGCGGCTGTACCGGGAGACGACGGGCCGGGGCGAGCGGGTGATCTTTCCGGTCACCAACCGCGGCGATGCCATCGGTCTGCTGGAGCTGTTGCTGCCGGCCGGGCCCGGTCAGGGGGTGCTCGACGCGGTGGGTGAGGCCGCGCACATCCTGGCGTACATCGTGATCGCCAACCAGCGCTTCACCGATCTCTACACCTGGGGAAGGCGCAGCAGGCCCCTGTCTCTGGCTGCGGAGATCCAGCACCAGCTGCTGCCCCCCTCGCTCACCTGCGAGGCGGCGCAGTTCGCGCTGTGCGGGAGCCTGGAGCCCTCCGAAGACGTCAGCGGCGACACCTTCGACTACACCCTCGACCGCGACACCCTCCACCTGTCCTTGACCGACACCATGGGCCACAACCTTCAGGCCGCGCTGTCGGCGACGGTCCTGGTGGGGGCCCTGCGCGGAGCCCGCCGCCAGGGGGCCGACCTCATGGAACAGGCCCGGCGAGCCGACCAGGCCCTGGCCGACCACAGGCCGCACGGTCACGCCACCGGGCAACTGGTGCGTATCGACCTCCACACCGGGCAGGCGCACATGATCAATGCGGGCCACCCCTGGCCGCTGCGCATGCGCGACGCAGTGGTGGAGGAGATCACCTTGGAGGCGGACCAGCCCTTCGGACTGATCATGCCCATCCCCCACCCCTACCGGGTCCAAGAGCTCGACCTGCGTCCCGGCGACCGATTGATCATGCTCACCGACGGCATGCTCGAACGCGGCGCGGAGGAGGTGGACCTGCCCGCCCTCGTCAAGAACACCCGGCACCTGCACCCCCGCGAGACCGCGCTGACACTGAGCACCGCCGTCCTGGACGCGGCCGGCGGCCATCTGCACGACGACGCCACGGTGATGTGCCTGGACTGGCACGGCCCCCAGGAGACCAAGCGGCACGTCGGCTCCGGCGCGGACACCCAGCAAGCCTCACCCCGCCGCACGAAGCGTTAGAGGGCGGTTCGTGACTCTTTGATGGGTTATCGCGTCACCTGTTGGTGTGGGTACGGGGCGGAGTCTGCCGGTCCATAGCCGCTCGTCTGCT
>NZ_AXVU01000080.1:0-9054 GCF_000482585.1 Streptomyces sp. CNQ329 | reverse complement strand
ACCCGGCCCGCCGAGTCGATCGCGGCCGCGGTGTGGGTGTCCTTGTGGGTGTCGACGCCGCCGGTGACCTCGACCTCGTGCTGTGCCATCGTTGGGTGTGCCGTCCTGTCCATTCGACCGGGTGGGTTGGCACCCGTCGGCCGGGAGGGCGGACAAGACAGTGATGGGGCCTCTGGCCAGGCTCTTATGAAGTCACGTCCCCCGGCCCGACGGATGCAGGCGAACGTCCCCCGGACAGGGCCGACAGATCCCGTTGAAGACCCTGAGTCAGTCAGGCGTTGGGTCAGACCCCGCCGGGGAACGCTCACCTACATCCTCACTGTCAGGCGACGAGCAGCCGCAGGCCCAGTTCGGCCGTGTCCAGGGCGACCAGGTCGCGGTTGCGCTCCGCCCAGCGGCCCGAGGCGAGGTCGTCGCGGAGGCCGGCCACCGCCCTGTGCTCCGCCCGGGGGCCCACCCTGGTCCACACCGACACCGCGCGGCGCACGTGGTCCTCCAGGTACGCCTCGGGCCGGCGCCAGTACGCCTCGAAGAAGCCGTCCGCGCAGTCCCACGGGATGAGCACCGGCTCCGCGCGGCCGTCGATCGCGCGGGTCAGGTCGGCCAGCGAGGGCCAGTCGGTGAGCAGGCCGGCGAACTCGGGCAGGTAGTCGCGGGTGAGCCAGAACCGCTCGCGCCGGCCCGGGTCGCAGGCGTCGTAGGTGAACACCACCACCCGCCGCGCCACGCGCCGCATCTCACGCAACCCGGCCACCGGGTCGGGCCAGTGGTGCACGGTGCTCACCGCCATGGCCGCGTCGAAGGATCCGTCCGCGAACGGCAGGCGTTCCGCGTCGGCGGCCACGCACCGCGCCGCCCCCGCGGGCCGCTGCGCCCGCATGACCGCCGACGGCTCCACCGCCGTGACATCGCGGTCCGGCGGCTCGTATGAACCGGTGCCGGCGCCGACGTTCAGCACCGTCCGGGCATCGCCGAGCGCCTCCCAGATCCGCGCGGCGATCCGCGGCTCGGTACGCCGGGTCGCCGGATAGGCGGAGCCGATGAGCTCGTACAACTGGGGTCCGAACACCTTCAGTTGTTCCTCCGACGTCGTCCTGATCCCCATCGCCCGCGCCTCCAGCTCCCTGTCGATGGCCGTCACCATGGCGGCGGCGCGCTCGCGCTGGGCCAGCAGCAGCCCGCGCAGCCGGTGCAGGTGCGCGACCGTGTCGGTGGCCGGGTCGTCGACCAGCTCCGCGATCTCGCGCAGCCCGAACCCCAGCCGCCGGTACCCGAGCACCTCGCGCAGCCGCTCCACGTCGCCCGCCGCGTAGGCCCGGTAGCCGGCCGCGGTCCGCGCGGACGGCCGGACGAGGCCGATCTCGTCGTAGTGGTGCAGCGTGCGTACGCTCACGCCCGCCAGCTCGGCCACACGCCCCACCGTCAGATGCTCTGCCACGCCCACGAGCGTGAGGCATCACGCCACGTGAGGGTCAAGGGGTGCGCGTGACGCGGCCGGGGGTACGCCGGAGGGGACCGGCGGTGTCGCCGGGAAGCCCTCACGCGGGCCCGGCCCGGCCGTGGCACCTCGTGCTGCGGGGAGTCCGGGCCCGGCGGGGACGTCCCCCTCGGGCCCGGACTCCGCACGCCGGCAACGGACGCGCGGGCGGAGGCGGTCCGTCAGCCGGGGAAGGTGGCACCCCAGGTGGCGGGGCCGACAATGCCGTCGACGGTGAGGCCCTTCTTCGACTGGAAGTCCCGGCACGCGGCATCCGAGTTGGGGCCGTAGGCGCCGTCCGCGGCGAGGCCGTAGCCGTGGCGGGCGTTCATCTGGTTCTGCCACGTGGCCACGCTCGCGTGGCTGAACGTCGGCGGCTGGCGGAAGTTGACGCCGGGGTAGGGCAGCGGGCCGCCGCCGGGGTTCGTCGCGCCGTTGAGCACGCCGTTCGCGTAGAGATTCCCCGGGCAGCCGGTGCTCAGGTGGTCGCGGTGGCCGCAGATGGCGGGGCCCGCATTGCCCTGCGTGCGCAGCCGGTTGACGGCGTAGCGGAAGGCGTTGATCAGGCCGGTGGTGATGGTGTCGTAGTCGCCGGCGGTCCCGCCCACGAGGCCGCAGACGGCGTACCAGTTCTGGTTGCCCGGGTTGGTGCCGTTCGCGGCCGTGCGGCGGTTCTCCCCGCGGCCCTGGAACACGTAGTCGTGCACGCATACCAGGTGGCTGTACGCGATGTCCGCCCAGCCGTTGCTGTCCATGTGGTAGTTCTGGATCCCGCGCACCTGGGCGGCGCAGTCCGCATGGTTCGCGCGGGCGACGTGGACGGCGTCGACGTGGTGGATGGTCACCCCGCCGTTCTGGGGCGTGATGTTGCTGTTGGTGTTCTGCGGAGCGCGTGCACCCCACTGGGACCGGGTGACGAAGGTGGTCACAGCTCCCTCCGCCCGGTCAGCGCACAGTCGACGGTGGCGTTGAGCGGCTCCTCCTGCGCGTGCCGCAGGACGCCGGGCGGATGGATCGCGCCGGGATGGCCGGGACGGTTCACGATCGGCAGCTCGCGCGGGTCCGCGGCGAAGGCCGGACCGGAGCAGATCACGGGTGCGGCGGCCACGGCCGCGGCTATCCCCAGGAAGCCTCGGCGGGATGGTCGTTGCGACATGTCGTCTCCAGACGGTTGTGGGGGTTTCGTGGGCTGAGTCACGCGCCTTGCCGTCTTCTCGCGTACGTCAGAGGTACCGCACGCCGGTAGCGCCGCGGTTGCGCGCTGCGGCAACCCCCCTGCGCCTCGCCCACGTTGCGGCGGGGGCGGCCGGGCCGCCGCCGTCCCCGGGCCGGGCGGCGCGCGTCGCTCACGATCCGATGAAGCCGTGGGTGCGCAGGAAGTGCAGTGCCGCCTCGTCGGCCGTCCGCCCCTGGCGGTCGACCATGTCGAGCAGGCCGATGACGGTGTCCTCGGTCAGCTCGTCGCCCAGCGCCTTGGCCAGCTCCTGCAACTGCGGGTTCTCGCGCAGCGTCTCCTCCCTGACGGTCAGGGCGGCCCGTTCCGTCGTGAAGTGGTTCCGGTCGTCCTCCAGCACCGTCAGCCCCAGCGACTCCAGGCGCGAGTCGGTGGTGAAGACCTCCGCGAACCGGCAGGGGCTCCCCTTGGCGACGTTGACGAAGTTCAGCGCGAACGCGTTCTGGTAGACCTGCGGTGAGGGGATGTCCAGGTCGTACGTCTGCTGAAGGGGCGTCAGCTCACGGTCCAGAAACTCCGAGGCGCCGCAGAGCGTCAGCTCGTCCGGGTGCTCCTCCTGCAGCTCGCGAAGCTGGCCGAGCCGGTCCACCTCGCCGGCGGGCCCGGGGGCGTCCGCCGCGCGGGCGATGGCGTACTGGTCCCCGAAGCGGGCCGGGCCCAGCCACCGGATGCCGTTCTCGCGGGCGTCCTGACGGGAGGTGGCGCGCAGTTGCGCCATCTCGCCGGGGACCGGGCGGTCGTGCCCCAGGTACTGGGTCCAGCCGGTGCCGGCGTACTCCCAGTACAGGTCGACCTCGCCGCTCTCCAGCGCCTCGCGGACGATCGCCGAGCCGTTCAGGCCGGTCTGGTCCTTGACCTTGGCGCCGGCGGCCCGCAGGGCGTAGAGAGTGATCTTGCCGAGCACCTGCTGTTCGGTGAACTCCTTGGAGCCGACGGTGAACTGCCGCCCGGACAGATCCAGTTGCCCGGCCAGTGAGCCGCCGCGCAGCTCGGCGGCGCTCACTGACGCGGCGTCGGACCTCGCCGAGCAGCCCGCGACGGCGAGCGTGGCCAGCGCGGAGAGCGCCGCGAGGCCGCGTCGTACCGCCTGTCGCCGCCCGTTGCCCCCGCCGCGCCCGGTCATCAGCAGCACGATGTGCCTCCGTCTCTCGTCTCGGGTCACAGGCCCCGCGGGCGCAGGAAGTCCTCGGCGATGCCCGCCAGCCAGTCGATGAACAGGGCGAGTACGGCGACCAGCGTGCTGCCGGTGACCAGGACCAGCGTGCGGCTGGAGTTGATGCCGTTGGAGATGACGTCGCCGAGGCCGCCGGCGCCGATGAACGTGGCCAGCGCGACGGTGCCGACGGTGATCACCAGGGCGGTGCGGATGCCGGCGAGCATCACGGGGGCGGCCAGCGGCAGTTCGATCCGCCACAGGATGCCGCCGGGCGTCATCCCCATCCCGCGGGCCGACTCGATCACCGGCGCGTCGACCTGCTGCAGGCCGGCGATGGTGTTCCGCAGCACCGGCAGCACGCCGTACGCCACGAAGGCGATCAGGGCGATCTGCGTGACGCCGAGGCTGACGAAGCCGACCGCGAGCAGCACGATCAGGCCGATCGACGGCAGCGCCTGCGCGATGCTGACGACGGCCAGGATCGGGCCGGCGAAGCGGCGCGCCCGGCTCCGGGTCAGCAGGACGCCGAGCGGCAGGGCGACGGCCAGGATCAGCACGGTGGACAGCAGGGTGAGCTCCAGGTGCTGCACGGTGCGGCTGACCAGGTACTCGGAGTTGAGGCTGCGCTGTTCGATCAGGTCCAGATCCTGCCGGGAGACGTAGAGGGCGAGCACGGCGAGGACCACGCCGAGGACGACCGGGGTGGCGGCGTACCGCAGGACGGCGGCCACCGCGGAGCCGCCGGCACGGTCGCTCACCGGGCCGGCGCCGGCCTCCGGGGGCCGGGCGGGTGCGTCCGCGAGAACGGGCGGAACGGTCACGGTGACTGCACCTCCTGTGCCTCGGGCGCCGTGCCGCGGGAGGGGGCGGCCTCGTTCATCAGCTCGCGGATCGCGTCCATCCCCAGCACGCCGCGGAAGCGGCCTTCTCCGTCGACGACGGCGACCGCGGAGGAGTTCACCGACAGCATGCGGTCGAGCGCGTCGAAGAGGCTGTCACGTGGGCCCAGGGTGCCGATCACCGGCACCTCCTCGCCGGGAGACGGACCCGGGCCCGGGCCGCCGGAACGGCTCTCGCCCGCGCCCGTCGTACGCTTCGATGAGCCGACGGCCATCCAGCTCACCGGCCGCCGGTCGCCGTCCAGGACCAGCACGTAGTCCTGGCCCGCCGCCTCCGCCCTCGCCGCCGCCTCCGCCCGGGCGTCCGCGTCCGCCGACCGGTCGATGCAGGTCCAGCCGGGCACCGGCAGATCGGCGAGGCGGGCGAGGGAGAGCCGCCGCACGGCGGCACCGCCGCCGATGAAGTCGCTCACGAAGCCGTCGGCCGGGTCCGCCAGGAGCTGTTCGGGCGTGTCGTACTGCAGTACCCGGCCGCCCTCGCCGAAGATCGCGATGTGGTCGCCCATCTTCACGGCCTCGTCGATGTCGTGGGTGACGAAGACGATGGTCTTGCGCAACTCGGCCTGGATGCGCAGGAACTCGTTCTGCAGCGCCTCCCGGTTCAGCGGGTCGATGGCGCCGAACGGCTCGTCCATCAGCATCACCTGCGGGTCGCCGCCCAGCGCGCGCGCCACGCCGACGCGCTGCTGCTGGCCGCCGGAGAGCTGCCGCGGGTAGCGCCGCCGGTAGACCTCCGGGTCGAGGCCGACCAGCTCCAGCAGCTCGTCCACGCGCCGGGCGACGCGCGCCTTGTCCCAGCCGAGCATCCGGGGGACGGTGGCGATGTTGTCGGCGACGGTGCGGTGCGGGAAGAGCCCGCCCTGCTGGATCGCGTAGCCCATGCGGCGTCTCAGCTCGGGCGCGGGGACGTGGGTGACGTCCCGGCCGTCCAGGTGGATACGGCCGGAGGTGGGCTCGATGAGGCGGTTGATGAGCTTCATCGTGGTGGTCTTGCCGCAGCCGGACGGGCCCACGAAGACCACGATCCGGCCGGCCGGGATGTCCAGGGTCAGCTCGTCGACGGCCGGGGAGGGCTGCCCCGGGTAGCGCTTGCTCACCTTCTCCAGGCGGATCATCGGCGTCTCGGCGGCGGTGCGTTGCGTCGTATCAGGCTGAGTCATGTCAGGCACCGAGCCCTCGTGGTGTGGTGAGTCGGTTGACGGCGGCGAACAGCAGGTCGAAGAGGATCGCGAGCAGCGCGATGGCCGCGATGCCCTCGATGGTCAGGTAGACCGCGAACGGGGTGCCGGCGGTGGCCAGGCCGTCCAGGATGAGGTTGCCGAGGCCCGGGCCGTTCACCGCCGCGGCGATGGCGGCGATGCTCAGCAGCAACTGGGCCGCGACCCGCAGCCCCGTGATGATCACCGGCCAGGCCAGCGGCAGTTCGATGACCGCGAGAATCCGGAGCCGCCCCATGCCCATGGCGCGGGCGGACTCGGTCACCGCGGGGTCGACCTCGCGCAGGCCGACCATCGTGTTGCGGATGACGGGCAGCAGCGCGTAGAGCGTCAGGGCGACGATCGACGGCCCGTTGCCCAGCCCCAGGGGCGTGATCAGCAGACCGAACAGAGCGTACGACGGGATGGTCAGCAGGAGTCCGGCGGCGCCCAGCACGACCGCGCGCGGCGCGCCCGTACGGTACGTGAGCACTGCCAGCGGCACCCCGATGAGCACGGCCAGCCCGAGACCCTCCAGCACCAGCACCGCGTGCGCGATGGTCTCGTCCAGCACGTCCGTCCAGTTGTCGGCGAAGAATTCGGAGAAGGTCATGGCCGCACCGCCGGATCAGGCCGTCGCCGACAGCGGCGCGGCGGCGGGTGCGGTGGCGAACGCCTCGTCGAGGAAGGCGGCCAGCTCGTCCACCGGACGAGGTCGAGGCGGACGATGTCCCAGGGCGAGACGATCCGCGAGCGGGCGTGCTCGCTGCGGCGCCCGCGGTCGGCGACGATCCCGTCGGCGTCCAGCCGCAGGCCCGGACTGAAGAAGGCAAAGGGTCGGGAGATCATGCGGAACGACTCCTGTAGGTGGAGGGGCGCGTAGCTGCTTCCTGCCGGTCCGGAGGGCTGCCGGGCTGCCGGTGCCGCGCACGGGTGAGGGGAGGCGGACCGGCGGGCCGGCCGGTCAGCGTCCGGCCATGGCCTGCGATATCTGCCGGGCGGCGGTGACGGCCACGCGGGCCGCGGCGTCCAGCTCCCGCCGCATGCGGTACTTCGGCGCGGAGACGTTCACCGCCGCCCTCACCCGCCCCTGGAAGCTCTTCTCCCGGCCGGCCTGTCCGGCGATCTCCACGACACCGAGACAGCCGCGCTCCGTCGCCTCCTTCGACCCCAGGGCCGAGAGGATGGCCACGGTGCGGTGAACGTCCGACGAACGATCGCTCTCCATGACGTGAGCATGCAGGTACGGTCCGTCAGGGGCAACCCCTGTTGCTCGCAGGGCAACTGCGGCCTCTCCCCGCCGCTCTCGTACCGCCGGGGTCACGGCGCGACCAGCGCCTCCGGCAGCTCGCTCGCGCAGGCCTCTCCCGGCGCCGCCGGAGCCGCCACAAGACGGGTTGCCGACCGAACAACACCGAAGCCACCGTGCCACGGAACGCGCGCGGGTTTCAGAGCGCTGTTAGGCGCGTCCCCCAGGATCCCGTCCGCGGGTCTCGACCCCGACTCCCGTACGCACCCACGCGCACCGGCGGCCCGCCGCCGGGAATTGGAGATCCCCGATGCCGACGTCCCCCGCTCGTTGCATCCGCACGGTCACCGTCGCCGCCGCATCGGCGGCCCTCGCCGCCGGCGCACTGACCGGCTGCGGCGATGACGACGACTGCGAGACCACCGCCATGACCCCCGTCGCCGCCGCGGCGCCCGCGAAGATCTCCGGCGGCACCACCAGCGGGTCCGGGGGTTTCCGCGGATCCTCCGGCGGGGCGGGCTCGCGGACCGTCTCGTCCGGCACGTCCGGCGACGACTGCGACGATTCCTGAAGGCGCGTCACCCGCGACGGTGAGCCTCGGCGTCAGCGCCGGGCGTCAGGTCGGAGCAGTGCGGGTGATCACCATTTCGCAGGTGAAGCCCCTGATGGGGGTGGCCTTCGAGGGCACGGCGACGGTCATACCCGGCAAATGAGTGGAAGTTCTCGGTGACACGGTGAGGGGTCTGCTGACCACTTCAGCGTTCTAGTAGAGAAGATCATGACATACCACACCGAGAAAGGTGACTTCCATGACGAAGATTGCACGCGCGGCTGCCGTGGCGGCGATGACGGTCGCACTGGGTGGCGTAGCCGCCCCGGCCGCCATGGCCGACGTCGTGATCATCAGCGAGAGCGGCCCGGGCGACTTCGCGTACAGCAACGTGCAGAACTCGAAGGGCGTCCAGGTGTCGCAGCTGGACTCCGTCAAGGCCAAGGTCCAAACGCACGTGAAGGGCAAGCTGAAGAACGTCCCCGTCACCATCGAGGTGGAGGGCGCCGAGCAGGACCAGGGCGAGAAGGCCTGAGCCAGTCCTTTTTCGGTCTGCCGCCCCCGGCACCCGCATTCCGGGCCGGGCGCGGTTTTCTGAAGGGGATGGTCGGCAGCCGGGGCGGCATCGGTCACCAGCCAGAGTCCGGTGCCGCCCCGATCCGTCTCCTCCGGGGCCCGTTCGACCGGTGCCCCCGGCGGGGCCGGCCCTGCCGGGGAACCCCAGCCGCACCGCGGCTGGGGTTCCCGAGGCGGTGGGTACCGGTCACACGGCGGGACCGCTCGCGCCCGCCACCGCTCGTCCGCCCGGTGGCGGTTCGCCTCGTGACCGCCGTGGACGGGGCGGCCTCAGCGCTGCAGGGTGAGGACGCCGGGTCGCCAGGGGAGCTGGTCGTACGGACCGCCCGCGCCGGGATCCTTGCCCTGGTAGAGGAACTGCAGGTTGCAGGGGTCGATGGTCATGGTCTGGTCGGGGTTGGTGCGGACGAGGTCGCCGTGGCTGATGTCGTTGGTCCAGGTGGCGCCGCTGTTCGCCCGGCCCGCGAAGGGGTTGCTCTCGCTGGTGGCCTGCGGGGTCCACGAACCGTTCAGGCTGGAGGACGTGAACGACCGGTAGTAGCGGCCGTTCGAGCCGATGGCTTCGACGATCATGAGGTATTGGTTCTGGCCGTCGACTTTGTAGACCTGTACCCCCTCGAAGAGGTTGTTCGTCGAGTCGGTCATGATCGTGGTGTAGGAGGAGCCGAAGTTGCCGGGGAAGTTCCCCAGGGGCATGCTCGCCCGGTAGATCCGGCC
>NZ_AXVU01000079.1:0-9090 GCF_000482585.1 Streptomyces sp. CNQ329 | reverse complement strand
CACCGAACTGTTCACCCGCCACACCCCCGGCGAGCCGGACATCCCCGTCATCTCCAACACCACCGGCCTGCCCGCCACCACCGACCAACACCACAACCCCGCCTACTGGGCCCAGCACATCCGCCAACCCGTCCACTTCCACCAAGGCATCACCCACCTCACCGAAACACACAACATCAACCTCTTCACCGAACTCGCACCCCACCCCACCCTCACCCCCCACCTCCCCACCAACGCCCACACCACCCCCCACCACCCCAACGAAACCCACACCCACCTCGCCACCCTCATCAACCTCCACACCCACCACCACCCCACCGACCTCACCCCCCACCTCCCCCAGCCCAACAGCTCCCTACCGAGCCTGCCCACCTACCCCTTCCAACACCGCCCCTACTGGCTGCGCGCCGACCCGGCCAAGGCGACCGACGCCCGCCCCGGCGACGCCGAGTTGTGGGACGCACTGGAGCGCGAGGACTTGGACGGGGTGCTGTCCGCGATGGGCGTGCGGGACCCCGACGTCACGGCGTGGAAGTCCGTGCTGCCCTCGCTCGTCAGTTGGCGCCGGCAGCGCGGCTGGGGTCACCGCCTCGGCTGGGAGGCCCTGGACGACCGCACGCCGCCCCTGCTGGACGGCGACTGGGTCGTCCTGGTCCCCGAGGGCGCCGAGGAGCGGGCGGCCGTACGGACCGTGCTGACGGCGCTCGAAGAGGGCGGAGCCGGTGCAGTAGTCGTCACCGTCGAGCGGGAGATGGCCCGTACGACGTTCGCCGGACGGCTGCGCGCCGCCCTGGGCTCCTGCGGGCCCCGGCTCGCCGGCGTGCTGTCGCTGCTGGCGTTCGCCGATGTGGCGCGGCCGGGCCCGGACGGGCTGGAACTTTCCGCCGCACTGCTCCACGCGCTCGATGACGCGGTCGCCCAGACACCCGTGTGGTTCGTGACCGCGGGCGGCGTGGCGACCGGCGCGCAGGACCCGTTTGCGGACCCCGCGCAGGCCCGGATCTGGGGCCTGGCGCAGGCGTTCGCCGCCGAGTATGCCGAGCGCTGGGGCGGCCTGGCCGACCTGCCCGCGGACGGAGTCGGCGACCGGGGCGTGCGGGACCGGCTGCGGGCGGTGCTGGCCGGCCGGGAGGGCCGGCCGGGCGCCCGTGAGGACCAGGTCGCCGTCCGGTCCGGGGCGCTCTTCGCCCGCCGGCTGCGGCCGGCCGACCTCGCCGCCGCCACGGAGCCGTGGCTGCGCGCCACGGACGGCACGGTACTGGTGACCGGGGCGGACGGCGCGCTCGCCGAAGAGGTCGCCGTTCAGCTCGTGCGCGAAGGGGTACGGCACCTGCTGCTGGCCACCGGACCCGGGACGGACGAGGAAGCCGCGCTGGTCACGCAGGTGCGTGAGGCGGGTGCGGAACCGGTGGTGGCCGCCGTCGACCTCACCGACCGCGACGCCGTCGCCGCGCTCGTCCGTTCCGTCGCGCCGGAGCACCCGCTGACCGCCGTCGTGCACGTGACCGCCGAACTCGACGACGTCGTCGGCGCCGTGGACGCCGACGAGATCGGCCGGCTGCTCGACCCGGCCGCGAAGTCCCTCGCCAACCTCTGCGAGCTGACTCTCGACCGGGGGCTGGAGTCGTTCGTGCACTGCTTCTCCGCGGTCGCCACCCTCGGCGCGGCGGGCTTCGGCGCGCAGGGCGCGGTGCACGCCCACCTGGGGGCGCTGGCCCAGACGTATCGCGAGCGCGGCCTGCCCGTCACCTCGGTCGCCTGCGGCCCGTGGCAGGACCCGGAGGCGGCGGACACCCCGGCCGGAAAGCACCTGCGCTACCAGGGCATCCGCCCCATGGCGCCGCGGCCCGCGGCACGGCTGCTGGTACGCGCCGTCGCCGGCCGGTCGGCCGCTCCCGTGCTCGTCGACGTCGACTGGGACCGCTACGTCAAGCAGTCCGACCGGGGGACCGCCGGCTCCCTGCTGCGCGCGATCCCCGGGGCCGACGGTGCCGAGGCGGCAGAGGCAGCCGGTCCGGAGCCCGGAGGCGACGATCCCGGACACCTCGGCGAGGTCGCGGCCCGGTTGCGCCACCGGCTGGACGCCGCCACCGCGGCCGAACGTGCGGAGCTGCTGCTGACGGTGCTGCGGGACGCTTCCGCCGAGGTCCTCGGGCACGAGGACACCACGGAGATCCTTCCCGACGCCCAGTTCACCGAGCTGGGGTTCTCCTCCTTCACGGCCCTCGAACTGTGCAACCGGGTCGCGGCCGTGTCGGGGCTGCAGATCCCGCCGATGGCCATCTTCGACAACCCCACGCCGCAGGCGCTGGCGGCCTATCTGATGACCACGCTCGACGAGGGGGAGACCTCCCCCGCACCAGCGGCCGGGGCCGCGGCCCGGTGACGCGCCCTGCCCGACCCGGGCAACGCGCCCCGTACCGACGTACGTTCGTACCTTCCGAAGGAGCCTTTATGAGTGAGCCGGTCGTCGTTGTGGGCGCCGGGCCCGCCGGTCTGATGCTCGCCTGCGAGCTGGCGATGCGTGACGTGCCCGCGGTCCTTGTGGACATTCACCCCACGCAGCGCGCCGAGGCTCCGGCCATGGCGATCAACGCGGGCACGCTGGAGATGCTGGACCAGCGGGGCCTGGCCGCCGGGCTGCGGGAAGGCACGGTCACCTTCCCCGAGGTGCGGTTCGCGGACCTGCGCCTTGCCTTCGAGAAGGTGCAGGGGCCGCGTGAGCCCACCCACATGGTGCTCCAGTCCCGGCTGGAGAAGGTGCTCATCGACCGGGCCGTCGAGCTGGGCGTCGACCTGCGCTGGGCCACCCGCCTGACCGGCTTCGAGGAGGACCCGGACGGGTCCGGCGTCACCGTGACGCTCACCTCCGACGCCGGTGAGGAGCGGCTGCGCTGCCGGTACCTGGTCGGGTGCGACGGGCGGGAGAGCGTCGTCCGCAAGCAGGCCGGCATCGACTACGTCGGCGACGACTGGGTGATCGTGCGCGGCATCGTCGGCGACGTCGCGATCAACCGTGAGGACGTGGCACGCGAGCAGTACGGGCTGTCCTACACGGAAAACGGCGACCAGTTCCTCGGCGCCCCGCTGAGCCCCGACGTCATGCGCGTGTTCAGCGCGGAGTTCTCCACCGAGCCGCCGGAGTTCGAGGACGGCCCGGCGACGCTGGAGCAGCTTGGCGACGCGGTCAAGCGGCTGACCGGCAAGGAGCTGAAGGCCACCGAGGCGCACTGGCTGCAGCACTACTCGATCGTCACCCGCAACGCGGAGCAGTACCGCAAGGGCCGCGTCTTCATCGCCGGCGACGCGGCGCACGTCCACTACCCGTACAACGGCCAGGGCCTCGGCACCGCCATCGGCGACGCGGTGAACCTCGGCTGGAAGATCGCCGCAGAGGTCCACGGCTGGGCGCCCGAGGGCCTGCTCGACTCGTACCACGTGGAGCGGCACCTCGCGGGCCGGCTCGCCTGCATGAACATCCAGGCGCAGCTCGCCCTCCTCTACCCGCGCCCGCTGGCCCGCTACATGCGGGAGATGATGGGCGAGTTCCTGAAGTTCGACGACGTGAACGTCTTCCTTGCCGAGATCGTCACGAACCTGGGCCCCGCCGTCCCCCTCGCCTACGAGGGCGTGCCGGAGCCCGCCGACGGCGACCGGCTGCTCGGCCGGCGGCTGCCGCAGGTGCAGATCAAGACCGCGGCCGGTGACATGGGTGTCGCTGAGACGCTGCAGTCCGGCCGCGGCGTGCTGCTCGACCTGTCCGGTGACGCCTCCGCGCAGGAAGAGAGCGGGTGGGCCGACCGGATCGACGTGGTCCGCGCCCAGCCCGTACCCGAGCTGCCCGGCACCCTGCTGCTGCGCCCGGACGGCTGCGTCGCCTGGCACGACGGCGACGGCTGGGGCCAGGAGGAGCTGCGTGTCGCGCTGCGCACCTGGTTCGGCGCCCCGACCGGCTGACGAGCCGGCCGGGTGTCGCGTCATCCGGAGACCGCGGTGGAAGCAGATGCCGCCGCGGTCTCCGGGGGGCGGCACCGCCGGAGCGGGCGTGAGAACCGGCCAAGGGCGGCTTTAGGCCAACGGCACAGCATGGCCGCCACGGCGCCGGTGCCTGCTCTGCTGAGCGGTGCCCGGCGCTTTCGCCCAGCAGTACCACCACCAGAAGGGAAAGCAGTGCGCCCGACAGAGTTCCCCTCCCGGCTGACCGCCGCCGGGGCCGCCGCCCTGGCGCTGACCGTGCCCATCGGCGCGACCCAGGCCCACGCCGCGGAGGACCACAAGGCCGAGTGCGTGACCATCTCGTTCATCGAGCAGCTGGTCACCACCGAGACCAAGGACACGGCTCCGACCGGTCCGAGCGTCGGCGATGTCGTGATCACCGAGGACGCGGTGCTGGACGACCAGCGCAACCGCATCGGGACCAACGACATCAAGGGCATCATCATCAAGAAGGACGCCGAGACCGGAGAGCTGTACTCCTTCTCGGCCGCCGAGTACACCCTCGACGACGGCACCATTCACGTCGCGGGCCTGGTCAATCTGACCGCGCTGGCCTCGGGCAAGGAGCAGAAGCTCCCGGCGTACGGCACCGGCGGCCGTTACGCCGGCAAGATCGGCGAGCTGTCGTGGACCCTCGTCAGCGAGACCGAGTCCTTCAACTCCATTGCGCTCTGCGACTGACGTCGCGGGCCGCAGCCGAACGACGGGCTGAGACCGGCGGGCACAGCCCGCCGGTCGTTCCTGCCCGAACCCGACCAGGAGAGCCCGGGAAGTGCGATGACCTTCGAACCTCAGGTGTGGGCCGCCGCCTCGGCGGACAGCTCCGGCAACTGGGCCACCGACCTCATGGAGAACCTCGGCTCACCCGGGGTGGCGATCGCCACCGGTCTGGAAAGCCTCTTTCCCACCGTGCCCAGCGAGCTGGTGCTGCTGCTCGGCGGGTACACGGCCCGCCTCGGCGACCTCAACTTCCTCGCTCTCGTGTGCTGGAGCACCATCGGGTCCGTCGTCGGTTCCGTCCTCCACTACTACGTCGGCGCGCTCCTCGGCAGACGCCGTACCCGCGCCATCTTCATCCGCTTCCCGCTGGTCCAGGAGTCCGACCTCGACCGCGCCGAGGGATGGTTCGGCCGCTACGGTGCCAAGGCCGTGCTGATCGGCCGGCTGATTCCCATCGTGCGCAGCTACGTCTCGCTCCCCGCCGGTATCGAGCGCATGCCGATGCCGCTCTTCGCGGCCTACACGGCGATCGGCTCGCTGCTGTGGAACCTCGTCCTCCTCACCGCCGGCTACGCGGTCGGCAGCAGCCACGACACCGTGGAGCAGTACGCGAACGGGTTCACCGCCGTCGTCGGCGGCCTCCTCCTCGTGCTCGTCGTGCGGTTCGTCGTCGTCCGGCTGCGGGCCCGGCGCCAGGAGCGGCGCGAGGCCCCGGCCGAGTCCGCATGACCTGCAAGTAGGGCACTCAGCCCACGGTTAGGGCCTCTTTAGCCCAGCCGCCCAGCATGAGCCATGACAGCGCCCGGCATCGCCTCCGCGGGCCCGCCGGGCCCGACGGATCGGAGTGTGGACAGTGTCGGAACCGGCGGCCCAGGCCCTCGCGCGACCGGAAGGCCCGGCATCCATCGCCGTGGTGGGAACGGCCTGCCGTCTCCCGCAGGCCGACACACCCGAAGCATTCTGGGAGTTGCTGCGCGACGGCCGCGACGCCGTCACCGGGCTCCCCGACGGGCGCCCGGACCTGCACGCGCGCGACGAGGAGCCGGGGAAGGCCCGCAGCGGCGCGTTCCTCGACCACGTCGACCTCTTCGACCCCGCCTTCTTCGGCATCGGCCCGCGCGAGGCCGCCGCCATGGACCCGCAGCAGCGCCTCGTGCTGGAGCTGGCCTGGGAGGCGCTGGAACGGACCGGTATCGTGCCCGCGTCGCTCGCCGGCACCCGCACCGGGGTGTTCGTCGGTGCCATCGCCGACGACTACGCCCGGCTCACCCAGCAGTTCGGCCCGGCCGCCGTCGGCCAGCACACCGCCACCGGCCTGCACCGCGGCATCATCGCCAACCGCGTCTCGTACCTCCTCGGCCTCACCGGCCCCAGCATGTCGGTCGACACCGGGCAGTCCTCCTCGCTCACCGCCGTCCATCTGGCCTGCGAAAGCCTGCTGCGGGGAGAGTCGGACCTCGCCCTGGCCGGTGGCGTGAACCTCAACCTCACGGCCGACGGCTACGAGATCACCGAGGCGTTCGGCGCGCTGTCGCCCGACGGCCGCTGCCACACCTTCGACGCCCGCGCCAACGGCTACGTACGGGGCGAGGGCGGCGGCCTCGTCCTGCTCAAGCGGCTCTCCGACGCGCTCGACGACGGTGACCGGGTGCTCGGCGTCATCCTCGGCAGCGCCGTCAACAACGACGGCACCACGGACACCCTCACCACCCCGGGCGCCCGGGGCCAGGCCGACCTTTTGCGCCTGGCCTGCGAGCGCGCCGGCGTCGCCCCCGGCGACATCCAGTACGTCGAGCTGCACGGCACCGGCACCCGGATCGGGGACCCCGTCGAGGCAACGGCACTCGGCGAGGCCCTGGGCGCCGGCCGCGCCGACGGCGAGCGGCTGCGCGTCGGCTCCGCCAAGACCAACGTCGGCCACCTGGAGGGCGCGGCCGGCATCACCGGCCTGATCAAGACGCTGCTGAGCCTGCACCACCGGGAGTTGCCCCGCAGCCTGCACTTCCGCTCCGCCAACCCCGCGATCCCGCTCGCCGACCTGGGACTGCGGGTGCAGGAGGAGCACGGGCCCTGGCCTCACGACGGCCGGCGGCTGATCGCCGGGGTCAGCTCGTTCGGGATGGGCGGGGCGAACGCCCACGTGGTGGTGGCGGAACCGCCGGTGCAGAGCCACGAGGAAGGGGAGGGAACCGATCCCGCACAGGCCGCCGGGGACGCGGCGAAAGCGCCCGTCACTGTGGCCGGCGTGCTGCCCTTCCTCCTCTCCGGCCGCAGCGCCGCCGCCCTGCGGGCCCAGGCGCGCCGGCTGCATGACCACCTGACCGCGCGAGGCGACGTCGCCCCTCCCGTCGACGTCGCCCGCGCTCTTGCCACCACCCGCTCGGCCTTCGAGTACCGGGCCGCCGTCCTCCCCGCCCTCACGCCCGCGGAAGCGACGGCACCGGCCGCCGGGGGGACGCTCGACTCCCTGCTCGACGGCTTGACGGCGCTCGCCGACGACACCCCCGCCTCCGGCATCCTGCGCGGCACCCCCCGGGAGGGCCGCGTCGCGCACCTCTTCGCCGGCCAGGGCAGCCAGCGCGCCGGCATGGGCCGTGAACTGCACGCCTCCTGGCCGGTGTTCCGTGCCGCGCTCGACGAGCTGTGCACCGCGCTCGACGTCGCGCTCGCACCATACGTCGACCGGCCCCTGCGCGACGTGATGTTCGCCGACGACGACCCGGAGCTGCACCGCACGGTCTACGCGCAGCCGGCGCTCTTCGCTTTCGAGGTCGCGTTCTTCCGGCTGCTGGAGAGCTGGGGGATGCGCCCGGACGTGGTGGCCGGCCATTCCATCGGCGAACTCGCCGCCGCCCACGTCGCCGGCGTGCTCACCCTGCCCGACGCCTGCCGCCTGGTCGCGGCCCGCGGCGGGCTCATGCAGGCGCTGCCCGAGGGCGGTGCGATGCTGTCCGTCCGCGCGCCCGCCGACGAGGTCGAGGCCCTCCTCACCGGGCCGGACGCCCTCTCCGGGCTGGACATCGCCGCGGTCAACGGCCCCGCGGCGACCGTCGTTTCCGGAGACGCCGACGCCGTGGACGGCATGGCCGCGGTCTGCGCAGAACGGGACTGGAAGACGCGCAGGCTGCGGGTGAGCCACGCCTTCCACTCCGCGCACATGGACGGCATGCTCGCCGACTTCGCCGCCGTCGCCGGCGAGCTGGACTTCCGCCCGCCGCGCATCCCCATCGTGTCCAACCTCGGCGGCCGGGAAGTCGGCGCCGACGAGGTCTGCGACCCCGGCTACTGGGTGCGGCATGTCCGCCGGACCGTCCGCTTCCACGAGGGCGTGCGCTGGCTGGGCGCCGCCGGCGTCACCACGCTCGTCGAGATCGGGCCGGACGGTGTCCTGTCCGCCATGGCCAAGGAGTGCCTGCCGGGCGCGGTGACGGTACCGCTGCGCCGCGGCGGCGCGACCGAGCGGCACGAGGTGCTGACGGGGGTCGTACGGGCCCACCTGCACGGCGTGACCGTCGACTGGTCCGCCGTCTTCCAGGGCACGGGCGCCCGACATGTCGACTTGCCGACCTACGCGTTCCAGCGGGAGCGCCACTGGCTGACGGGGGAGCGGCAGACCGCGGCGCTGCCCCCGGCTGCCGGTCCCGACACGAGGCATGCGGACACGTCCGACTCTTCCGCCGCGACGGCTCCCGCCACCCCCTCCGGCGATGCCTCCGCCACCGGTGCCGGGCAGGCGCGGACCCTGGCGCTCGTCGTGGCCGAGGCCGCCGGCGTCCTCGGGTACTCCGACGCGTCCGCCGTCGAGGTGCGGCGCGCCTTCCGTGACCTGGGCTTCGACTCGATCTCCGCCGTCACGCTCCGGGACCGGCTGGCCGACGCGACCGGTCTCGACCTGCCCAGCTCCGTCCTCTTCGACCACCCCACCCCCGAACGCCTCGCCGCCCACCTGCACGCCCGCCTCACCGGCGCCGACGACGGCGTCGTGACCACCACCGTCGAGGTGGATGCGGATGATCCTGTGGTGGTGGTGGGGATGGCGTGTCGGTATCCGGGTGGTGTGACGTCGCCGGAGGGTTTGTGGGATCTGGTGTGGTCCGGTGGTGAGGGGATTTCGGAGTTTCCGTCGGATCGGGGTTGGGGGTCGGATCTTTTCGACGTTGATCCGGGTAGGTCGGGGAAGTCGTATGCGCGTCATGGTGGGTTTTTGCATGATGCGGGTGATTTTGATGCGGAGTTTTTCGGTGTGTCGCCGCGTGAGGCGTTGGCGATGGATCCGCAGCAGCGGCTGGTGTTGGAGACGTCGTGGGAGGCGTGTGAGCGGGCCGGGATCGACCCGGACAGCCTGCGCGGCAGCCGCACCGGCGTCTACATCGG
>NZ_AXVU01000078.1:0-9310 GCF_000482585.1 Streptomyces sp. CNQ329 | reverse complement strand
TCACCGTCGGCGACGGCACCAGCTTCCCCACCGCCGCTCACCTCGCCTCCTACGCCGGACTCGCCCCCACCACCAAGTCGTCCGGAACATCGATCCACGGCGAGCACGCACCACGAGGCGGAAACCGGCAGCTCAAACGGGCCATGTTCCTCTCGGCCTTCGCCGCCCTGCACGACCCCGCCTCCCGCACCTACTACGACAAATGCCGGGCCCGGGGAAAGACCCACACCCAAGCCCTCCTCCGCCTCGCCCGCCACCGCATCAGCGTGCTCTTCGCCATGCTCCGCGACGGCACCCTCTATGAACCACGCACCCCCGCAGCAGCCATCGCATGACCAGTTCAGGCTTGACGAAGGACATAGAGGCACCCCCCCCGGGGAGCGCGCTACCCAGTTCCGAACGGCGGTATCACCTGATCCCTCAAGGGTCAGGACGCGGCCGGTCGGCAGACGGTTTCCCGGGCGGAGGCTTCAGTTGCGGTAGCCGATGTCCTGGTAGCGGGGGGTGGCGAAGCCGAAGGCGCCGGCGTTGGCCAGGTTGCGTGTGGTGGCGACCAGTTGGGGGCGCTGGTAGAGGGGGATCGAACCGGCCGCTGCCCAGATGCGGGCGTCGGCACGGTTGAGGAGTTCCTGTGCCGCCTCGTCGTCCAGCTCGGAGAGGGCCTGGTCGAAGAGCCGGTCGATTTCGTCGGTGCCGACGCGGGTGTAGTTCTGCTCGACCACCAGGGAGCCGTCGGGGGACGGTACGGGCTTGGCGTAGATCGGGCGGGCGTCGGTGGCCGGGTAGGGGGTGCCGGGCCAGGAGTAGAGGGCCAGGTCGTATTCGCCGGCAGCGATGTAGTCCGTGAAGTAGTCCGGCTCGCCGGCCTCCACCACCTCGGTGCGGACGCCGATGTTGTCCATCATCTTCACCACCCGCGAGGCCACCGACCGCAACTGCTCCGTGCCCGGCCCCGTCGGCACCACGAAGCGGAGCGTCAGCGGCTTGCCCTTCTTGACGAACGGCCGCTGCCGCGGCGGCTGCGCCACGCTCGTCTCCCGCTCGGCCAGCGCCGCGCGCGCAAGCCGGGCCGCCCGCACCGCCTCCTTGTACGGCTTCGAGGACCTGCCGTGCTTCGCAGCCGCCGCAAACAGCTCGGCCTGCCGGCCGAGCACGACGTGCTGGGCCTGCGCCGGCTGGGTGACCGACAGCGGCAGGTCGTACGTCGGCAGCAGCCCCGCGGCCGGCTTGTCGTCGCCGGAGCCCTTCGCCTCCGCGTCCTCCGGCCGCGGGCCGCCCTTCCAGCCCGCCTCCGCCAGCAGCTTCTGCGCCGCGACCACGTCCTGCGGGCCGAGCGCGGCGCTCTGGTCGCTGTAGCCCGGCTGGCCCGGCATCAGCAGGTGGCTGCCCAGCGGCTTCGCCGGCAGGCCGTGCGGACCGAGGACGCTGCGCGCCAGGGTGCCGCGGTCGACGGCGCGGGCGACGGCGCGGCGTACCCGCTCGTCGGCCAGCGGGCCCGAGCTGCCGTTCAGCGCGAGCTGCGTGTACGCGGGCTCCAGCGCCCGGTGCACGGAGTACGGGCGCGGGCCCGCCTTCGGCAGGGAGACCAGGTCCGCGGGCTTGCCGTCCTGCGCCCGGTCGGGTTCGGCGACCTGCACCGCGGCCCGCTCGGCACGGGCGGCCCGAAGGGCCTCGTCCCGTTCGACCTCGGCGATGTCCAGCCGGCCGGCGTCCAGCGCCCTCTCCCGCCCGGGGCCGCGCGGCACCTCCTCGAAGACGAGCCGGTCGAGCAGCGCCCGGTCACCCCACCACCGGGGGTTGCGCACGAGCGTCACGGACGTGGGTTCGCTCGCGTTGCTCTCGTCCCGCTTCCCCTTCTTCTTCCCGTCCCTCTTCTTGCCGTCCTTCTTGCCGTTCTTCTTCTTGTCGTCTTTCTCGTCCCTGTCCGCCCTCTTCCCGGCCTTGTTCTTCTTGCTCTTCTCGTCCTTCTTCCCGTCCCCGCCGTCCTCGTCGCCCCTGACGTCCTTGATCATGAACGGGCCCGCGACCTCCGCCAGTCCCTTCCGCGACCGGTCGTTGAACGCCTCCGGCGTCTTCGTCACACTCATCGGGTACAGCGGCGAGAAGAGTGCCTTCCAGTCCGCGTACGGCTTGTCGAAGACGACCTCCACCTCGCCCGGCTCATCGCCCGCCTCGACCGAGTCGATCCGGTCGTAACCGGCGTTGCGCGCCGTCCAGAACGCCGTGTCCTCGCCGTTGAGCGCCAGCCACTGCGCCTCGAAGTCCTCCGCCCCGAGGGGCCGCCCGTCGCTCCAGACCGCCTTCGGGTTCAGCCGGTAGACCACGCGCTGCTTCGGGCTGCGGTCCTCGATGTCCGCGCTCTCCAGGTAGTCCGGGTCGGCCGCCGGCGTGCCGTGCTCGTCGACGGTGAACAGCCGCGGCAGCACCGCGCCCGCCACGCGGTCGGTCGCCTCGCCCGCGTCGGCCTGGAAGACGTTGAACGTCTCCGGCGCCTCGTCCACGGCCCAGCGGACCGTGCCGCCGGGCCGGAGCTGCTCGCGCGAGACGGCGGTCACGTCGTGCGCCGCGCCGGCGGCGTTGCCCGGGGAGGAGTCGCAGCCCGCCAGGGGCAGGGTGACGCCGGCCGCGAGCAGCACGGCGGCGGAGCGCCTGCGGCGGTGAGGGGACATGCGCGATACCTCCGTGAGGCACATTTCCGGCATCATTTGCCGCTCATCACACTTCTCTTGTCCCGCCACCTAAAACGAGCCCGCCCCGGACCCGGCGGCGACACGTCGGGCACGCCGCGCAACGCAACCCGTCCGGCCCAGCCGTAGGGAGATCGGGCCGTGTGTTCTGCGTACGGATCGGCAGGATCCGGCCCCGTAGGTCACCCCCGCAGGGGGAAATCTGCAGATCCCTTCCCAAGCGAGCGCGAGACGCGCGACACTTCCCCCCACAGCGCCCTGAGCGCGTTTTCGCCGTGCGCGAAGACCGCGCGGGGCACCGTCAGCACCGCCCGACCGAAGACGTGAGGGCATGTCATGACCCTGAACGAAGAACTGACCGCAGCGCAGCGCTGCGTCGACGATCTCGTACGCACGGTGAGCCGCCTGGAGCAGCGCATGGGCGCCGGCGCGCTGGAGCTGCGCCGCGTGCGGACCGACGCCGACCACCTGCGGGAGTCCCTCGCCCTGCTGCGCGAGGTCTCCGCCCAGGGCCCGGAGAAGGAGGGACCGACCCTGGTCCCCATCCCCGACCAGCCGTACGACCACACCCTGTGGCGGGACGCCGACGACGAGGGACTCGGCGCCGGCGGCCGGCACGCCCCCTAGCCGGGCAGCCGGACCCACCCCCCGCCCACGACCGCGCGCCGCGGCCCTGTCAGGCCCCGGCCCGCCGCAGCACCTCCGACCATCCCCGACCCACTCACCCTCCTGCCGGAGACAACCTTGGCCACCGGAACAACCGAACGCCCACCGAGCCCCGACCAGCCGGGCGGAGTCCGCGCCCCGGGCCGTGCCGCCATCGCCGCGCCCCATCTGCGGACCGACCGCTGGTGGCTGCAGCCGGCCGCCACCTTCACCGGTCTGATGGCATTCATCGTCTACTCGACATGGCGCGCCTTCGTCAACGACGACTACTACGCGGCTCCCTACGTCTCACCGTTCTACTCACCCTGTCTGGGCTCCGACTGCGTCGACATGAAGGGCGGCCCGAACTTCGCGCTCTTCGGTGACTGGTGGTTCATGTCCCCGGCGGTGATCATCCTGGTCTTCCCGCTGGGCTTCCGGTTCACCTGCTACTACTACCGCAAGTCGTACTACCGCAGCTTCTGGGTGTCTCCGCCCGCCTGCGCGGTCGCCGAGCCGCACAAGACGTACACCGGCGAGACCCGCTTTCCGCTGATCCTGCAGAACCTGCACCGCTACTTCTTCTACGCCGCGCTCGTGGTCGCCGCCATCCTCACGTACGACGCGATCCTCGGCTTCCGCAACAGTGAGTACGAGTGGGGCCACATGGGCCTCGGGACCCTCGTGCTCTGGGTCAATGTCGTGCTCATCTGGCTCTACACCCTCTCCTGCCACACCTGCCGGCACATCGTCGGCGGCCGGCTCAGGCACTTCTCCAAGCACCCGCTGCGCTACCGCGCATGGGGCTGGGTGGGCAAGCTCAACCAGCGCCACGCGCTGCTGGCTTGGGCGTCCCTGATCAGCGTGGGACTCGCCGACCTGTACGTATACCTGGTGGCCTCGGGCGCGTTCGACGACCCGGTGCTGTTCTGAGGCGCAGCGAGCCGACCGATGGGAAAGGCGAAGCACAGAAAATGACGCAAGTCGAACGGCAGCAGTGGGACGTCGTCGTGGTAGGTGCCGGGGGCGCCGGACTGCGGGCGGCGATCGAGGCCCGCGAGCAGGGGCTGCGTACGGCCGTGATCTGCAAGTCGCTCTTCGGCAAGGCCCACACCGTGATGGCGGAGGGGGGCATCGCCGCCAGCATGGGCAACGTCAACGCGGGCGACAACTGGCAGGTCCACTTCCGCGACACGATGCGCGGCGGCAAGTTCCTCAACAGCTGGCGGATGGCGGAGCTGCACGCCAAGGAGGCGCCGGACCGCGTCTGGGAGCTGGAGACCTGGGGTGCGCTCTTCGACCGCACCAGGGACGGCAAGATCTCCCAGCGCAACTTCGGCGGCCACGAGTACCCGCGCCTCGCCCATGTCGGGGACCGCACGGGGCTCGAACTGATCCGTACGCTGCAGCAGAAGGTCGTCTCCCTCCAGCAGGAGGACCACAAGGCCGGCGGGGACTACGAGTCCCGGATCAAGGTCTTCCAGGAGTGCACGGTCACGCGCATCCTCAAGGCGCCCGACGGGCGCGTCTCCGGGGTGTTCTGCTACGAGCGCGAGTCGGGCCGGTTCTTCGTGATCGAGGCGCCGTCGGTGGTGCTGGCGACCGGCGGCATCGGCAAGTCGTTCAAGGTGACGTCCAACTCCTGGGAGTACACCGGCGACGGCCACGCGCTGGCGCTGCTCGCCGGGGCGTCGCTGATCAACATGGAGTTCGTCCAGTTCCACCCCACCGGGATGGTCTGGCCGCCCTCGGTCAAGGGCATCCTCGTCACCGAGTCGGTCCGCGGCGACGGCGGTGTCCTGCGCAACAGCGAGGGCAAACGCTTCATGTTCGATTACATCCCGGACGTCTTCAAGGAGAAGTACGCCCAGAGCGAGGAGGAGGGCGACCGCTGGTACGACGACCCGGACAACAACCGGCGCCCGCCCGAACTGCTGCCCCGTGACGAGGTGGCCCGCGCCATCAACTCCGAGGTCAAGGCCGGCCGCGGCTCCCCGCACGGCGGGGTGTTCCTGGACGTCTCGACCCGGCTGCCCGCGGAGGAGATCAAGCGCCGGCTGCCTTCGATGCACCACCAGTTCAAGGAGCTGGCGGACGTCGACATCACCGCCGAGGCGATGGAGGTCGGCCCGACCTGCCACTACGTGATGGGCGGCGTCGACGTCGACCCGGACACGGCGGCGGCGCTGGGCGTGCCGGGCCTCTTCGCGGCCGGCGAGGTCGCCGGCGGTATGCACGGCTCCAACCGCCTCGGCGGCAACTCCCTCTCGGACCTGCTGGTGTTCGGGCGCCGCGCGGGGCTGTACGCGGCCGAGTACGCGCGCGACGCGGCCGGCTCCGCCGGGCGGGCGGAGGTCGACGAGGAGCAGGTCGCGGCGGCGTCCGCGGAGGCGCTGCGCCCGTTCAGCGCGGAGGCCGGTACCGGCGGCGCGGCTGCCGGGAGCGGGGACGGGGACGGCGCCACCAGGCCGCCGGAGAATCCGTACACCCTCCACCAGGAGCTGCAGCAGTCCATGAACGACCTGGTCGGCATCATCCGCCGGGAGTCGGAGATGAGCGAGGCGCTGACCCGCCTCGCCGACCTCCGGGTACGCGCCCGCCGCGCGGGCGTGGAGGGCCACCGGCAGTTCAACCCGGGCTGGCACCTCGCGCTGGACATGCGGAACATGCTGCTGGTCAGCGAGTGCGTGGCGCGCGCGGCCCGGGAGCGTACCGAGTCGCGCGGCGGCCACACCCGCGACGATCACCCGGCCATGGACCGCGACTGGCGCAAGCAGAACCTGGTCTGCCGCCTCGCCGACCCGGCCGGCGGGGCCCTGCCCGCGGCGGACGTCCCGGACCCCGAGCGGGGCCAGATCCGGCTGGAGAAGCGTGAGATGCCGCCGATCCGGCCCGACCTGCTCGACCTGTTCGAAAAGGACGAGCTGGTGAAGTACCTGACGGACGAGGAGCTGACCGAGTGACCACGGCACCCACCACCGGCACGGACACCGTGTCTTCCGGGGGGACGTCCCCCCAGACCGCCCAGCTCGCCCACTTCAAGGTCTGGCGCGGCGACGACGAGGGCGGCGGCCTGGAGGACTTCGAGGTCGAGGTCAACGAGGGCGAGGTCGTCCTCGACATCATCCACAGGCTGCAGGCCACGCAGGCTCCCGACCTGGCCGTGCGCTGGAACTGCAAGGCGGGCAAGTGCGGCTCGTGCAGCGCGGAGATCAACGGCCGGCCGCGGCTGCTGTGCATGACCCGGATGTCGGTGTTCGAGCCCGGGGAGACCATCACGGTCACCCCGCTGCGCGCCTTCCCCGTGGTCCGCGACCTGGTCACGGACGTGGGCTTCAATTACGAGAAGGCCCGCGAGATCCCCGCCTTCGTGCCGCCCGAGAAGCTGGCCCCGGGTGAGTACCGGATGCAGCAGGAGGACGTGGACCGCTCGCAGGAGTTCCGCAAGTGCATCGAGTGCTTCCTGTGCCAGGACACGTGCCATGTGGTCCGTGACCACGAGGAGAACAAGGCGGCCTTCGCGGGCCCGCGCTTCCTCATGCGCGTCGCCGAGCTGGACATGCACCCGCTGGACGCCGCGGCCGACGAAGGGCTGGACCGCAGGACCACGGCGCAGGACGAGCACGGCCTGGGGTACTGCAACATCACCAAATGCTGCACGGAGGTCTGTCCCGAGCACATCAAGATCACGGACAATGCGCTGATCCCGCTCAAGGAGCGGGCGGCGGACCGCAAGTACGACCCGCTGGTGTGGCTGGGGAACAAGATCCTCCGCCGCAAGGACTGACGGGCCGGTCATACCACCGGTCGGACCAATGACACGGGCGGCAAGGTACTTGTTGCCCGTGTCCCGGTTCGCCATGCTCCACTGTCATGAGCAGATCCCCCAGACGTCCGAAGTCAGCAGTGCGTTCATGGACTTGGCCGGCCGCCGCCGCGGTGGCCGGCCTCCTCGCTTTCGGCCTCGGCGGCAGCGCCCCGGCGGGGGCGGACCCCGACGACGACGGGCTCAAGCAGGCGCTGGACAACGTCCTCGCCGACGAGCGCCTCGACGGCGCGCTCGCGTCCGTCGTGGTGGCCGACGCGGCGAGCGGCGAGACGCTGTACGAACAGTCCGCCGCCACCCGCCTCACCCCCGCCTCCAACACCAAGCTGCCCACCTCGGCCGCGGCGATGGAGCTGCTGGGCCCCGACTACACCTGGACCACGGACGCTCTCACCGCGGGCGGCGACCTCTACTTGCGCGGCAGCGGTGACCCCACGATGCTGGCCGCCGACTACGACGCGCTGGCCGCGCAGGTCGCGGCGGCGGGGGTGGACGAGGTCGGCCGGCTCGTCGCGGACGACACCCGCTTCGACTCCGCACGCGTCGGCAACGGCTGGTCCGCCGACTACGAGTCGGACTACTACGCGATGCAGATCTCCGCGCTGACGGTGGCCCCCGACACCGACTACGACTCCGGCACGGTGGTGGTGGAGGCGTACCCCGGCAAGAAGGCGGGCGACCGGCCGACGGTGAAGGTGACGCCGGCCAACGGCTACGTGAAGATCGACAACCGGGGCCGTACGGTCGCGGAGGGCGAGGGCGACACGCTGGGGATCGCCCGGGAGCACGGCACGAACACCATCGTCGTCAGCGGCGACATCCCGGTGAAGGCGAACGCCACCAAGGAGTGGATCACGGTCTGGGAGCCGACCGGCTATGCGGCGGCGGTCTTCCGGGACGCGCTGGAGCGCCACGGCGTCGACGTGCGCGGGAAGACGCTGCTGGGGCGGGCGACGCCGGACGGGGCGCGTACGGTCGCCAGCCACGGCTCGATGCCGCTGAAGGACCTGCTGGTCCCGTTCATGAAGCTCTCCAACAACGGCCACGCGGAGATCCTGACGAAGACGATCGGCGTGGAGACGGCGGACGCCGGCACGTGGAGCGCGGGTCTGCGCGGGGTCTCGTCGTACCTGGAATCGGTGGGCGTCGACACGTCCACCCTGCGCCAGGTCGACGGCTCGGGGCTGTCACGGGGCAACACGATCCCGAGCCGCGCGTTCGTCACGCTGCTGACGGCGGTCCAGGACGAACCGTGGTTCGGCGCCTGGTACGCGTCGCTGCCGGTGGCGTGCGACCCGGACCGCTTCGTGGGCGGCACGCTGCGCTCGCGGATGTGTGACACCCCGGCGGAGGGCAACGCCCGCGCGAAGACGGGGTCGCTGACGGGGGCGTCGGCGCTGTCGGGGTACGTGACGGACGCGGACGGCAGGGAACTGGTGTTCAGCGTGGTGCTCAACAACTACCTGACGGGTTCGGTGAAGGACATCGAGGACGCGGTGGTCACGACGCTGGCCGGGTACGGCGAGGGCACTCCGGCGGCGGAGCCGCGGTCGCGGACGACGCGGGGTACGGAGCACCCGGCGGACCTGGAGTGCGCGTGGCTGAAGCCGATGCGGTGCTGAGACGGGCCTGACCGCGGGGCCCCCGCGGGGGCCCCGCACGGCCGGGGGCACAGGGGAACGGCCGCCGCCGGGCAGTCACGGGGGTTCCCTGGTTCCGCCGCACTCCTCCCCGTACATTGAGAGCGGGCCTGTCAAGCTCCGCGGCTCGAAGGAGGAGCGGACGTGCACGAACCGCCGGAACTAGTACTACAGGGCTAGATCTTGATCATGGGGTGGTGGGAGACTCTGGCTGTGGCCACGACACAGCCCCGTGATCAAGATTGTCCGTCGGACGCCGTCAGCCCGGCCGATTTAGCCGTCTGGGACCGAGAGTTCGCCGCGCTGGGCGAGCGGATAACCCCACTGTTCTACCGCCCGGAGTCCCAAGGGCACGCCCTTCAGTACCTGCGTGGGCTCCTCTCCCCGTTGCAGCGCAAGAACGGCTGGACCATGGCCGAGTTCGCCGGTGAGAAGGAGCCCAAGGCACTCCAGCGGTTCTTGAACCTCACCCCGTGGAGCGCGGTTCTGATGCGGGACCTGGTCCGCGACTA